>FLTS01000001.1:314687-629375 GCA_900078405.1 uncultured Stenotrophomonas sp. | reverse complement strand
AACATTCCCACCGCCGTTGCCAGCGACGCCACCCTGCTCAACATCTCCGCGCAGGCCGAGGCCACGCGGGTGCCCGACGTGGCCATGCTGTCGGCCGGCGTGGTCACCCAGGCCGCCGACGGCAACAGCGCCATGCGCGAGAACGCGGTGCAGATGGACAAGGTGATGGCCGCGATCAAGGCCGCCGGCATCGCCGAGCGCGACATCCGCACCAGCGGCATCAACCTCGGTCCGCAGTACCGCTACGCCGACAACGAGGCGCCGAAGATCATCGGCTACCAGGCCAGCAACACGGTCAGCCTCAAGGTCCGCGACATCACCAAGCTGGGCCGCGTGCTGGACAGCCTGGCCGCGCAGGGCGCCAACCAGATCAACGGCCCGTCCTTCGAGATCGACCAGCCCGAGCCGGTCTACGACGAGGCCCGCGTGGCGGCGCTGAAGAAAGCCCAGGCCCGCGCCGAGACCTACGCCAAGTCGCTGGGCCTGCGCGTGCGCCGCATCGTCAGCATTTCCGAAGGCAGCAGCGGCGGCTTCCGCCCGGTGCCGATGATGGCGATGGCGCGCTCGGCCAAGGCCGAGATGGACACGGCGGTGTCGCCGGGCGAAACCACGCTGTCGGTCAACCTCGACGTGGTGTTCGAATTGGGTCGCTGACTCCTTGCAGCGACGGCAGCCCCGGAAACGGCGCCCACGGGCGCCGTTTTTCCTGTCTCGCCGCTGACCGGAAATCCCGCCACGCTTGCCGGCCCGCGTATTTGCAGGCGCACTGGGCACGCGGGCCCGAGGTGGCCACATCCTGCTGCAACCCCGGCCCGCGTCATCGCGCGTTGTTCTCCAGCACACACCCACGCATGGAGGTGGCACATGGTCCGCACGCAATCCGGCACGTCCCCGATCCGTTTCGATACCTCGCGCATCCTCGCCTACAGCACAGCCATCGCCCTGCACGCGCTGGCGCTGGGCCTGTTGCTGGTTCCCCTGTCGCAAACGCCGATTCGCAGCGACACGGCACGCGAACCCCGCTGGCAGGTACCGGAGCTGAAACCGGTGACGCCACCGCCGCTGCCACCCACGGTACCGGTCGCCCGTACCACGCCTCCGCCACGCCAGCCGGCCCTGCCCGCACCGGTGGAAACCGCACCGGTGCCGGTATTCGCCACCGAGGCGATGATGAACCTGCCGGTCGATGTCGCCCCCGTCGTCGATACCCCGCTTGCCATCGGCAGCGACGGCCCAGCCACGCCGCTGCAGGGCGTGCAGCTGCGTTACCTGCGCGCGCCGGCGCCGGCCTACCCGCGTGACGCGCTGCTGGCCGGCGTCCAGGGCACGGTGATCCTGCGCGTACTGGTCGGCGAGGACGGTGCGCCGTTGGAAGTGGGCATCGAGCACAGCAGCGGCAACCGCAGCCTGGACAATGCCGCCCGCACACAGGTGCTGCGCCGCTGGAAGTTCCAGCCGGCCATCGACAACGGCCGGCCGGTACAGGCCTATGGCCTGGTCCCGGTCGATTTCAAGCTGGGTTGAGCCGGCCGCAAAACGAAAAAGCCGCGATCGCTCGCGGCTTTTTCACTGTCTGGCGCCCGAAGTTGGACTCGAACCAACGACCCCCTGATTAACAGTCAAGTGCTCTAACCGGCTGAGCTATTCGGGCGGGGACGCGCATTCTATACGCCTGTCACGCGCGATGGTAGGGGTGGTTGGCCAACATCGCCGCGGCACGGTACAGCTGCTCGGCCACCACCAGCCGCACCAGCATGTGCGGCAGGGTCAACGGGCCCAGCGACCACTTCTCGTCGGCGGTGGCCGACACCTCCGGCGAGTGCCCTTCCGGGCCGCCGATCAGGAACGCGAGGTCGCGGCCCTGCGCACGCCAGTGCTCCAGCCGCTGCGCCAGCTGTTCGGAGCTCAGCGGGCGGCCGGGCACGTCCAGCGCCACCACGTACGGATTCTTCGGCAGCGCCGCCAGCACGCGCCGGCCTTCGTCCTCGATCGCGCGCTTCGGGTCGCGACCCTTGCCGCGCAGGCCCGGCTCGATTTCCACCAGTTCCAGCGGCAGCCAGTGCGACAACCGCTTCTGGTATTCGGCGAAACCCTGCGCCACCCACGGCGGGGCACGTTCACCGGTGGCGATCAGGCGGGCTTTCATGCGCGGGCTCCTTGCGGGGGCTTGAAACGAAGACGGCGCCCTGCGGCGCCGTCATGGCATTGCCGGTGCGACCGGTCAGCCGGCGTCCTGCACGCCGTCGTCGTCGACCGGGGCCTGGTCGCCCACGGTCCACAGCCGTTCGAGCGCATAGAACTCGCGCACCCGCGGCAGCATGACGTGGACGATGACGTCGCCCAGGTCCACCAGCACCCACTCGGCCTCGCGCTCGCCTTCCACGCCCAGCGGCATCACGCCCAGGTCCTTGGCGAAGCGCACCACTTCATCGCCAATGGACTTGACGTGGCGGGTCGAGGTGCCCGAGGCGATGACCATGTAGTCGGCGACGCTGGATTTGCCGCGCACGTCGATCTGCACCGCGTCCTTGGCCTTGAGCTCCTCCAGCGCCGCGTTGACGGAAGCCAGCAGGGCCGGCACGGACGGCGGTGGGTTGGGCAACTGGGTCTTGATGACTTGGGCTTCGGTGGTCAAAGCGGCATGGCTCGATGAGTGAAGGGGGCGATTATAGGGAAACCGGCCCCGGCCGGCATTCACGTCGTGGTGCCGCAGCCATACAGGCCGTGGGCGGCGATGTACCCGGCCACCGCCGCCGGCAGCAGTTGCTGCCAGTCACCACCGCTGGCGATCAGCCGGCGCACGGCGGTGGCCGATTCGGCCTGCAATGGCTGCCGCAGGCGCCAGACCCGGCCGGCGACCTGTTCATGCAGGCAGGCCGGGGTATTGGCCCAGGCATTGCGCAGGCGCTTTTCGAGCACCTCCGGCATCGCCGTTTCCAGCACGCTGCCGGGGCGATCAGCCACCACGATGTGGGCCAGGTCGAGCAGATGTTCCCATTCGTGCCAGGTCGGCAGGCCGAGCAGGCTGTCGGCACCCATCAGCAGGGCGACCGGCTGCGCCGCGCCGGTTTCGGCGCGGATTTCGCGCAGCGTGTCCACGCTCCACGACGGCACGCCCGGCTGGCGCGCGGCACGTTGCAATTCGCGGGTATCGACCTGCAGACCCGGCTCGTCCGCGATCGCCAGTGCCAGCATGCGCGTGCGCTGCGCGGCATCGGCGCCGGGTGGCGGGCGGTGCGGCGGATCGGCGGCGGGCATCAGCCGTACCGGCACCGCCAGTTCGTCACGCGCATGGCGGGCGATGGCGAGGTGGCCGTTGTGGATGGGGTCGAACGTGCCGCCGTAGAACAGCAGCAGCGCCGGCCCGGGAGTGGAACCGGCAGCCACGTCAGCGGGTGCCGCGCGCCAGCAGGCGCACCGCCTGCGCCTCCGCCAGTGCCAGCAGCAGGCGCTCCAGCGCCAGCCACGGGTCACCGGCGGCGCGGCCCTTGGCCATGCGGTCCACCTGCGAGGCCTCGGCGGCGAAACGCTCCCAGCGCTGTGGCGCCGGATGCCGCTGCAAGGCGCGCTTGAACGGCGCCTGCCGCGATTCCCAGATGCCGCGCGCCTTCATTTCCGCGCCGAGGTTGCCGCCGGTGGCCTGCACCCTTGCCAGCCCGGCGGTCAGCAGCAGTTCGCGGATCAGGATCGGGGTCAGCGCGGCCACCGCCTCGCCTTCACCGCGCAGGCCGGCCAGCATGCGCACGACCGCGTGCATGCCGCCATACGCGAAGCGCGCAGCCGCGACGGCTGCGGCTGCCCGGAGAACGCGGCCTCGACCAGCCGGAACACGTCGTAGCGCGCGGCGTTGGCGACCAGTTCCTCCATCTTCGCCACATCCAGCACCTCGCCATTGGCGAGCAATGCCAGTTTGTCGATCTCCTGCGCGGCGGCCAGCAGGTTGCCTTCGACCCGCTCGCTCAGCCGCTGCACCGCCGCCGGCTCGGCGCGCACGCCCTTGCCGCGCAGGCGGCGCTCGATCCAGTCGCCCAGTTCATGCGGCTTGATCGCCCACGCCACCGACAGCACGCCGGCGCGGTTGACCGCATCGGCCCACTTGCCGTGGTGCGACTTGCTCCATTCACCGGCGGTGATCAGCAGCACCACGTCGGCCGGCGGCTGTGCGCAGAAATCGCCGATGACCTCGGCGCCCTCCTTGCCCGGCTTGCCGCCCGGCAGGCGCAGTTCGATCAGCCGGCGCGAGCTGAACAGACTCGGCGCGTTGAAGCTGGAGGACAACTGCCCCCAGTCGAAATCGCGGCCATCGGCGTCGAACACCTCGCGCTCGCCAATGCCTTCGGTACGCGCCCTGGCACGCACCGCGTCGGCCGCCTCGATGACCCGCAGCAGTTCCGGTCCGGCGATCAGGTAGACCGGCGCCAGCGGTTGCGAAGCGGCCTGGGTGGCAAGCTGTTCCGGACGCAGCTCCATCGCTCAGCGCCCGCGCCTGCGCGCCCGCGGCGAGGCTGCCGGTTCAGTCCGCATCGTTGCCATCGACATCGTTGCCGCCGGCATCGTCGTCATCCGCATCCGTACCGGCGCCATCCAGCGAACGCCCCTGCTGGACTTCGGCGCGGGCCACGCTGTCGATGCGGCGCAGGATCGAGGCCGACATTTCGCGGCGCAGCTCGTCGGCGAGGATTTCGCGCTCGGTGGTGGTGCCGGTGGCGTCGGTCGGCTGCGAGACGTAATCTCGCGACATCTCGATGGCCTGCTCCGGCACCAGCACGCTGCCGTCCGGACGCAGGAAGGTGAAGATCACCGCATAGCGCAGGCTGTATTCCTGGGCGCGGCCACGCGCGTCGATGGCGATCGGCAGGTCGCCCCAGCGCTCGGAGCGGATCTTCAGCCTGGCCACGTCCGTCGCGGCGCCATCGCCCGGCAGCGCCTCGTCCGCCTCGACGACCACGGCACCCGAGGTCCGCAATCCGCGGTTGAGCAGCTTCACCAGCTCGCTGTAGCGCACCGAGGATTCCACTTTGACCGCAGGCACGTCGTCGGGCAACGTGAGCTTGTTGCGCAGGTGGAAGCCGCAGCCGGCCAGGCCGGCGGCAAGGAACAGGGCAATCAGGTATCGGGTCATGGATGCAAGTCTGGCGGAGCCGGCCGGGAGCGGCAACAGGAATCGGCCGGCATCATTGCGCATCGCGCGTGAGTGGTGATGAAACCGGCGCGGCATTCAATGCCAAGGAGGCTCTTCGCCAGATGGATCATGCCGCCGGGGACACAGCCCCGACCTGCCCGGCCGGCATGCCAACCATGCACGGTCTCCTGCCCCCCAGGTTGGGGGGCAATCCGCGCGTGGCACGGATGGGGGCGCCGCAACGACCCACAAGCAGCATGGGCGATGAACGCGCCGCCGCGCGCCCGGATGGCAAACCGCCGGGACACGCGCCCGCCGCAGGCGGAATCACCCCGCCACGATGTTGACGATCTTGCCCGGCACGATGATGACCTTGCGGATGGCCAACCCTTCGAGGAACTTGGCCGTGTTCGGCTCGGCCTGGGCCAGTGCCTCGATCTGCTCGCGCGCCGCGTCGGCGGCGACCTCGATCGTGCCACGTAGCTTGCCGTTGACCTGCACGGCCAGCGTCAGCGCGTCGCGCACCAGCGCCGATTCGTCCACCTGCGGGAACGGCTGGTCTTCCAGCAGTGTCTCGCCGTGGCCCAGCAACTGCCACATCGCGTGGCAGGCATGCGGGGTGATCGGGTTCAACAACAGCACGGTGGCCTGCAGCGCCTCCTGGCGCACCGCACGGCCCTGCTCGCTGGCATCGTCGAACTTGGCCAGGGCATTGAGCAGCTCCATCACCGCGGCGATGGCGGTGTTGAAGGCATGGCGGCGGCCGTAGTCGTCCCCCACCTTGCCGATCGTCTCGTGGGTCTTGCGGCGGATGGCCTTCTGTCCGGCGTCCAGTGCCGCGACGTCCAGTTCCGGCGCGCTGCCGTCGGCGACATGCTTCTGCACCATCGCCCACAGCCGGCGCAGGAAGCGCGCCATGCCGTCGACGCCGGCCTCGTTCCACTCCAGCGACTGTTCCGGCGGCGCGGCGAACATCGAGAACAGGCGCACGGTGTCGGCACCGTACTTGCCCACCATCGCCTGCGGATCGACGCCGTTGTTCTTGGACTTGGACATCTTCTCGGTGCCGCCGATCACCACCGGCTGCCCGTCGCCGCGCAGGGTGGCGCCGGTAATGCGGCCGCGCTCGTCGCGCACCACGTCCACATCGGCCGGGTTGAACCAGTCCTTGGAGCCATCGGCGTTCTGGCGGTAGAAGGTCTCGGCGATCACCATGCCCTGGCACAGCAGGTTCTTCGCCGGCTCGTTGCTGTCCACCATGCGCGCGTCGCGCAGCAGCTTGTGGAAGAAGCGGAAGTACATCAGGTGCAGGATGGCGTGCTCGATGCCGCCGATGTACTGGTCCACCGGCAGCCAGTAGTTGCCGCGCTTGTCCACCGCCTCGCGCGCACCCGGCGAGGTGTAGCGGGCGTAGTACCAGCTCGACTCCATGAAGGTGTCGAAGGTGTCGGTCTCGCGCTCGGCATCGGCGCCGCATTCGGGACACTTGCACTTGCGCCATTCCGGGTCGGCCTTGATCGGCGAACCGGTACCGGTGAACTGCACGTCCTCCGGCAGCAGCACCGGCAACTGGTCTTCCGGCACCGGCACCGCGCCGCACTGGCCGCAGTAGATCACCGGGATCGGGCAACCCCAGTAGCGCTGGCGGCTCACGCCCCAGTCGCGCAGGCGGTAGTTCACCCGGCGCTGGCCCTGGCCCTTGCGCTCGAAGCGCTCGGCCAGTGCCTCGAAGGCGCCCTGGAAATCCAGCCCGTCGAACTCGGCCGAGTTGACCAGCTCGATCTCGCGGGTCTTGTCACCGTACCAGTCCTGCCAGCGGTCCGGGTCATAGCTGCGCTCGTCGTCGTTCTTCGGGGTTTTCAGCGCGATGACCTGCTTCTTCGGCAGGCCGTATTTGCTGGCGAACTCGAAATCGCGCTGGTCGTGGCCAGGCACGGCCATCACCGCGCCGGTGCCGTAGCCCATCAGCACGAAGTTGGCGACCCAGATCGGCACCTGCTCGCCGCTGACCGGATGGATGGCCTTCAGGCCGGTGTCCATGCCGCGCTTTTCCTGCGTCTCCAGCTCGGCCTCGGACACGCCGCCCTGCTTCAACTCGGCCAGCAGCGCGGCCAGTTCCGGGTTGTTCTTCGCCGCATGCTGCGCCAGCGGGTGTTCGCCGGCGATGGAGACGAAGCTCACGCCCATCACCGTGTCCGGGCGGGTGGTGAACACGCGCAGCGGGTCCAGCGCGGCACCATCGGCATCACGCACGTCGAACTGGATTTCCAGGCCCTCGGAGCGTCCGATCCAGTTGCGCTGCATGGTCTTGACCGAATCCGGCCAGCCATCCAGTTCGTCCAGCCCGTCCAGCAGTTCCTGGGCGTAATCGGTGATGCGCAGGAACCACTGCGGGATCTCGCGCTTCTCCACCAGCGCGCCGGAGCGCCAGCCGCGGCCGTCGATGACCTGTTCGTTGGCCAGCACGGTCTGGTCCACCGGGTCCCAGTTCACCACCGCGTTGCGACGGTAGGCCAGGCCCTTGCGCATCAGCCGGGTGAACATGCGCTGCTCGTGGACGTAGTAGTCGGGCGTGCAGGTGGCGAATTCGCGCGACCAGTCGATGGCGTAGCCCAGCGACTTGAGCTGGCTGCGCATGTGGTCGATGTTGGCGTAGGTCCACTTGGCCGGCGCGGTGTTGTTCTTGATCGCCGCGTTCTCGGCCGGCAGGCCGAAGGCGTCCCAACCCATCGGCTGCAACACGTTGTGGCCGGTCATGCGCTTGTAGCGGCTGATGACGTCGCCGATGGTGTAGTTGCGCACGTGGCCCATGTGCAGCGCCCCGGACGGGTACGGCAGCATCGACAGGCAGTAGTACTTGGGCTTGTCCGAAGTCTCGTCGACCTCGAAGGCACGGGTGGCCTCCCAATACTTCTGGGCTGCGGTTTCGACCTGCTGGGGGTCGTAGGCGGTGTTCTCGACGCTGGGCATGGCAAGGCTGGGCGACGGCAAAGCCGCAAAGGGTACCGCAGTGCAGCAGGCGTCTCCACCTGCCCCCGGTTCCGGGTTGGCCGGCCATTGCCGCGCCGGGGGCCGGGAAGGGCATCCGCCGCCCGCCCGGCCCATGCCCCTACTCGCCTCGCCCGGCCGGCAACAGCGCCAGCCACAACCCCCACAGCAGGAACAACAGGCGTTGCGCAAGCGGGCCGCCCAGCACGAAACCGAGGACGAACACCAGCATGCCCACCAGCCACCCCGGAATGGCGACGCGCCGCCATCCCGGTTGCGCCCGCCCCCGCGACAGCAGCATCGCGCCCAGCATGAATGCCAGTGCCCACAGCATCCACATGCTGGCATGCAACCCGCTGGCCGGGCCGTCCACGTCGCCGGCATCCAGCGGCAGCAGCCCCATGCCGATGAAGGCCAGCGCCGCGACCATCTGCATCTGCACACCGAGCCGCAACGGCCAACCGGCCCCGGCAGGCAGGCGTTGCGCCAGCCCCAGTGCCGCCATCGCGGCCAGCACGCCCGGCAGCATGAAACCGAGCAGGTTGAACGGCATGGCTCCGGGCACGCCGTGCGCGCCGAGCAGCGCCACCGGATGCCGCATCTGGTCGTAGCCGGGCAAGCGCGCACCGAACCCGACCACCGCCGCCAGCCATGCCAGCGCCGACGCCGATCCCGACCAGCGCATCGCACCACTGAAGTTCATCGCCATGCCGTGGTCATCCATTGCAATCCAAGGCCCGGCATTGTCGTGGCTGGGGTGTCCGCGCGCACCTCCCCCGCCGGCTTGAGAAGTCCCATCCCCACCACCATCTCGACCCTGACCCATTCCTGTGAGCCTGCCCCATGTCCGACCTGCCCCACGTCTTCGATGCCACCACCGAGACCTTCGAGACCGAGGTCCTGCAGAAATCGCTGGAAACCCCGGTGCTGGTGGACTTCTGGGCGACCTGGTGCGGGCCATGCAAGACCCTGGGGCCGATCCTGGAGAAGCTGGCCGGTGAGTACCACGGTGCGTTCGAGCTGGCCAAGGTCGACGTGGACAAGGAGCAGCAGATCGCTGCCGCGTTCCAGATCCGCTCGGTGCCGACCGTGTTCCTGGTCAAGGGCGGGCAGATCGTCGATGGCTTCCCCGGTGCACTGCCGGAAGGCCAGTTGCGCGAGTTCCTCGCCCAGCACGGCGTTGTCCCGCTGGAGGCGCCCGCCGATGCCGACACCGCCGGCGCCGAGCCGGTGCCGTTGGACCCGCAGGCCCAGGTCGCCGCCTTGCGCGAGGCCATCGCCGCCGAACCCGACAAGGACGAGCTCAAGCTCGACCTGGCGCTGGCCCTGATCAAGACCGGCGCCACCGCCGAGGCCGGCCCGCTGCTGGACGCGCTGCCGGCCAACCTGTCCACCGACGACCGCGCCATCCGCGCCCGCGCACGGCTGGACTTCGGCAACGCCCTGCAAGGCGCCCCGGCCGCCGATGCGCTGGCCGCGCGGGTGCAGGCCGATGGCAACGACCTGGAGGCCCGCCACCTGCTCGGCATCCACCACCTGCTGGGCGGCGAGGACGAGGCCGCGCTGGAGCAGTTCATCGAGATGCTGCGCAGCAACCGCAACTTCGGCGACGGCCTGCCGCGCAAGGCCCTGATCGACGCCTTCCGCGTCATCGAGGACGAGGACCTGGTCGGCCGCTACCGCCGCCGCATGGCGTCGCTGCTGTTCTGAGCCGGCAACAACGCCGCACCAGGCCACGGCAGAGTCGCCGGCAACGCACCATACGGGGGCGAATGCTAAACTTCGCCCCACCCTTCCGCTTGCCCTGCCGATGAAAGCCAGCACCTTCCGCCACGGCATCAACCTGTGGCCGCCGTTCCTGATGGCCGGCATCCACGTCACCGCCATCAGGCCCGACTACCGCCACGTACGCGTCGAGCTGCGGCAGCGGCCGTGGAACATGAACTACGTGGGCACCCATTTCGGCGGCAGCCTGTTCGCCATGACCGACCCGTTCTGGATGCTGTGCCTGCTGCACAACCTCGGGCGCGACTACTACGTCTGGGACAAGGCCGGCGACATCGAGTTCGTCAAGCCGGGCAAGGGCGTGGTCGCCACCGAGTTCCGGCTCGACGACGCGCTGCTCGACGAGATCCGTGGCGCCACCGCCGATGGCGAGAAATACCTGCGCTGGTTCGAGAACGAAATCCTCGATGCGCAGGGCGAGGTGGTCGCACGGGTGCGCAAGCAGGTCTACGTGCGGCTCAAGCCGGAGGCACGGGCGGGCCATCGCTGACGCAGCCATCCGGCGCAATCGGGTCATGAACGATAGCCAACGCCAACGGGCGTCACCAACACGCCGGCGCGCGACCTTCTATTGGCCGCCATGCTGCACCGCTACAATCCGCCCATGTCGCCCGATACCCCCGCCGCGCCCCGGCCTTCGCTGCAACGCCTGTTCCTCACCGGTCTGCTGACCCTGTTGCCGATCTGGCTGACCTGGGTGGTCATCAAGTTCGTGTTCGTGCTGCTGTCGGGCATCAGCAGCCCGCTGGTGGTGCCGCTGTCCGAGCGCATGGCCGCCTCGTTTCCGCATTACCTGGGCTGGATCAAGGCCGAGTGGATGCAGGCCACCATCGCGCTGCTGGCCACGCTGCTGGTGATCCTGCTGGTGGGCGTGCTCAGCCGCCGGGTGATCGGCCAGCGCCTGCTGCGCTGGTTCGGCGCGGTGATCCGCCGCATCCCATTGGCCAGTGTCATCTACGACAGCGCCAGGAAGCTGCTGGACATCCTGCAGACCCAGCCCGGCAGCACCCAGCGCGTGGTGCTGATCGACTTCCCGCACCGCGACATGAAATCGGTAGGGCTGGTCACCCGGGTCATCCGCGAGCATGGCACCGGCCGCGAGCTGGCCGCGGTGTACGTGCCGACCACGCCCAACCCGACCTCGGGCTACCTGGAGATCGTGCCGGTGGAGCTGCTCACGCCCACCGACTGGACGGTGGACCAGGCGATGAGCTTCATCATCTCCGGCGGCGCGGTGGCGCCGGACAGCGTGCCGTTCACCCGCGCCGGCGAGCGCTGAGAAGCAGGAGCGAGTGAAGAGGAAAGAGGAGCGAGTAAAAGCAACCGCTTGCGTTGGTTCCTGCTTTTGCCCTTTCCTCTTCACTCGTTCCTCGCCCTGATGCATGCTCCGGGGTTTGTGCGTTTCCGGAACCACCGATGTCTTCCAGCCCGCTCCGCCTGCTTGCGCTCGCCACCGCCGTGTTCCTGGCGCTTTCCGCCGCGGCGCCCGCCGAGGCTGCGAAGAAGAAAACCCAGCGCACGGCGCAACCGCGCGCGGCCAGCCGCCCGGCGCCGCTGCCGGTCAAGCAGGACAAGGCGGCGCAGCTCAACCGCATCTACGACGAATACTGGGACGCCTCGATGCGGCTGAACCCGCTGCAGGCCACCTTTCAGGGTGATGCGCGCTTCAACGACCAGTTGCCCAACTTCCTGTCGGCCGCCTCGCGCCAGCAGGCGCACGAGTTCATGGTCGAATGGCTGGGCAAGGTCGAGGCGGTGGGTAGCGAGGGCCTGCAGGGCCAGGACCTGCTCAGCCACCAGATATTCGTGCGCGACGCGCACATCTCGCTGGCCGCCGAGCAGTACCCGTCGTGGATGCTGCCGATCAACCAGTACTACAACCTGGCCAGCATCATCGCCGTGCTCGGCTCCGGTACCGGCGCGCAGCCGTTCAACACGGTCAGGGACTACGAGAACTGGTCGCGGCGCTCGCTGGGGGTGCCGCCGCTGTTCGAGCAGGCCATCGCCAACATGCGCGAAGGCATGGCCGCCGGCGTGGTGCAGCCGCGCGCGCTGATGGAAAAGGTGCTGCCGCAGCTGGACGCGGTAATCAAGCCGACCGCCGAGGAAAGCATTTTCTGGGCGCCGATCCGCAACCTGCCGGAGGATTTCTCCGACGAGGACAAGGCGCGGCTGGGCGCCGAGTACAAGCGGATGATCGAATACCGGCTGATGCCGGCCTACCGCTCGCTGCGCGGCTTCATCGCCACCCAGTACCTGCCGGCCACCCGCGACAGCGACGGGCTCGGCGCACTGCCCGACGGCCAGGCGTGGTACGCGCACAGCGTCGCCAGCCTGACCACGCCGGCGCGCACGCCGGCGGAAATCCACGAACTGGGCACGCAGGAGGTGCAGCGCCTGCAGGAGCGCATCACCGCGACGATGAAGGAAGCGCGCATCCGCGGCTCGATGCGCAAGGCCCTCAACGCGATGCGCAACGATCGCCAGTTCACCTTCAAGGACGACGCCGCGCTGCTGGCCCGCTATGCCGAGGTCGGCCGGCAGGTGGAGGCGGCCCTTCCCGGCCTGTTCACGCTCCAACCCAGGGCCGCATTGGAAATCCGGCCGGTCGAACCCGGGCGCGCCCTGACCAGCAGCGCCGCCAGCTACCAGCCGCCGAGCGCGGACGGCCAGCAACCCGGCGTGCTCTACGTCAACACCACCGACCTGCCCACCCGCAAACGCTGGACCGTGCCGCTGCAGTACCTGCACGAAGCCATCCCCGGCCACCACCTGCAACTGGGCCTGCAACAGGAACTGGCGACGCTGCCGCGCTTCCGCCGGCTCGGCGGCGACGTCGCCTTCGTCGAGGGCTGGGGGTTGTATGCCGAATCGCTGGGTGAGCAGATGGGCCTTTACGCCGATCCCTACGACCACCTCGGCTACCTGCAGACCACCCTGCTGCGCACCGTGCGGCTGGTCGCCGACACCGGCGTCAACGCCGCCGGCTGGAGCCGCAGGCAGGCCATCGACTACATGGTCGACAACGCCGACATTTCCGCCGCCGATGCCACCGCCGAAGTCGAACGCTTCATGGCCCAGCCCGGGCAGACGCTGGCCTACCGCGTCGGCGAGCTCAAGATCCGGCTGCTGCGCGAAAAGGCGCAGACCGAGCTGGGCGAACGCTTCGACCCGCGCGAGTTCCACGCCGAGGTGTTGAAGGACGGCTCGATGCCGCTGGACATCCTGGAAACCAAGATCGACCGCTGGATCGCAAGCAAGAAGACCTGACCCCGCAGGAGGAAGCGCCATGTACCGGTGGAAATCCCGATTCGCCCCGTTGTGCCTGCTCGCGTTCGCCGCCACGGCCGGCGCCGCCGCACCCACGCCACCGGACCCTGGCATCGACGGCCTGATGCAGCGCTACGACGGGCAGGTCCCCGGCGCCGCGGTGCTGGTACTGAAGGACGGCCAGCCGGTGTTTCGCCGCGGCTACGGGCTGGCGGTGGTCGAGGACGGCACGCCGGTTTCGCCGGCGACCAACTTCCGCCTGGCCTCGGTGAGCAAGCAGTTCACCGCCGCGGCGGTCCTGCTGCTGGCCGAGGACGGCCGGCTGTCCATCGACGACCCGCTGAAGAAGTGGCTGCCCGGCCTGCCGGCGGTGGCCGACGCGATGACCGTGCGCCAGCTGCTCAGCCATACCAGCGGCCTGCTCGATTACGAGGACCTCATGGATCAGCACGGCGACCCTGCCGATACCCGGCAGGTGCACGACATCGACGTGCTGCACCTGCTGGAGCGGGAAAACCGTACCTACTTCGCGCCCGGCAGCGACTACCGCTACAGCAACAGCGGCTACGCGCTGCTGGCGCTGGTCGTCGGCAAGGCCTCGGGCAGCGACTTCGCCAGTTTCCTGCGCCAGCGCATTTTCCTGCCGCTGGGCATGGACGCCACCTTCGCCCACCAGGACGGCGTGGATGAGGTGCCCGAACGCGCCTACGGCTACAGCGAAATCGATGGCCACTGGCAGCGCACCGACCAGAGCACCACCAGCGCCGTGCTCGGCGACGGCGGCATCTATTCCTCCCTCGACGACCTCGCCCGCTGGGATGTGGCGCTGTACGACGAACGCCTGCTGCGCCGCGCGTCGCTGCGGCTGGCGTTCAGCCCGGCCACGGCGACGCCGGAGCCCGACGTGCCGCACTACGGCTTCGGCTGGCGCATCAACGGCGACATGCTGTGGCACAGCGGCGAGAGCATCGGCTTCCGCAACGTGATCCTGCGCTACCCGAAGCGGAAACTGACGGTGATCGTGCTGAGCAACCGCAACGACCCGGAACCCTACCCGCTGGCGCTGGCCATCGCCCGGCGCTGGCTGGACGCGGAACGATGACGCTGCTGGCCGGCATCCACCACATCGCGCTGATCGTCTCGGACTACCCGCGCGCGAAGGATTTCTACACCCGCATCCTCGGGCTGGAAGTGGTCGCCGAGAACTTCCGCGAGCAGCGCCAGTCGTGGAAGCTGGACCTGCGCCTGCCCGACGGCGGCCAGCTCGAACTGTTCTCCTTCCCCGCCCCGCCGCCACGCCCCAGTCGCCCGGAAGCCTGCGGCCTGCGCCACCTCGCCTTCCGCGTCGCCGCGCTGGACCCGGCCATCGCCCGCCTGCAGGCCGAAGGCGTGGCCTGCGAACCGGTGCGGGTGGACGAATACACCGGCCGCCGCTTCACCTTCTTCGCCGACCCGGATGGACTGCCGCTGGAGCTGTACGAAACCGCGCCGCAGTTGCAGGACCGGCCCGCAGAAGCCCTGCCGTGAAGCCGGGCCGGACGGGCCCGCACCCGCCGCTGCGTGCTGCGCTGCGGATTCCATACCCGTGCGGATGGGTATAGATTCGGCTGCAGCCCGGCACCGCCGGCAACCGACACCTGCCCTGGGAGGGGAAACATGCGCAAGACCGTCACGACCCTGTTGCTCGCCCTGCCGCTGGCGCTGGCCGGCATCACCGCCGCCCAGGCCGACAACGCCAGTGCCGAAGGCCGCTGGCGCCAGATCGACCCGGACACCCACCGCGCCAAGTCCATCGTCGAGATCGACCGTACCGCCAACGGCACCCTGAACGGCCGCATCGTCGAGCTGCTCAACCCCAGCCGCCCCAACCCGACCTGCGACAAGTGCAGCGATGATCGCAAGAACAAGCCGATCACCGGCATGGAGATCATCCGCGGCATGCGCGCCGACGGCGCCAACAAGTGGAGCGGCGGCACCATCCTCAAGCCCGACGAGGGCAAGGTCTACAAGTCCAAGATGGAACTGATCGAGGGCGGCAGCAAGCTGCAGGTCTCCGGCTGCATTGCCTTCATCTGCAAGTCGCAGGTGTGGGAGCGGATGTAAGCCCCGTAGATGCGGGGCTCGCCCTGCATGAAGCGTTCCCGGTGAAGCCCCGTGCGGGGCGAGCCCCGCGCCTACGAACATCAAACCCGGCTGCGGCCGGGTTTCCTGCATTCGGGCCCGGGTTCTCCGGCCAGCAAGGCGCGGCATGCGATAATTCGCGGTTCCCAAGCATTCCCCCAACGGCCATGACCCGTACCGCGCTCGTCACCAATGCCCTGCCCTATGCCAATGGCCCGCTGCACCTGGGCCATCTGGTCGGCTACATCCAGGCCGACATCTGGGTGCGCGCGCGCCGGCTGCTGGGCGACAAGGTCTGGTACGTCTGCGCCGACGACACCCACGGCACGCCGATCATGCTGGCCGCCGAGAAGGCCGGGGTGACCCCGGAAACCTTCATCGCCAACATCCAGGCCAGCCATGAGCGCGACTTCGCCGCGTTCGGCGTGGCCTTCGACCACTACGACTCGACCAATTCGGCCGCCAACCGTGCGCTGACCGGGGCTCTGTACAACAAGCTCGACGCCGCCGGCCACATCAGCCGCCGCTCGGTGGCGCAGTTCTACGACCCGGCCAAGGGCATGTTCCTGCCCGACCGCTACATCAAGGGCACCTGCCCCAAGTGCAAGTCGCCGGACCAGTACGGCGACAACTGCGAGGTCTGCGGCGCCACCTACGGCCCGACCGACCTGATCGAGCCGAAGTCGGTGGTGTCCGGCGCGACGCCCGAGATCCGCGATTCGGAGCACTACTTCTTCGAGGTCGGCGGCTTCCAGAGCTTCCTGCGCGAATGGCTGGCCGGCGACGTCGCGCTGCCGGGCGTGAAGGCCAAGCTGGCCGAATGGCTGGACGCCGAGGGCGGCCTGCGCGCCTGGGACATTTCCCGCGACGCGCCCTACTTCGGCTTCGAGATCCCCGGTGCGCCGGGCAAGTATTTCTACGTGTGGCTGGACGCGCCGATCGGCTACCTGTCCAGCTTCCAGAACCTGTGCGCGAAGACCGGCGACGACTTCGACGCGGTGCTGGCCACCGGCAGCGACACCGAGCTGCACCACTTCATCGGCAAGGACATCGTCAACTTCCACGGCCTGTTCTGGCCGTCGGTGCTGCACGGCGCCGGCCTGCGCGCGCCGACCCGGCTGCACGTCAACGGCTACCTGACCGTGGACGGCGCCAAGATGAGCAAGTCGCGCGGCACCTTCGTCATGGCCCGCACCTACCTGGACGTGGGCCTGGCGCCGGAAGCGCTGCGCTACTACTTCGCCGCCAAGTCCTCCGGCGGCGTGGACGACCTGGACCTGAACCTGGCCGACTTCACCGCGCGCGTGAACGCCGACCTGGTCGGCAAGTTCGTCAACCTGGCCAGCCGCTGCGCCGGCTTCATCTCCAAGCGCTTCGACGGCCGCCTGGCCGACGCGCTGCCGGACCCGGCCCAGTACGACCGCTTCGTCGCCGCGCTGGCGCCGGTGCGCGAGGCCTACGAGCGCAACGACCCGGCCGCCGCGATCCGCCTGACCATGGCGCTGGCCGACGAGGCCAACAAATACATCGACGACACCAAGCCGTGGGTGATCGCAAAGCAGGAGGGAGCGGACGCCGAACTGCAGGCGGTCTGCACCCAGGGCCTGAACCTGTTCCGCGTGCTGGTGGCCGCGCTCAAGCCGGTGCTGCCGGCCACCGCGCAGCAGGCCGAAGACTTCCTCGCCGCGCCGATGCATGGCTGGGACGACATCGCCACGCCACTCACCGCCCACACCATCGCGCCCTACGTGGCGCTGTTCACCCGTATCGACCCGAAGATGATCGACGCCATGACCGACGCCTCCAAGGACACCCTCGCCGCCGCCCCTGCCGCCGACGCCAAGCCGGCCAAGGCCGAAAAACCCGCCAAGGCCGAGGTGAAAGCCGAAGCCAAGGCAGAAGGTGAAGCGTCCGCATACATCGGCATCGACGACTTCGCCAAGCTCGACCTGCGCATTGGCAAGGTGCTCGAATGCGGCTTCGTCGAAGGTTCGGACAAGCTGCTGCGGTTCCTGCTCGATGCCGGCGACCTGGGCCAGCGCCAGATCTTCTCGGGCATCCGCGGCAGCTACGGCGAGCCGGAGAAACTGGTCGGCCGCAGCGTGGTATTCATCGCCAACCTGGCCCCGCGCAAGATGCGCTTCGGCCTGAGCGAAGGCATGATCCTGTCGGCCGGCTTCGACGGCGGCGCGCTGGCGCTGCTGGATGCCGACGCGGGCGCGCTGCCGGGGATGCCGGTGCGCTGACTGCCCTCCCCTGTAGGAGCGACGCAAGTCGCGACCGGGCATCCGCGGGAAAGCCCCATCGCGACTTGCGTCGCTCCTACACGGTACGGCAGGCATCCATCCGGAAAGCTGGCTCCCATGCAACTGGCCCTGTTCGATTTCGACCACACCGTCACCCGCTGCGACACCTACAGTCGCTTCCTGCGGCGGGTGGCGACGCCCGAGCAGCATGCTCAGGCGTGGTGGCGGCTGGGGCCGTGGCTGCTGGCCTACCGGCTGAAGCTGATTTCGGCCGAGCGCATCCGCGCCCGCGTCACCTCGCAGGTGTTCAGCGGCCGCCATGCCGGCGAGATCACGCAGATGGCCGGCGACTACGCCCGCGAACACCTGCCCGGCATGCTGCGCCCGGAAATGCTGGAGCAGATCCACTGGCACCGCGAACAGGGCCACACGGTGGTGGTGGTGACCGCCTCCATCGACCTGTACCTGCAGGCGTGGTGCGACGAACTGGGCCTGCAGCTGATCTGCAACCGGCTGGAAGCGCGGGATGGCCGCCTCACCGGCCTCTATGCCGGCGGCGACTGCGGCCCGCGCAAGGTCGCGCACATCCGCGAGCGGTTCGACCTGAGCCGCTTCCAGCGCATCCACGCCTACGGCGACAGCCGCGAGGACAAGCCGATGCTGGCGCTGGCGCACGAGCGCTGGTATCGCGGCAAGCCGCTTCCCTGACACAACAGACGCGCAGCCGACGCCACGCATGCAGGACACGCCGGAAAACCTGATCGAACGTCTCGACCGGATGCTGCCGCAGACCCAGTGCGGGCAATGCGGCTTCGACGGTTGTCGCCCTTACGCCGAAGCGATGGCGCGCGGCGAGGCCGGCGTGGAGCGCTGCCCGCCGGGCGGCGATACCGGCGCGCGCGCGTTGGCGCACATCCTCCACGTACCGGTGGTGCCCTTCGACCGCAGCCGCGGCGAACACAAGCCGGCGCAGGTGGCCTTCATCATCGAGGCCGACTGCATCGGCTGCACCAAATGCATCCAGGCCTGCCCGGTGGACGCCATCGTCGGCGGCGCCAGGTTCATGCATACCGTGCTGGCCGACCTGTGCACCGGCTGCGAGCTGTGCATTCCGCCGTGCCCGGTGGATTGCATCGAACTGAACCCCTTGCAGGAGCGACGCCAGCCGCGATGAGGCTTTATACCGGCAGAGCCCCCGCGCGACTGGCGTCGCTCCTGCGGGTTGGGCGCGGTCGGCTTACGGCACCGCCGCGGTGATCACGATCTCGATCTTCCACTCCGGGTTGGCCAGCTTGGCCTGCACCGTGGCGCGCGCCGGGGTGGCGCCCTGCGGCACCCACTTGTCCCAGGCCTCGTTCATGCCGGCGAAATCGGCCATGTCGGCCAGGAAGATCTCCGCGCGCAGGATGTGGCTCTTGTCGGTCGGCGCCAGCCGCAGCAGGTCGTCGATGGCCTGCAGCACCTGCTCGGTCTGGCCGACGATGTCGGCGCCGGTGTCCTCCGGCACCTGCCCGGCCAGGTAGGCCACGCCGTGGTGGACGATCATTTCCGACATGCGCGGGCCGGTGTCGTAGCGTTCGATCATGGGTTGCCTCCGATGAATGTGGCCGCCATTGTGCCGCGAACCTGCGGTTTCAGCCGTTACTTCGCGCCTGCCGCCACAGGCGCATGGCGGCCCATGCCAGCCAACCCACCACCAGCGCGATCACCAGTTTCTGCCCCAGCCCGCGCGGGCTGTCGCGCCAGAGCACATGCAGCCACAGGCCGGCGAACGCCAGCCATGCCCACCACCACGCCAGCCGGTGCCGGCCCTGCCAGCGCGCATCGCGATCGAAGCACCACGCCTGCAGCAGCATCGCCACGGTGACGCACAGGAACGCGGTCTGCGCCGCCAGCCCATGCACCAGCGGCGCCAGCAGCGGCGCGTGCTCCGGCAACCAGCTGTCACCCACCGCCACCGTGGCCAGTCCCAACCCGGCCATGCAGAACAGCGCCAGCGGCAAGCCGCGGCGTGCCGGGCCACGCATGTCCGCGTACAGGGCCAGCGCCAGCACGGCCATGCCCGCGGCCAGCACGCAATAGGCCGTACGCAGCAGCAGGCCGTGCGGCCCGTGCAGGTACAGGCTGAGGGTGGCGCGCACCCAGTCCAGGTCGTCGCGCGCGAATTGCAGCCATATCGCGGTGGCGGCGAACAGCAGCAACGCGGCCAGGGTGGACAGGGCCACACATCGCTTCAACCGCATGGGCAGGGAAAAAGTCGTGTCCAAGGTGATCCGGGAATCGGCAACGGGGTGCCAGCCTACCCGCATGGGGAGCGTTGCGTGCTCAGCCTTCCGCTTCCGGGTGCCGCCGCTTCCACTCGGCCAGCGCCTGCCGGTAGCGCACCAGCTCGTCGGCATACAGGTCCAGCACGCACAGCGGGCAACCGCTGCCGCAGCATTCGTTGGGCCCCGGCTCCTCCGGCGGCAAGGGTCTTGGATCTGGATCGACAGCGGGAATCGGGATGATCACGGCGGACAACTCGGCAATTCAACGAAACGCATGCCGCAATTCTATGTCCGCAGGCAATGCAGACGCGGAAAGCCGGAAAACCGCACCCGCACCACTGCCCTATCGCGTGGCCCTGCGCAGGTTCTCCCGCGCCTGCACATCCAGGCGCACGTGGAAGAAATCGCTGAAGAAGATGCGCGGTTGCGCCAGCACGCCCTTCAGGAAGCGACGGCGGTTGATGCGGAACAGGAAGCCCGGCACCTTGCCGCGGTATTCCTCGGCGATGCCGCGGTCGTAGGCGTCGAATACCTCCGGCGGCGCGCCGAGGATGGCCATGTCGCTGTCCAGGAACAGCGCCGCGTCGGCATCCAGTTCATCGCCGCGCAGGCTGCCGTGGCGTGCGGTGAGCTCGATCAGCTGCACCACCCGCCCGGCATCGATGCCGGCATCCGGCAGCCAGCGTGCGATCGATTCGCGCGCAAGCTGCGCCGAGCGCAGCTCGTTGTCGCCGCGCCCGGCCTCGTAGACCGCATCGTGGTACAGCATCGCCAGCGCCACTTCGCGCGGCTGCCGCCAACCGGGGCCGGCGTCGACGTCGTGGAAATGCCGCAGCAACGCCTGCACATGGCCGAAGTGGTGGTAGGCGCGCGGCGGCTGCGCATGCGCGGCCGCTATCTCGGCCAGTTGGCCGGGAGGCAGGGTGAATGGGATCAGGTCATCCATGCGGGCATTCCGGGAGTGCAGGAGCGAGGTGGGTCGCGACCGGGTTTCACCGGAAAAGTCCCGGTCGCGACTCACGTCGCCCCTACGGAAACACGCTTCGTGGCCGGCTTCAACCCAGCGCCCAGCGCCCTTCCAGCTGGTAGCGGGTCTGCCCGAGGTAGCTGCGGATCAACACGAACTCGCGCACCAGCCAGCGCATCGGCTGCACCGGTTGCAGTGGCAGCCGGCACCGGTCGTAGAGCAGGGTCAGGTGCGGGGTGAACGCCGGCTCCGGCTTGCCGCCAACGCCCTGCAGGCAACGCGCCAGCTCCCGGTGCAGGTCGTGCAGCAGTTCGGCACCATGCTCGCTGCGCAGCACGAACGGATGCTGGCGGCTGCCACTGAAGCTGCCCACCTGGTCGAAGCAGACCTCGAACGCGGGCAGGCGCACCCGCGCCGCGGCCTGCTGCGCCCTGGCCAGCAGCCCCGGCGGCAGGCCGGCGTAGTCGCCCAGATGATGCATGGTGACGTGCAGGCGCTCGCGTGCCAGCGGCCGGCCGTCCAGCCCGTGTTCCCCACGCAGGCCATCGGCCAGTTCGGCGATGCGCGCAGCAGTGATGGCATCGGGCATCACCGCGAAGAACAGGCGCTCGGTCGGGATGTCGCCGCCGAAACCCAGCGACAGCTGCGCTTCGGCGGAAGGAAGGAACTTCGTCATGGTCGGAGGAAGGCGCCGGCTGGCGGAAAGGCCCGGAAGTGGCCGGCATCGCGTCGGGGCCGCGGATACTAGCAGACCACCGCCGGAGCAGCCGCGCGCCGGCCTGGCGAAAACCTCGCCAGTACCCGCAACCGCCCGCGGCACGGGCGCCGCCAACGGTTATCCACAAGCTTGCCGGGCATCCATCCACACCGCCTGTGGATTTCCTCCGGGCACCGGCGAAAGGCATACACTGGCTAGGCCGCAGCAACCTTCCGGGTATCGGTCATGATCGGTTGGAATGCCTTCGCCCTGCTTGCCGCCATCACCACGGCCCCGCCCGCCGTGCCGCCCTCCCCCGAGCAGGTGATGGCGATTCCCGCCGAACTGCGCCAGCAATTGCAGGAACAGGTGATCCACGACACCAACGCATCCGACAGGCGCCTGCAGCGGCTGGTGGAAATGGTGTTCCAGCCGCGGCACCCGGAGATACCGAGCCTGCAATACGACACCACGGCCACCCTGACCGTGGCCGAAACCTGGGCGCAGCAGCGCGCCAACTGCCTGTCCTTCACCCTGCTGTTCGTCGCGCTGGCGCGCGAGGCCGGGCTGGAGGCGCACATGCAGGAAGTCGGGCAGGTGGTCGGCTGGTACCAGGAACAAGGCCTGATCTACAATGCCGGCCACGTCAACGTCGGCCTGCGCGTGGACGGCCGCCGCGCGACGCTGGACCTGGACCAGAACGTGCTCTACGACCGCCGAGGGCCGCAGCCGATATCCGACCAGCGCGCGCTGGCCCACTTCTACAACAACCGTGGCGCCGAATTGATGGCCGCACGCGACGGCGAAGGCGCGCGCGCCCACCTGCGGATGGCACTGCAGATGGACCCGCACTTCGCGCCGGCGTGGAACAACCTGGGCGTGCTGGAAACCCGCACCGGCAACCTCGATGCGGCCGCCCGCGCCCTCGACAACGCGCTGCAGGAGGACCCGATGCTGGCCTCGGCATTGTCCAACGCCAGCGCGCTGTACCACCGCATCGGCAGGGAGCAGCAGGCCGCGCGGCTGGCCATGCGCCTGCAGCGCGTGCACGCGCGCGATCCGTTCTACCAGTTCATGCAGGGCGTGACGGCCGAGCGCCGCGGCGACTATGCGCAGGCCGTGGCCGCCTACCGCCACGCCATCCGCCTGTACGGCAACGCCCACCAGTTCCACTTCGGGCTGGCGCGGGCCTATTTCCTCAAAGGCGACAACCGTCGCGCGATGCGCGAGATGGCGCGCGCCCGCGAGCTGGGTGGCACCGACCCGGTGCGCGCGGCCTACCAGTCCAAGCTCGACAGCCTGCGCCGCATCAGCGCCCGCCACGCGTCGCGCTGAATCCCCCGCGAAGTCACGGATTCACGAAAACCATGGGCGCCATGGCTTGCTCGGCAAGGCCCCATGCGGGGCAAGCCCCGCATCTACGAAAGCAAGGCGAAAGCCGTAGGTGTGGGGCTTGCCCCGCACGGGGCTTTCCCGACGCATATCCCATGCGGAGCACGCCCGCATCCGCAAAATGCTCAGGCCTTGCGCAGGAAGCAGGTCTTCAGCACCAGCCCCTTGATCTTGTCCGAGTTGCCTTCAATGTGCTCGGCGTCGTCCTCGACCAGGCGGATGTTGCGGATCACCGTGCCCTGCTTGAGCGGGATCGACGAGCCCTTGACCTTCAGGTCCTTGATGACGGTGACGGTATCGCCGGCCACCAGCACGTTGCCGTTGCTGTCACGCACCACCGGTGCGCTTGCCGCCGCTTCGTCCGGCGACCATTCATGGCCGCAGTCGGCGCAAACCCACAGCGCGCCGTCGGGATAGACGTTTTCCAGCGAACACTGCGGGCAGGAGGAAGTGGGCATGGTGACTCCAGTGATGTGGCAAAGCGCCGATTGTAGCCGCCCGTCCTCCGTTCGATCCGGCTCAGCGCGCGCCGAGGTCCACCCGCACGTTGCCCGAATGCGAATTGATGGAGATGTCGCCATCACCACCGCCGAGGCGCGCATCGAGGTGGCTGCCCGGGCCGTAGCGCGGGCGTTCGACCTCGCCCACGTCCGAACGGATGCTGCCGCTGAAGCTGCTGACCTTCAGCTGCGCCGAGGTGCGCGCCGGAAGGGTCAGCGAGATCGGCGCGCTCACCGTCTGCAGGCTGATACGGCCGCCCGGCTGCAGGCCGGCGCTGCGCACACCGAGGCTGCCGGACACGGTTTCGGCGTTGAGCCGCTGCACCGCGGACAGATCGAGGTCGATCGCGCCGCTGACCGAGTTGGCCGCCACCTCGCCGCCGCTGCTGCCCGCCGCGTTGATCGTGCCGCTGACCGAGCGCAGTTCCAGCCGCGGGGTCCGCAGTTGCGAACGGATCGCGCCGCTGACGGTGTTGAAGCTGGCCTCGGCAGCCTGCCCGCCGGCGGTGATGCCACCGCTGACGGTGCTGGCCTGCAGCCGGCGCAGGTCGACCTCGGCCACGTCCAGCGCGGCGCTGACCGTGCCGGCCTGCAGCTCGCTGCCGCGCGGCACCCGCAGTTCCAGCACCGCGCCGCGGCTGTTGCGGCCGTTGCGCGGGTACACCACCTTCAGCTGCACGCGGTTGGCGCTGTTCTGCACGTCCAGCCGCTGGCCCTCGCCGAGCGTGCCGGTCAGTTGCACTTCGTTGCGGTCCCAGCCGCGCACGCTCACCGAGCCGGCGACGTTGCTGATCTCGACCCGCCCGCCGCTGGACAGCGCGTGGTGTTCGTTGACCGTGGTCTGCGCCAGTGCCGGCGCCAAGGGGGCCAGCAGCGCGATGGCGGCCAGCAGATGTCGCATGGAAACATTCATGGTGGTTCTCCTTCAGGTGACAAGACCGGCGGCGGCGAGGCCCTGCCGGGTGAGTTCCAGGCGCAGCGCATAGGTGCGCCGCAGTTGCCCGAGCAGGAAGCCGGCATCGGGGCTCTGCGCGATCGCCGAGCGGATGCCGGCGGCGCTGGCATCGAGTTCGTGCAGCGCGGGAACGAGTTCGGCGGGCACGGTGTCCTGCGGGATCGCCGCGATCGCCTGCCGGTATTGGTCGGCGAGCGCATCGGCCTGCATCTCCAGCGGCGACTCCAGCGGCGCCGGCGACCGCTCGTGTAGTTCCCACCAGCGACCGGGCCCCAGCAGCGCCAGTGCCGCGACAGCGGCCGCTGCGGCGATGGGCAGCCAGCGACGGCGGTGCCGCACCGGCGTGGCAATGGCCGCTGGCCGGTGGCGCGGTTCTTCCCGCAGGTGCGCGGCGATGCCCTGCCAGGCCGAGGCAGGCGGCAAACGTTCGGACGGCAGCTGGCGCAGGCGCGCGGCCAGTTCGTCGTGCTCGTGTTCGCTTTCGTGGCCGGCGTCGTGTCGGTTCATGGCGTTTCTCCAAGACGCGCACGCAGCAGGCTGCGCGCACGATGCAGCTGTGCCTTGGAACTGCCGACGGCCATCTGCAGTTCCTCGGCGATTTCCTGATGCTTCCAACCCTCGATGTCGTGCAGCACCAGCACCGCACGGGCGCGCGGCGGCAGGGTTTCCAGCGCGCGCTCCAGGTCCAGCCCGGTGGCATTGCAGCGCATGGATGCCGGCAATCGCGCCAGCACCTCCATGCCGTCCTCGCCGATGTCCAGCGCCTCGAACGCGGCGCTGGCGCGCAGTTCCATCAATGCCGTGTTCACCGCCAGCCGGTGCAGCCAGGTGCCCAGCGCGCTCTCGAAGCGGAACTGCGGCAGCTTGCGCCAGGCCTGGATGAAGGTTTCCTGCAACGCGTCCTCGGCACGCGCGGCGCTGCCGCCGCACAACCGCCACAGCAACGCGTACAGGCGCGGCGCGTGGCGGCGGTAGATGCATTCGTAGGCATGGCCATCGCCAGCGGCGGCGGCACGCGCCAGCGTGGCGTCGTCGGCAGCCTGCGGTTGGGAAGCGGTGGCGGTCACGGTGGCGGCGAGCATATCCATTGGATGCGGCCGTCGGCGAAAAGGTTTAAAGCCGGTCGCACGAATCACCGCAGTGCCGGCACGGGCTGACAGGGCCGGGCCGGTGGCCGACAATCGGCCTCCGCCACTCCCCCGCTGCGACGCCATGCTCCGACTCTCCGCCGCCCTGCTCGGCGCGGCCCTCGCACTGTCCGGCTGCGCCGGCGTCCCCGCCATCACCTCCGCCACTACCCCGGCCTCCGCCACGCTCCCGCGCGAAGCCACCTCGCCGCTGATCCTGGTTTCGATCGACGGCTTCCGCAACGACTACCTGCAACGCGGCCTCACCCCCACGCTGGCGACGCTGGCCGGCGACGGCGTGCGTGCCGGGTACATGCGCCCGTCGTACCCGTCGATCACCTTCCCCAACCACTACACGCTGGTGACCGGGCTGCGCCCGGACCACCACGGCGTCATCGCCAACTTCATGACCGATCCGTCCATTCCCGGCGTGCGCTTCAGCATGTTCGACCCGGCGACCGTCGGCGACGAGCGCTGGTGGGACGAGGGCACGCCGCTGTGGACCCGCGTGCGCGAACAGGGCGGTCGCGCCGCGGCGATGTTCTGGGTCGGCTCGGAAGCACCGGTGCATGGCGCGCGTCCGGAATTCTGGCGCCCGTTCGACATCGCGGTCGGCTCCGAGGACCGCGTCCGCCAGGTGCTGGCATGGCTGGCGCTGCCCGCCGCCGAGCGCCCGCATTTCATCACCCTGTACTTCGACCGGGTGGACAGCATGGGCCACGAGCACGGCCCCGACTCGCCCCAGCTGGACCAGGCGCTGGGCGAAGTGGACACCGCCATCGGCCACCTGCTGCAGGGCATCGCGGCGCTCGGGCTGGGGCAGCGGGTGAACGTGGTGGTGGTGTCCGACCATGGCATGACCGCGACCGGGCCGGATAAGGAGTTCTTCCTCGACGACCTGGTCGACGTGAGCCACCTGGACTTCGGCTGGACCGGCGCCTACGCCTCCTTCGATGCCCTGCCCGGCGGCGAGGCCGCCGCCCGCCAACTGATGGGGCGGCACGCGCACATGGAATGCATGCCGCGCGAGCGGATCCCGGCCCGCTTCGAATACGGCCGGCACCGCCGGGTGCCCGCCTACATCTGCATCGGCGAGCCCGGCTGGCAGATCACCACCCGCACGGAGATGCAGCGCAAGGGCCACCGCCTGCGCGGCGAGCATGGCTACGACAACCTGCTGCCGGACATGCGCTCGCCGTTCATCGCCCACGGCCCGGCGTTCCGGCAGGGCGTGGTGATCCCGCCCATCGACAACGTCGACGTGTACCCGCTGCTCGCGCGCGTGCTCGGCATCGAGCCCGGCGCCAACGACGGCAACCCCGCCCACACCGCCGCCGCGCTGCGCCCCTGACCACCACGGGCCGCCGCCGACGGCCGCGGCCCCGCAAGGAGATACCCCGATGAAGCACTACCTGCCGGAATGGATGCACGAATGGGTCGGCGCGCTGGAGCTCGCCCTGTCGATCATCGCGATCCTGCTGGCCGCCTGGCTGCTGCGCCTGCTCAGCCGGCGCCTGCTGGCGCGGCTGGGCCGCCACTACACCCTGCCCAAGCCGATGGAAATGGCGATCCGTCGCCTGTCCAGCTTCATCATCTGGAGCTGCACGCTGGTGGCCATCCTCGACCGCGTCGGCGTGTCGGCCACGGTGCTGTGGACCGCCTTCACCGGCTTTGCCGCGGTCGGCGCGGTGGCGTTCTTCGCGGCGTGGAGCGTGCTGTCCAACATCTTCTGCACGTTCCTGATCTTCACCACCCGCCCGTTCCGCCTCGGCGACCACATCGAGGTGCTGGAGAACGGCGAGAAACCCGGCCTCAAGGGCCGCGTCATCGACATCAACCTGATCTACACCACGATGCAGGAAATCGGCGGCCCGAGCGAAGACGCGCTGATGCAGATCCCCAACAGCCTGTTCTTCCAGCGCGGCCTGCGCCGCTGGCCGGGCGGGCGCATCGACGGGAACCGCCTGCAGGGCGACGGTTGAGGCAGCGGCAGGCCCGCCGCTGCGTTCCGCGGTCCTTCACCCGGTTGCACAGGGGCACCGGGACCATCCCGTAGAGCGGGGCTTGCCCCGCTGGAGCGCTCCCGGCAAAGCCCAGCGGGGCAAGCCCCGCTCTACAAGAGCAAGCCCGGGCGAAGAACCGCTTTGTTGCAATGCAGCGAAAGATGCAAGAATCCGTGCCTGCGACAGCCCGAACCGGCCCTGCCCCCATGTCCCGCACCTCCTCCCCGTGCCCGTCCGCCACGACAGGCACCACTGCTTCCGTTGCCGCCGCTCCTGCACCCGGCGACCGCCAGCGCTGGTTGAGCGTCATCGCGTTGGCGCTGGCCGCCTTCGTGTTCAACACCAGCGAATTCGTGCCGGTCGGGCTGCTCAGCGACATCGGCGCCAGCTTCGGCAAGCCGATCGAGCAGGTCGGCCTGATGCTCACCATCTATGCATGGGTGGTGGCGCTGACCTCGCTGCCGTGCATGCTGCTGACCCGCAATTTCGACCGCCGCAAGCTGCTGCTGGGCGTGTTCGCGCTGTTCATCGCCAGCCACCTGCTGTCCGGCGTGGCCGCGAGCTACCCGGTGCTGATGGCCAGCCGCATCGGCATCGCCCTGGCGCACGCGGTGTTCTGGTCGATCACCGCCTCGCTGGCGGTGCGCGTGGCACCGGCCGACAAGCGCCCGCAGGCGCTGGGGCTGCTGGCCACCGGCACCTCGGTGGCGATGGTGCTGGGCATCCCGTTGGGCCGCGTGGTCGGCGAATGGCTGGGGTGGCGCACCACCTTCATCGCCATCGGCGGCATCGCCCTGCTGACCATGCTGGTACTGGCGCGCCTGCTGCCGCCGCTGCCCAGCCACAACAGCGGCTCGGCCAGCAGCATCCCGCTGCTGCTGCGCCGCCCGGCGCTGCTGGCGCTGTACCTGCTGGTGATGGTGGTGGTGACTGCGCAGTTCACCGGCTACAGCTACATCGAGCCGTTCGTGCAGCAGGTGGGCGGGTTCGGCGGCCACGTCACCACCTGGGTGCTGTTGCTGTTCGGCGGCATGGGCTTCGTCGGCAGCCTGTTGTTCTCGCGCTTCGGCCTGCGCTGGCCGCGCGGCTTCCTGCTCGCCGCCATCGGCGCGCTGGCGCTGTGCCTGCTGGGCCTGCGCAGTGCCACCGGCGACGCCTGGGCGCTGTATGCGCTGGCGTCCGCATGGGGCGTGGCGATGATCTGCTTCGCGCTGTCGATGCAGTCCAAGGTGCTGCACCTGGCACCGGACGCCACCGACGTGGCGATGGCGCTGTTTTCGGGCATCTTCAACATCGGCATCGGCGCCGGCGCGCTGGTCGGCAGCCAGGTCAGCCTGCGCCTGGGCATGGGCTACATCGGTCTGGCCGGGGGCCTGATCGCCGCGGCCGGCTGGCTGTGGTGGTTGTTCTCGATGCGGCGCTGGAGTGGAAGCTTCCGGCTGGACGGCCACGGCCACTGAGCAGCGGCGTCAGCGCAACTGGCTGTCCTTGCTGCCACGCCGGTTGTAACCGGCGAAGGCGGCCTCTTCGTCCAGCGCTTGCTGGCAGGCGATGCACAGGCGTACGCCCGGCACCGCCCGGCGCCGCGCCTCGGGAATCGGCGCGTCGCATTCCTCGCAATGTTCCAGGCCCGGGCCGCTGGGCATACGGCTGCGGGCACGCTTTATCGCGTCCTCGACGGTGGCGTCGATCTGATCCTGAACGGCGGTATCGCCCGCCCAGCCGGTAGCCATGACTGTCCGCTCCCATCGACCGGTTACTTGACCGGCAACCAGCCTAGCGCACCCACCTGCATGGCGCTGCAACGACCGCCATTCACCACACCAGGTCGTCGGGCACCACGAACTGCGCGTAATAGGCATCGTCCTCGGCATTGCCGGTGGACGCCGCCACGTCGCCGCCCTGGCCGTGGTCGAGCACGATCAGCGCCGCGTCGCGTTCGCGCACCTTCTCCGCCGCCACCCGCGGCAGCAGTTCGAAGCCGTCGCCGTGGCGTGCAATCACCAGCGCGCCGGCGGCCAGCTGCCGGCGCTGCGCCTCGTCGACCAGCAGGGTGCGGATCACCGCACCGTCATCGAAGCGGTATTCCAGCTCGCCGCCGCGCGGCACCCTGCGGTCGGCGATGATCTGCCGCGCCTGCGCACGCAACTCGTCGGCGCGGCGCCGGGCATTGTGCTCGGCGGCCAGCACGCGGTCGCGCTCGGCCTTTTCCGCACGGGCACGCTCGGCTTCCAGCTGGCTCTCGCTGGGACCTGCGGGCGCGCCCTTGGCATGGCGCGCCTTGTTCTGCTCGCGCGCGACCTGCGCCACCTGCGATTTCTTGACCAGCCCGGCCTTGAGCAGTTGTTCCTGGAGCGGGTTCGCCTTCGCCATCTTCGTAATTCGTGGTTCCGTTGCCGATGCTGCGATGATACCGGCCCGCCTGTCCCCGCGCCCGCCGATGCAGCCCCTGAAGTACCTTTCCGGCTATCCCGAATACCTGCAGCAGCGCACCCGCGAACTGCTCGATGCCGGCAAGCTGGGCGAAACGGTACGTGGCCGCTACCCGCAAGCGCATGCGGTGCGCAACGACCGCCAGCTGCACGACTACGTGCAGGAGCTGAAGGCGCGCCACCTGCGCCAGTCGCCGCCGCTGGGCAAGGTGCTGTACGACGGCAAATTGCAGGTACTCAAGCACGCGCTGGGCCTGCATACCGCCATTTCCCGCAACCACGGCGGCAAACTCAAGGCCAGCCGCGAGATACGCATCGCCAGCGTGTTCCGCGACGCCCCGGCCGGGTTCCTGCGGATGATCGTGGTGCACGAACTGGCGCACCTGAAGGAAGCCGAGCACAACAAGGCCTTCTACCAGCTGTGCCTGCACATGGAGCCGGACTACCACCAGCTCGAATTCGACCTGCGCCTGTACCTGACCGCGCTGGAGCATGAGGCCCACCTGTAGGAGCGACGTGAGTCGCGACGAGGCTTTCCCGGTAAAACCCGGTCGCGACTCACATCGCTCCTGCCAACGGCCGGGCGCTACACTCCCCGCCCGCCGTACCGAGCCTGCGCCATGACCACACCCCTCCGCCTCGACAAGCGCCTCGCCGCGCAGCTGCAATGTTCCCGCGCCCAGGCCCGGCACTACATCGAGGGCGGCTGGGTCAGCGTGGACGGGGTGGTCGTGGAAACCCCGCAGACGCTGGTGGCCGGCGAAACCCTCGCATTGGCACCCGGGGCCGACGGCGAGCCCGCCGAGCCGGCGACGCTGCTGCTGAACAAGCCCGCCGGCTGCGATGCCGAGGCGCTTTCGGCGCTGCTGCGCGAAGACAAGCGCTTTGCCGACGACGCCTCCGGCACCCGCCTGCTGCATCGCCATTTCCAGCGACTGCAATCGCCGATGCCGCTGGATGCCGATGCCTGCGGGCTGCTGGTACTCACGCAGGATTGGCGCGTGCGCAAGCACCTGCTCGATGCCGGCCCGTCGCTGGAGCAGGAGTTCATGGTCGACGTGGAAGGCGAAGCCGGGCCGTGGACGCTGGCCAAGCTGGCCCACGGCCTGCACCACGCGGGCCGCGCCCTGCCCGCCTGCAAGGTCAGCTGGCAGAGTGAGCAGCGCCTGCGTTTCGCGATCAAGGACGTGCGCGCCGGCCAATTGCAGCACATGTGCGAACAAGTCGGTCTGCATGCCACGCAGGTACGTCGGCTGCGCATCGGCCGCATCGGCCTGAGCAAGATGCCCGAAGGCCAGTGGCGCTACCTCGCCGCCGGCCAGCGTTTCTGAGCCCTGTGCACGCTGGCTTTCCCGGCAGGTTTCCGCGCCGTGCAAGCCCGGCATCTACGGCGGCGGCATGCGCCTGAGCGGGTGCGGCCTTGCCAGCCGGACTCTGCGCCCGTGCCGGTCATTCGTCCTGTGGATCGTCGGGGTTGACCCGTTTCCACAGCCATTCGGCCACGTGCTCCGGCACGCACCCGGCCAGCAGCTGCAGTGCCTCGCCGGTTTCCATCAGGTTCTCGCGGCACAGCATCGACAGCGCCGCGGCCAGTTCGCCCACTTCCAGCGAGCGCGCCAGCGCCTTCGCCCGCGGCCATGCCGCCTGCCCTTCCAGCGCCGCGGCGACGTCGGTGGACAGCTCCCATTGCCGCGCGATCCGCGCCGCCAGCAGCGGCGTGCAGCGCTCCAGCAGTGACAGCAACACCTCCGGCGAGGGCGCCAGCGTCTGTCTGCGCGAATACGCCTCGGCGGTGGCATGCACCACGATCACCATACCCAGCCCGCGCAGCAGGCCGGCCAGCTGCGCCGAAAACCCGTCCTCGCGCTCGATGCTGCGCGCATGGTCGGCCGTGGCCAGCGACATGCGCAGGGTGTAGTCCCACAACCGCTGCGAGAAGCGCCCGCCGTCGCGTTCGGGCGGGTTCATCACCGGCTGCACCAGCGCGGCGGAAATGATCTGGCGGATGCCTTCGTTGCCCACCAGCGTCACCGCGCGCTCGATGCTGCGCACCTCCTGTTGCTGGAAGCGGTACAGCGAGCTGTTGGCGATGCGCAGCAGGTTCACAGTCAGCACCGGGTCGCTGCCGATGATGCGGCCGATCGAGCGCGCCGAGGCGGTGCTGTCGTTGACGCTCTGGATCAGCTGCGGCAGCAGGTGCGGGCGTCGCGGGATGTAGCGCTGCGAAAGGTCGGCCCGTTCCAGCGCCACCAGCACCTCGTCGGCTACCTGCTGGTGCCCGGGGTCATCGTCGGTCTCGGTCTCGGCTTCGTCCACGCCCAGCGCCGCGCGCAGGAACCGCTGGCGCATGTCCGGCAGCAGCGCCGGGTCCACCGCCACCGGCACCGCGGATGCGTCCGGCGAGGTTTCCGGGACGAACGACCAGCCCTGTCCCCTGCCATCCGGTCGCCGCCGCCCGAACGCCCACGCGGCCACCGCGCCCGCAAGCAGGGCCGCCACGATCGCCGAAATGATCACTGTCGCCAACTTCAACGCACCCCGTGCTGTACGCCGAGCGGCCGGCTACTTGCCGACCTTCTCCAGGCGGATGCCGAGCGGGCCGGTCAGCGCGCCGTCCTCGCCGACGGTGAAGTCCAGCGAGGCGCCCTTCTGCGGCAGCGCCACCTTCAGGGTGTCGCCTTCGCGCGCATAGCTGGTCTCCTGCGAGATGCCCATCGCCTCGATGGTCACCTTGCCGCCGGAGGTGAAGGTGTACTTGGCCACGCCCATTGCGTCGGTGTAGGTGCCATCGATACCGTGGCCGCAGGCCGACAGCAGGCACAAGACGGCCACAAGCAGGTACTTCCTCATCGTTTCCCCCGGTAGCGGATGGCAGCGGCCGACATGGCCGCGCATGCAACCGGATTCTGCCACAGGCGCGGACCGGTACCGCTCAATCGTTGCCTGCGCGCAGCGGTGACGACGCGAAGCGGGCCGACAGGCGCAGTGCGAACGCCAGCCCCGCCACCAGCGCCAGGCTGGCGCCGGTGGCGAAGGCCGCCGACAGGCCGGCGCGCGCGGCGATCGCGCCGGCCAGTACCATGCCCGCGCCGATGCCCACGTCCAGAGCCGAGAAATAGGTGGCCACCGCGGTGCCGCGCTGCGCGTGGCTGCCCAGGTTGACCATCATCGTCTGGTAGGCCGGGTACACCACGCCGAAGCCGAAGCCGGCCAGCAGCCCCGACAGGTAGTACGGCAGCGGCCCGCCGGCCCATGCCATCAGGCCGAGCCCGGCAACCACGGCCAGGGTGCCGCCGTTGCTCGCCTGCACCACCCTGCCGCCATCGATCAGGCGCCCGGAGAACGCCCGCGACACCATCATCCCGATCGCCATCAGGGTGAAGAAGATGCCGGTGTTGCCCGCGCCCAGCTGTTTGCCGTGCAGCGCGGCGAAGGCCAGCAGCATGCCGTAGCCGAGGCCGATCACCGCCAGGTTCAGCGCCAGCGGGATGCCGCGCACCAGCAGGAAGCGGTCCAGCGACAGCACCGTGGCCGCGCCACTGCGCAACTTGCGCGGCGCATGCACCAGCGAGGCCACCAACAGCCCGGCCACGCCGGCGACCACCGCCGCGTCGAAGATCGCGTGGAACGGGTAGCGGTCCATCAGCCACAGCCCGGCCATCGGCCCCAGTGCCATCGCCAGGCTGCTCATCAGCCCGAAGAAGCCGATGCCCTCGCCGCGCCGCACCGAGGGAATGATGTCGATGGCCTGGGTGTTGGCGGCGGTGCTCATCACCGCGAAGGTCACGCCGATGCCCAGCCGCACCAGCACGAAGGCCAGCACCGTCTGTGCCAGCAGGTAGCCGGAGGTGAACAGCACATAGGCCGCCAGCGCCAGCAGGTAGGCGTGCTTGGCGTTGAAGCGGTCGACGATGAAGCCCGAGAACGGCCGCACCAGCAGCGCGGCGATCACGTAGCTGGACAGCACGATGCCCACCGTCGCCTCGCCGATCCGCAGTTGTTCCACCAGGTGGAACGGCAACGTCGGCATCAGCACGTAGAACGACATGCCCATCAGGAAGTTGGCAATGCATGCCAACAGGAAGCTCGATGTCCACAACGCGGGCCGGGGCGTGCTCACGCGCGCGCCACCGCGCTGCCGGCCGTCGGCGGCAGGCCGGCTTGCGCACGCATGGCCGGCGCCGCGGCCATCAACCGGCGCCGCGCAGCGCCAGGGTCAGCGCCAGCACGCTGAGCAGCACGGCGATGGTGCCGTCGAGCACGCGCCAGGTGTTGGGCCGGGTGAACAGCGGCGCCAGCAGGCGCGCGCCCAGCCCCTGCGCGGTCAGCCACATCGCGCTGGCGGTGACCACACCGGCGGCGAAGGCCATGCGCGCATGGCCGAAGTTGTCGGCGATCGAGCCGATCACCATCATGTCCAGCCAGAAATGCGGGTTGATGATCGAGAACCCGGCCGCGGCCAGCATCGCCGCACGGCACGAGGGCGCGGCGGTGTCGTCCAGCTGCATGCCGCCGCCACCGGCCACCGCACGCCGCGCCGACTGCAGCGCGTACCAGACCAGGAACGCCACGCCGCCCCACAGCAGCACCGTGGTCAGCCACGGCAGGTGATCGGTGAGCGTGCGCAGGCCGGCGACGCTGGCGAAGATGAAAGCCGCATCGATGGCGAAACAGGTGGCGATGACCGGCACCACGTGCTGGCGCAGGATGCCCTGGCGCAGGATGAAGGCACTTTGCGCGCCAACCACGGCGAACAGACCGATGCCGGTACCGGCACCACTGAGCCAGGCGCTGCTGGCCTGGGCGGCTACGAGGGGAAACATGGGGGACTTGCCTTGTTGCGAATAAGGGGAAGGCGGGACCCCGAGGGGAGAGAGAGGACCCCGGGACCGCCGACGGAAGACATTGTCGCAGTGCAGCATCGAGAAGTGGAGCTAAACTTCTTAAACCGTCATTAGCCGTGCTTAACCAATGCGAATCGACCATGCCCAGCTCCGCGCCCTCGCCGCGGTGATCCGCGAAGGCAGCTTCGAGCGCGCCGCACTGGCGTTGAGCGTCACCGCCTCGGCAGTGTCACAACGGATCAAGGCGCTGGAGGACCGGATCGGCAAGCTGCTGGTCAGGCGCACCAGCCCCTGCGAGGCCACCGCCGAGGGCCAGGTGCTGGTGCAGCTGGCCGAGCAGACCGCGCTGCTGGAACGCGACGCCTTCGAGCGCATCGGCGTCGCCGACGCGGAACTGCCGCGCGCCAGCATCCCGGTCGCGGTCAACCACGACAGCATGGAGACGTGGTTCCCCGAGGCCGCGCTGGCCTTCGCCCAAGTCAGCAGCACCACCCTGGACCTGCATACCGAGGACCAGGACCACACCGCCGCGCTGCTGCGCCAGGGCGCGGTGCTGGGCGCGGTCACCACCCTGTCCGAGCCGGTGCAGGGCTGCCAGATCCACGCACTGGGCAGCATCCGCTATGCCGCCACCTGCACCCCGGCATTCCACGCCCGCCACTTCGCCCGGGGCGTCACCGCGCAGGCGCTGGCGCAGGCCCCGGTGCTGGTGTTCAACCGCAAGGACGACATGCAGGCGCGCTACGCGCAGCGGCTGGCCGGCTCGGCGCAGCCGCTGGATGCGCCCACGTGGTGGATTCCCTCCACCCGTGCCTTCGTCCACGCCAACCTCGGCGGGCTCGGCTGGACCATGAACCCGCTGCCGCTGGTGCGCCGCCACCTGGAAAGCGGACGGCTGGTCTACGTCAAGGCGCGCGCATGGGAGGACGTGCCGCTGTACTGGCAGCACTGGAAGGGCGAGGTGGCGTCGATGGCGCAGCTGACCCGCGCGATCCTGCAGGCGTCGTCAACGCTGGTGCGCAAGCGGCGTTGATCCGGCCCGGCCCGCTTCAGTCGAAATACAGCGCCAGCCCGACGCCGCCCTGCCAATCGGCGGTTCCGGCATCGAGGCCGCGCAGGAACGAGGCATCCAGCTGCAGCCTGGGTGACGCCATCCAGGTTACGCCCGCGCCTGCCGCGCGCATGTGCTGGCTGCCGCTGCCGTAGCCGGCTTCGACGTAGGCCGAGAGGTTCCCGCCCAGTGCGAAGCCATAGCTGGGCGAAAACAGCCAACCGTTCCCGTCCCCACCCCATTGCCGGTCCACGTACAGCGCCAGGCTGGCGCCGGCCGGCAGCGCCCATGCCACGGTCGCGCCGATGTCGCGCACCGTTTCGCCACCACCCAGCGGCGCCGTGCCCCACCCCAGCGTGGTGCCGCCCTTGAACGCCAGGGTCATGCCGTCGGTGGCCAGCGCGGGCGCCCATTTCAGCGCGATGCCGCCGTCACCGCCGCCCTGCACGCTTTCGCGCACCCCGCCGCCACGCACGCGTTGCCCACCCCAACTGTCCGCGCCCAACTGCAGCTCCAGCGTCCGCCCGAGCCCGACGCGGAACAGGGTATCGGCAGTCCATGCGGTGGTGGTCACCCCGTCGCTGCGGTCGTGGCTGCCATCGGGCAACCCCTGCTCCCACGCGACTACGCCGCGGCCCACGGTGCTGGTGGAGAACCCGATGCCGGGCCGGTCGTACTCCGGTGCGTCGGCAGCCTGCGCGGTGGCGCAGGCCGCTCCTGCAAGCAACAGGCCCATCAATGGCTTTCGCATGGGGCGTTCGCTCCTTGTCGTCATGCAGGCCGGAGGGCAGCCTGTCTCAGCCGTGCGCCAGCGCGTATTCCAACGCGCCGCGCACCGCGGCCACCTGCGCATCGTCGCATTGTTCCGGCGTGGCCTTCGGGCTGTCCGGGTACACCTCGGTGGTGGTGGTGTAGCGTGCGTCACTGATGCCGGCGCACAGGCCCAACGCCTTGAGCGGGTATTCGATGACCCCGTGCGCGACCACCGGCGAGCCGATGATCCGGCCACTGCCGTCGGCCGGCGCGATGTGCGTCACCTTCGCCACCGCCTCGATCACCGCCTGCTGGAACGCCGGCTGGCGGTTCTCGCTGTCGTCCACCAGGTAGAAGCCGTCGGGGATTTCACCGGGCTCGAACGGCTTGCCATCACGCGCGGCCAGTGCCGGGCGGAACTCGCTCTCGTCGGTATCGGTGGTTTCGTGCAGGTCGATGTGCATCAGGAAGCGGCCGCGCAGCGGCGCCACCAGCGCCATCAACGCCGCCGACTCCGGCGCCGGGCTGTCGATCACGAAGGAACGGTTGGGGTCCAGCGCCAGCGCGTTCCAGCGCTGGATGCGCTCGTAGCCCCACGGGCTCACGCAGGGCACGACCAGCAGGTTGCAGCGGCCGGCGTAGTCGGCGGCATGCCGGTCGACGAACTTCAGCGCACCCTGCACGCCACTGGTTTCGTAGCCGTGCACGCCGCCGGTGACCAGCATCACCGGCAGCGCGTCGTCCCAGCCGCGGCTGCGGATCGCCAGCAGCGGATGGCGGCCGGAGGGGTAGTCCAGTTGCCCGTACTGCGAGACATCGAAGCGCCCGCGCAGCGCATCGATCTTCGCCACCACTTCGTCCGCATGGCTGCGCTGTACCCGTTGCCGCGCCAGCCATTGCGCCCGCTCCTGCGCCCCCCAGGCCTGGCCGGGGGTTCCGATGGGATAAAAGGCGGTGGTCATGGCAGCTCCTCGGTTGTTGCGGAAAGGCCCGCACTCTAAACCGTGGCGACGCAATGCGAATGTGCCGCATGGGCCGGTCAAGGCCGGCCGCGCGCGCCCAACCCTATGTGGCCGACTGCCCCAGCAGCGCGGCGATGTCTTCGTCCTTCTGCTGCCACAGGCCGTTCATCCACTGCTGGAAACGGGCACGGAAGCCGCGGTCGCTCTGGTAGTCGCCGCCGACCAGCTCGGCCGGGATCGGCCATTGCCGCACCAGCACCTTCACCTGCGGCACGCGGTTGGCCATCAGGTCGAGCATCGACGGGATGCCCTCCGGATAGACGATGGTCACGTCCAGCAGAGCATGCAGGCCCTGCCCCATCGCGTCGAGCACGAAGGCCACGCCGCCGGACTTGGGCTTGAGCAGGTGCCGGAACGGCGAGGACTGGCCGTCATGCTTGGCGCGGGTGAAGCGGGTGCCCTCGACGAAGTTCATCACCGCCACCGGGATGTCGCGGAATTTCCCGCAGGCACGGCGCGTCACGTCCATATCGCGCCGGCCCAGCTCGGGGTTCTTCGCGATCTGCTTGCGGCTGTAGCGGCCCATGAACGGAAAATCCAGCGCCCACCACGCCAGACCCAGCACCGGCACCCAGAACAGCGAGCGTTTCAGGAAGAAGCGCAGCAGCGGGATGCGGCGGTTGAACACTTTCTGCAGCACCAGGATGTCCACCCAGCTCTGGTGGTTGGCCAGCACCAGGTAGTGGCCGTCGCGCGCCAGCGCGGCATCGCCGCCCACTTCGAAGCGGGTATCGGTGAACAGGCCGATCATCGTGCTGTTCACGCCGATCCAGCTCTCGGCCAGGCCGGTCAGCAGCGGGTTGCAGGCACGCCGCACCGTGGCCAACGGCAACAGCGCCTTGAACAGCGCCACCACGAACAACGGCACGCAGTGCAGCAGCGTGTTGAGTGCAATCAGCAGCAGGATCGGAACGATGCGGAACCATTTCATCGGAAAAGCGGGCGCGCGTGGCAAAAGGTGGCACAGGGTAGCAAACCACTCCGTCCGGCCTGGCCGCGGCAGACGGCTCTGGTAACCTGTCGCGATGACACGACCTGCCGATTCCCCCGCTTTCCCACCGATGGCGCAACGCTTCCGCGGCTTCCTGCCGGTGGTGGTGGACGTGGAAACCGGCGGCTTCGACTGGAACCGGCATGCCCTGCTGGAAATCGCCGTCATCCCGCTGGAAATGGACGAAAACGGCCTGCTGCTGCCTGGCCAGACCAGCTGTGCGCACGTGGTGCCGGCCGAGGGTACCGACATCGACCCCAAGTCGCTGGAGATCACCGGCATCGTGCTCGACCATCCGTTCCGGCTGGCCAAGCCCGAGCGCGAGGCGCTGGAACACGTGTTCGCGCCGGTGCGCGCGGCGCTGAAGAAGCACAACTGCCAGCGCGCGATCCTGGTCGGCCACAACGCCCATTTCGACCTGAATTTCCTCAACGCGGCGGTGGCGCGCAGCGGCCACAAACGCAACCCGTTCCATCCGTTCAGCGTGTTCGACACCGTGACCCTGGCCGGCGTGGCCTACGGGCAGACGGTGCTGGCGCGCGCGGTACAGGCCGCCGGTTTCGAATGGGACGCCAACCAGGCGCACAGCGCGGTCTACGACACCGAGCAGACCGCGCGGCTGTTCTGCCAGATCGTCAACGGCTGGCCGCGGGCGTAGGTCGGGGCTACACCCCGACTGCTTCTACCATGCACCGACGCGGGGCGTCGGGGACATGCCCCCGGTCTATCGGCCTCCGGGGGAAAGCCCCTTGAGCGTCGGCTCCCCGGATGGCTCCGAACAGGAACTCAGCCCAGGCAGATGCGGTCGCGGCCTTCGCTCTTGGCCTGGTACAGCGCCTTGTCGGCGCGCTGGAACAGCAGCATCGGGGTACGGTCGCCCGGGCCGAGCAGCGCCAGCCCGGCGCTGAACGTCACCCGCAGGTCGTCGATGCCGGCCCAGCTGCGCTGGGAGTGGAACAGGCCGCGCAGGCGCATGCACACCAGTTCGGCCTCCTCCAGCGTGGTGTCGTTGAGCAGCAGCGCGAACTCCTCGCCGCCCAGCCGCGCCGGCAGGTCCGAGTCGCGGCTGCTGGCGGCCAGCAACCGCGCCACCTCGCGCAGCACCTGGTCGCCGACACTGTGCGACCAGGTGTCGTTGACCCGCTTGAAGTGGTCGATGTCCAGCGCCACCAGGCACAGCGGCTGGCCGCTGCGCTGGGAGCGGGCGAAGTCGCGCGCCAGCCCTTCGTCGAAGGCGCGGCGGTTGGGCAGGCCGGTCAGCGGATCCTCGTGCGCCTGCCGCTCGAAGGCATCGGCCTGCTCGCGCAGGCGCTCGGCCAGCGCGGCCTTCTCCTGGTTGGCGGCCAGCAGCCGCTCAGCCTGTTCGCGCAGGTCGGCGGTGCGTTCGGCCACCTGCTGCGCCAGGCGGATGCTGCGGGTTTCGTGGCGGTGGATCAGGTAGCGGTACAGCGCCACCAGCGCCAGCAACAGCAGCACGGCGGCAGCGGCCTGCACGTCGCGCCGCTGCCACAGCCGCGGTTCGACGGTGAAGCTCCAGGCCGCGCCGCTGCCACTCCAGTGGCCGCCGGGGTGCGCGGCGGAGATGTGCAGGGTGTAGTCGCCCGGTGGCAGGCCGATGAACTCGACGCTGCGCTGGCCGCCGCGCTCGATCCAGCCGTGGTCCAGCCCTTCCAGCCAGGTGCGGTAGCGGATGCGGTCGGACATCAGGTAGCTCAGGCCCACGTAGTCCACCGTCACCCGGCGTCCGCCCGGCAGCGAATGGCGCTGTGTGCCCTGCCAGCGCACCGGCACGCCGTCCACGCTCACCCCCTCGATCACCGCCGGCGGTGGCAGGCGCTCGCGGAAGCGCAGCAGCCGCAGCGGATCGACCGTGCTCACGCCGCCGGCGGTGGCGACCCAGTAGGTGCCATCCCCGCGCAGCAGTGCCGACGGCCCGGTGCTGCCGTTGGCCTGCGCGTTGAACATGCCGTCGATCTCGTTGTAGCGCTCCACCGCGATCTTCGGGCTGCGGCCGTCGGCCACGTCCTCCAGCGCACGCATGTCGGTGCGCAGCACGCCGCGGTTGCTGCTGATCCAGACGTTGCCGAGGCGGTCGGGCACCATCTGGAACACGGTGTCCACCGGCATGCCCTGCTCCAGCCCCACCCGTGCCAGCTTCCCGTCGCGGTAGCGGTACAGGCCACGGTCGGTGGCGATCCACATCGCGTTGCCGATCTGCAGGAAGCCGAACACGCTGCGACCGCCACCCAGCTCCTCCAGCGCCAGCCGCTGCACGCCGTCGCCGCGCAACACGCGCACGCCCTCGATGGTGCCGATCCACAAGGCATCGCCGGCGCTGTGCAGCGCGGTCACCAGCCCGGTGGGCAGGCCCGGGGTGGCGGGCACATGCACGTGGCCGTCCTCGATCCGCACCACCCCGCGCTGGGTGCCGAGCCACACGCCGTGGCCGCCGTGGTCGGCGGCCATCACCCGTACGTTGCCGCCGGGCAGGCCATTGGCGGCGTCGAAACGGCTGACTTTGTCGCTGCCTTTGGCGATGCGGAACACACCATCGCCGAAGGTGCCGGCCCACACGTTGCCGGCACCGTCGCGGATCAGGCTCAGTATCGAGGGCGGTTTGCCGGCGCGGTTGCGCAGCGGCACCGGGCCGATGCGGCCGTCGCGCTCCATCCGGTCCAGGCCGGAGGCACCGCCGATCCACAGCCGGCCGCTATCATCCTCCAGCAGCGCGCGCGCATAGTCGCCGCTCAGGCCATCCTTGCTGGTGTAGCTGCTGAACAGGGTTTCGCGCAGCCGGTACAGGCCGCCGTTGGCGCCGGCCCAGATACTGCCCTCGGCGTCCTCCAGCAGCGAGACGATGCGCCCGCGCGGCAGCATGCGTGTGTCCGGCATGTGTTCCACGCCGTGGCTGCCGATGCGGAACAGGCCCTGGTTCTCGGTACCCAGCCACAGGTCGCCGTGGCGGTCCTGCAGCATCGCGGTGGCATGGGTGATGCCGGGCAGCCGCCGCACCAGCTGCGGGCGGTCACCCTGCAGGCGGTACAGCGCGCCGTCGGCCACGATCCACAGCACGCCGTCGGGCGCACGGTAGGGCCAGACCACGCCGTGCGACAGGCCGTGGCTGTCCAGCAAGGCCAGGTAGCGGTTGTCCGTGCCCAGGAAGCTGGGCTGCACCAGCACGCCGTGCGACAGGCCGTAGTCGTCCGGCACGCGGCGCAGCACGCCGTCGGTGCCACGCACCACCAACCCGTCCAGGGTGCCCACCCATACCCGGTCCTGCGCATCGACCTCCATCCAGGTATGGGTCATGCCCATCGGCACGCCGGGCGGCGGCGGCTCGAACACGAATTCCCCGTCCGCGGTCAGGTAGCCCAGGCCGCGGCCTTCGTACAGCAGCCACAGCCGGCCCTTGCTGTCCTTGCGCATGGCCTGGATCAACACCTCCGGCGCCGGCGCCTGCCGCGGCCAACCATCCCAGCGGCCATCCAGCGCGCGGCGCAGCACGTTGCCGCGCGAATCGCTGATCCACAGCGTGCCGTCCGAATCCACATGCAGGGCGCCGACACCGTTGTCGAGCAGGCCCGGCGTGGTGCCGCGGTCGTAGACAATGAAATCCAGGCCGTTGTAGCGCACCAACCCTTCCCAGGTGGCGAACCACAGGTGGCCCTCGGGGGTCTGGGCGATGGCGCGCAGCGAGTTGTGCGGCAGCCCGTCGCGCGAGGTCCACATGTCGATGGCGTAATCGCGCAGCGGCGGGGTGGCATCGACCGTGCTGCCGGGGTCGGCGGCAAGGGCCGGTGGCAGCAGGCACGTCCCGCACAGCAGCACCAGCCACGCCGCAAACAGCCTTGCCGGGAACCATGCTCGCCGGGGCGGCGGCAACATCGGGGCGGTACGGAAAGGCCGGGGTGGGGTCATGGGTACGGCGTGGGTGGATTCGGCATATGGTAGGGCGCCCGCCCCACCGGCGCAGCCCGCGCCGGCCCGCCATTCATGGCGCATCAGGCCAGCCGCCCCGCACTCTCCACCCGGTTGCGGCCGCCGTTCTCGGCCGCTCGCACTGCCGCGGTCCCGGCAGCAGCCCCCATTCCCGGCCACCGTGGCAGGCGATGAAACCGCCGGGCCGGCAATTCGTGATGAACGCGACTGGTTCATCGACACAGAACGTTGGACGCGCAGTCGTCAACGCCGCGCCGGGCTCCATGCCGGGGCCGGCCAGTTGACCACCGCCTCCAGCCCGCCCTCGGGATGGTTGCGCAATTGCAGTGTGGCACCGTCCTTCTCGGCCAACGCGCGGGCGATGGTCAGGCCGAGGCCGGCGCCGCCGGTTTCGCGCGAACGCGAAGTCTCCAGCCGCAGGAACGGGGTGAACACCGCTTCCAGTTCCTCCGTCGCCAAGCCGGGGCCGTCGTCGCGGATACGCACTTCGACCTGCCCGTCGCGCACCTCGGCACGGATGCGCGCGGCATGGCCGTACTTGACCGCGTTGTCCACCAGGTTGGAGAACAACCGGTGCATCGCCAGCGGCCGCAGCATCAGCACCGCGCCACAGCCCTGCTCGAAGGCCACCGCATGGCCGGCCTCGGCCGCGTCCTCGGCCACGCTTTCCAGCAGCGAATCCAGATCGAGCGCAGCGCGCTGCTCGGCGCTCTCGGCGCTGCGCGCCAGTTCCAGCCCTTCGCGGATCAGCGCCTGCATCGCGGCAAGGTCGGCGATCAGGCGTTCGCGCAGCACTTCGTCGGTGACGTTTTCCAGCCGCAGCCGCAGCCGCGTGACCGGGGTCTGCAGATCGTGGGTGATCGCCGCCAGCATCTGTGTGCGTTCGCCGAGGTGGCGTTGCAGGCGCTGCTGCATGGCGTTGAACGCCTCGGCCGCGCGCCGCACCTCCAGCGGCCCGGCCACCGGCAGCGGGTCGCGCTGCAGGTCCTGGCCCAGCTCGGTGGCGGCGGCGGCCAGCCGCTGCAGCGGGGTGCTGGCGATGCGCGCCACCACATAGGCCAGCACCGCGATGGCCAGCACCAGCAGCGACAGGAACAGCGGATCGAACGCGGAGCCGGCGCTGCGCGCCACCGCCGGGTATTCCAGCGCCAGCCGCAGCGGCGTGCCATCGCTCAGGTGCAGCTCCACCAGACGGCAGCGCGGCGGGATGAAACCGGGGTCGCGTTCGCGCGGGTGGCGGTGCTCGCCGCGTTCGCGCGAGGGCATGAACCCCAACGGCGGCAGGCAACTGCGGTAGCTGGTGGCACGCACCTGCGCGGCGGCGACCGGCCCTTCGCGGCTGGCAAGCACGTCCATCAACGCCTGATCGGCCTCGCCGGTGCGGTAGTCACCGTGTACCTCGCGCACGCTCGGTCCGCCGGAGGCCAGCAGCCGCGAGCGCAGCTCGGGGTTGCCGTCGAGCAGGTTGACGAAGCCCTGCAAGCGGTCGGCGATGCGCGCCAGCTTCTGCCGCTCAAACTCCTGCAAGCGGCGGTTTTCGGCCAGCAAGGTCGCGCCGACCGCCGCGGCCATCATCCCCAGCAGCAGGATGACGAACAGCCGCCCGGCCATCGATGACAGGAACCGCCGCAGCCGCGTCATTCCAGTTCCACCGCGCTGGCAAACACGTAGCCCTCGTTGCGCACGGTCTTGACCAGCCCGTCGCTGCCACCGGCATCGCCCAGCTTCTGCCGCAGGCGGCTGACCTGCAGGTCGATGGCGCGGTCCTGCGCCTCGTAGCTGCGGCCGCTGCTCAGCGCCACCAGCTGTTCGCGCGAGAGCACCTTGTTGGCATGGGCGACGAACACCCGCAGCAGCCGGAACTCGGCGCCGGACAGCATCACCACGCGCCCGGCCGGATCGACCAGGTGGCGGCGTTCGAGGTCGAACACCCAGCCGGAGAACGTGGCCCGGCGCATCGCCAGCGGCTCCAGGTTGGCCGGCAGCGCCTCGGTCCGCCGCAGTACATTGCGGATACGCGCCAGCAGCTCGCGCGGCTCGAACGGCTTGGCCAGGTAGTCGTCGGCACCCATCTCCAGCCCGAGTACGCGGTCGATTGGCTCGGCGCGGGCGGTGAGCATGATGACCGGGGTGGACGAGCGCGCGCGCAGCTCGCGGCACAGCGCCAGCCCGTCCTCGCGCGGCAGGTTGAGGTCGAGCACGATCAGGTCGACGTGCTCGCGCGCCAGCGTCTGGCGCATCTGCGCGCCATCGGCGGCGGTGCTCACCGCGTAGCCGGCGCGGCCGAGCTGCTCGGCCAACAGGCCACGGATGTCGCTGTCGTCGTCAACCACCAGCAGGCGGTGCATGGCTTGGGTTTCCTTCATGGCGCAATGATCCCTGCTCGCGGGCCGGAATGCGCGCCCGCACGTGTTTCGCACTGCATCGTCCGCACCGCCTGATACACGGTGATACACCATACCTGCCCGCCGACACACGCCGACACATGCCGTGCGTTGTGGCCGCCGTGCGCGCCGGCCAGACTGTCGCCGACGCCGCATTCAGCGGCCCCGAGCGCGAGACCACCGTGAAGTTGCCCCTGCCCAAGACCCGCCGCAATCGCCTCCTGCTGGCCGCCGCCCTGCTCGTGCTGGTCGCCGCCGCCCTCTACTGGGGCCTGCGCAAGCCGGCCGCGCCCTCGCTGGCGACCTCGCCGGTGACCCGCGGCAACCTGGAGCAGACCGTGGACGCCACCGGCGTGATCGACGCCTACACACTGGTCAGCGTTGGCGCGCAGGCCTCGGGCCAGATCAAGTCGCTGAAGGTGCAACTGGGCGACGTGGTCAAGCAGGGCGACCTGATCGCCGAGATCGACTCCACCACCCAGCAGAACAGCCTGATGAACGCCGAGGCGGCGCTGGAGAACATCCGTGCCCAGCGCGCGGTGCAACAGGCCACGCTGCGCGAGGCCGAGCTGGCGTTCGAACGGCAGAAGCAGATGCTGGCCGACGAGGCCACCTCGCGCGCCGAGTACGAAGGCGCCGAGGCCAAGCTGGCCACCGCGCGGGCGCAGGTGCGCGCGCTCGACGCGCAGACCCGGCAGCGCGAAACCGAGCTGGGCACCGCCCGCGCCAACCTCGGCTACACCCGCATCACCGCGCCGATCGACGGTACCGTGGTGGCGGTGGTGGCCGAGGAAGGCCGCACCGTCAACGCCAACCAGTCGGCACCGACCATCGTCAAGCTGGCGCGGCTGGACCTGGTGACGGTCAACGCCGAGATTTCCGAGGCCGACGTGGTCAAGGTCAAGGCGGGCATGCCGGTGTACTTCACCATCCTCGGCAACCCGGACCACAAGTACGAAGCCAAGCTGCGCACGGTGAACCCTGCGCCGGCCTCGATCAGCTCGGACAGCACCAGCAGCAGTTCGTCCTCCTCCAGCTCCAGCTCAGCGGTCTACTACAACGCGCTGTTCGACGTGGAGAACCCGGATGGCACCCTGCGCATCGACATGACCGCGCAGGTGTCGGTGCTGCTGGCACAGGCCAGGGACGCGCTGCTGATCCCCACCGTCGCCCTCGGCCCCAAGGTGCCCGAGGGCGGCCCCGGCCGTGCCGACGGCGACGCCCCGCGCCAGCGCGGCAACGGCAACGCGGCACGCCCGCAGGGCGACGGCGCGCAGCGCCCGCGCCGCCAGCAGCCCGATGCGGCCGCACTGGCTGCCAGCAACAGCTACATCGTGCGCGTGGTCGGCAAGGACGGCCAGCCCGAGCCGCGCCGGATCAAGGCCGGCCTGAACAACGGCTCCAGCGTCGAGGTGCTCGAAGGCCTGGCCGAGGGCGACCTGGTGGTGGTCGGCGAAGTGACCGACGCCGAGCGCGCCAGCGCCCGCAGCACCATGCGTGGGCCGATGATGATGGGTGGCCCGCGCCGATGAACCAGCCGCTGCTGCAACTGCGCGACCTGCGCCGCGAATTCCCGGCCGGCGAGGACACCATCGCCGTGCTCAAGGACGTCAACCTCGACATCCACGCCGGCGAGATGGTCGCCATCGTCGGCCAGTCCGGCTCGGGCAAGTCCACGCTGATGAACATCCTCGGCTGCCTGGACCGCCCCACCGTCGGCTCCTACAAGGTGGCCGGGCGCGAGACCGGCAGGATGGAGCCGGACGAACTGGCCGAACTGCGCCGCGAGCATTTCGGCTTCATCTTCCAGCGCTACCACCTGCTCGGCGACCTCGACGCACGTGGCAACGTGGAAGTGCCCGCGGTCTACGCCGGTACCCCGGCGGCGGCGCGGCGCCAGCGCGTCGAGGCGCTGCTGGCGCGGCTGGGGCTGGACGAACGCATGGGCCACAAGCCCGGCCAGCTGTCCGGCGGCCAGCAGCAGCGCGTATCGATCGCACGTGCGCTGATGAACGGCGGCGAGGTGATCCTGGCCGACGAGCCCACCGGCGCGCTGGACAGCGCCTCGGGCGAGGAAGTGATGAAGATCCTCGGTGAGCTGCACGCCGAGGGCCACACCATCATCATCGTCACCCACGACATGCACGTGGCCGAGCACGCCCAGCGCATCATCGAGATCCACGACGGCGAAATCGTCGCCGACCGCGGCAACGACAAGGTGGCCGGGTTCCAGCCGCGGCAACGCACGGTGCCGGCGAAGACCGGCGGCAGCGCCTTCCAGGCCGCGCGCGACCGTTTCCTCGAAGCCTTCCGCATGGCCCTGCTGGCGATGAACGCGCACCGTCTGCGCACCTTCCTGACCATGCTCGGCATCATCATCGGCATCGCCTCGGTGGTGTCGGTGGTGGCGATGGGCAACGGCTCGCAGCAGCAGATCCTGCAGAACATCAGCGCACTGGGCACCAACACCATCGACGTGTACCCCGGCCGCGGCTTCGGCGACATGCGCTCGGGCCGGGTGCAGACACTCAAGGGCAGCGACGCCGACGCGCTGGCCACCCAGAGCTACATCGACAGCGCCACCCCCAGCGTGTCCAGTTCGGTGACCGCGCGGGTCGGCAACAAGGCCGCCTCGGCGCAGGTCAGCGGCATCGGCGAGCAGTATTTCCGGGTCAAGGGCATGACCCTGGTGTCCGGCCGCTACTTCGACGCCGGCGAGGTCAAGGCGCTGGCGCAGGTGGTGGTGATCGACGAGAACACCGCCAGCCAGCTGTTCGGCAGCGACGATCCGCTGGGCAAGGTGGTGCTGCTGGGCAACGTGCCGGCGCGGGTGGTCGGCATCGCCAAACGCCAGTCGATGGGCTTCGGCGGCAGCACCAGCCTCAACGTGTGGGTGCCCTACACCACGGTGATGGCGCGCATGCTCGGCCAGAGCCACCTCAGCAGCATCACCCTGCGGGTGAAGGACGACACGCCGATGGACGCGGCGCAGTCGGCCATCACCCGGCTGCTGACCCTGCGCCACGGCACCGAGGATTTCTTCCTCAGCAACACCGCCGAAATCCGCGAAACCATCGAGTCCACCACCCGCACCATGACCCTGCTGATCGGCGCCATCGCCGCCATCGCGCTGGTGGTGGGCGGCATCGGCGTGATGAACATCATGCTGGTGTCGGTGACCGAACGTACCCGCGAGATCGGCGTGCGCATGGCCGTGGGCGCACGCCAGAGCGACATCCGCCAGCAGTTCCTGATCGAGGCGGTGCTGGTGTGCCTGCTCGGCGGCGTGCTCGGCATCGCCCTGGCGCTGGGCATCGGCTGGGCGTTCAAGAGCTTCGGCGCCAGCTTCACCCTGCTGTTCTCCACCGGCTCGATCGTCGCCGCCTTCGCCTGCTCGACCTTGATCGGCGTGGCGTTCGGCTTCCTGCCGGCCCGCAACGCCGCCCAGCTCGACCCGGTCGAGGCACTGGCCCGCGAGTGAATAACACTTTGAAACATCACTACCGTCATTCCCGCGAAGGCGGGAATCGTTTGTCACTTTCAACTCCTCGGGCTGAAGAGTCCGAAGCAAGAGCGATTCCCGCCTTCGCGGGAATGACGAATCAGAGAGTTTCTGGAAGCCCCTGAAAATGAGCATGAACACCTTCCGCCCGCTGCTGCTTTCCGCCACCCTCGCCGCACTCGTCGCCGGCTGTGCCACCACGCCCAGCGCCGACCCGGCCGCCGACCTGCGCGTGCCCGCCGGCTACGGGCGCGGCGACGCCACCATCAATGCCCCGGTGCAGGCCATCGAGCGCGACCTCACCGCACCGCCGGCCGACGTCCGCGCCGACGCGTGGTGGCAGGGTTTCGCCGACCCGCGGCTGGACCGGCTGGTCGAGCGCGTGCTCGACGGCAACACCGACATGGCCTCGGCCGGCCTGAAGCTGGAGCGCGCCCGCGCGCAGGCCGGGCTGGCCGGCGCCGAGCTGTGGCCGCAGGCATCCGGCTCGGCCAGCGCCAACGGCAGCCGCCGCATCGATAGCAGCGACGACTGGTCGCGCAACCACAGCGCCAGCGTGTCGCTGGGCTGGGAACTGGACCTGTGGGGCAAGCTGCGCGGCCAGCGCGACATCGCCCGCTGGGAAGCGCAGGCCACCGCGCAGGATCTGCAGAACACCGTGCTCAGCCTGATCGGCCAGAGCTGCGAGCTGTACTGGCAGCTGGCCTACCTCAACCAGGCCATCGCCAGCGGCCAGGCCAATCTCGAGCGGCTGGAGCGCACCGCCGCGCTGGTGCAATCGCAGTTTGACGCCGGAGCCGTATCGCGGCTGGAAGTGCGGCAGGCGCGGCAGAACATCGAGAGCCAGCGCGCCGCGCAGGCGCAGCTGGAACAGCAACGGGTGGAAACCCGCAACGCCCTGACCGTGCTGCTGGACGGCCAGCCGTGGCCGCTGGCCGACGAACCGCAGGACCTGCTCGTCACCCACAGCCCGGCCGTGGCCGAGGGCCTGCCGGCCGAGCTGCTGGCGCGCCGCCCCGACCTGCGCGCGGCCGAACTGCGGCTGCGCCAGTCGCTGGCCAACATCAAGGTCACCGCCACCAGCTACTACCCGAGCCTGAGCCTGACCGGTTCGGTGGGCAGCTCCGCGCCCTCGCTCGGCGACGTGCTGCGCAACCCGGTGGCGACGCTGGGCGCCGGCCTGAGCCTGCCGTTCCTGAAGTTCCGGCAGATGCAGCTGAACATCGACTCGGCCGACCTGTCCTACCAGATCGCCGCCAACGACTTCCGCAAGACGCTGCATACCGCCCTGTCGGAAGTGGACAACGCCCTGTCCGCGCGCGAGCAGCTGGCCGAACAGGTTGCCGCAGCGCAGGCCTCGCACGACGAGGCGGTGGAAATCGCCCGCCTGTACGAAGTGCGCTACCGCGCCGGCGCCACCGACCTGCGCACCTGGCTGGAAGCGCAGCAGACCCGCCGCAACGCCGAACTGTCGCTGGCGCAGGTGCGCCGCAGCCAGCTGGTCAACGACGTGACGCTGTACAAGGCCCTCGGCGGCGGCACTCCCGGGTAGGTCGAGGCTACACCCCGACACGGGGGCTATCTCGGCAAGCCCATGTCGGGGGCGTGGCCCCGACCTACTCCCCTTCCGCCCAGCCCAGATCCGGCTCGGCGTGGTAGTCGATGCCCATCGCATCCAGATACGGACGCAGCGCCCCCATGCGTTGCACGAAGCCGGCGTAACCGCGCTGCGCGGCCGGGCTCCACGCCAGTTCCGCGGTCGCCGCCAGACGCGGCCATAGCCGGTTGTCCGCCGCCGCGTCGGTATGCACCAGCTCGGTCCACAGCGCCGCCTCGATGCCCACCGCCGTCCTGAACGGCGCCGGGTCGAAGCCGTAGAGCCGCGCCAGCGGCACGCCCTCCTTGCGGCACCAGTCGTAGGTTTCGGGCTGGCCGGCGTAATTGCCGTGGTCGATGTAGAAATACGAGCACGGCGACAGGACCAACGGATGCCCCTTCGCCACCGCCGCATCGATGGCATAGCCGTCGTTCCACAGCTGCAGCATCAGCTGCGGGCCGGTGTCGGCCACCGAGCCCTCCTCCCATGCGATGGGGGTGCGCCCCATCTCCTGCACCATCGCTGCGGTGCGGGCCACGAAGTCGGCATACAGCGGATGCTTGATCTCGTCGCCGCCGATGTGGATTTCCTTCGACGGGAAAACCGCCAGCACCTCTTCCAGCACGTTACGGACGAAGGGATACACCACCTCCGGCTTGTCCAGGCACAACACGCTGAAACCCACTTCCAGCCCCGAATAGGGCGACAGGTTCTCCACGTCGTCGCAGGCCAGTTCGTTGTACGAGGCCAGCGCCGCCTGCACGTGGCCGGGCATGTCGATCTCCGGCACCAGGGTGACGCCGCGCGCCTGCGCGTAGGCGACCAGCTGCTTCAATTCTTCCTGCGTGTAGAAGCCGCTGCGCCCGCCCTTCACCGCGCTGGCACCGCCGATCTCCACCAGCTTCGGGTAGCGCTTGATCTCGATGCGCCAGCCCTGGTCGTCGGTCAGGTGCAGGTGCAGCCTGTTCAATTTGAAGAACGCCATGCGGTCGATGGTCTTGCGCAGGTATTCGACCGGCAGGAAGCTGCGCGCCACGTCCAGCGAAAGACCGCGCCACCGGTAGGCCGGGGCATCGGTGATCGTGACGTGCGGCAGCGCGTAATCCGGCTGCGGCCGCGCCGGCAGCAGCTGGCGCAGGCTCTGCACCGCATGCAGCAGGCCGACATCGGTCTGCGCGCCCAGAACGATGTCGTCGGCCACCACCAGCCGGTAGCCCTCCTCGCCCAACGCCGCGTCCTCCACCAGCTGCAGGTGGATGCGCGTCGCCGCCGCAGCGTCGCTGGCGATGCCCAGCCCCGCCAGCGCCTCGGCCAATGCACGCTTCGCGTCGGGCGCGGCCTCGGCTGCATCCACCGCCACCGCGCCTGAAATCCGCAATTCGCCGGGCTGCGTTTGCACCGACTGCGGCACCGGCACGAGATGCAACGACGCGGCAGCGGCCTGCGACGATGGGCCACATACGATGCCCGCGACGGCGAACAGGCAGGCCAGCAGGGTTTCAGGCTTGATCGGTGATTTCATCTCGGCAGGCAATCCGGGCGAAGGGGTCGCAGGCATTCTGCATGGCCCCGGCCGGCCCCACCACCCGCATCACCCACGGCGGGCCAAGCCGCCCCGCCGTGCCGGACGAAATGCCGGCAAAGCCCGCCTACAGGGTTCGCGTGACGTCGGCACCGCGCCCGGCGAGGAAACTTGCGGCCTCCTGCTGCTGCGCCATCGAAAGCGCATGGACGACCACCGCGCCACCTCCGGCCGCGACCGCCTTGCGCACGGCCTGGATGTAGCGGTCATGATCCGGTCGCAGCGCCACCAGCCCGCCAAGGAACAGGCCGCCGATCGCCCCGTACAACACCCACCAGCCGCCCGCGGCCCACGGCGAACTCTCCACGTACGGCACGCCCGCCCACATCATCGCCGCGAACACCAGGCCACCCACCAGCGCGCCGAGCAGGCACAGCTTGAGGTGCGCGAGCACGATCGTGCGCCAGATGCCACCGCCTTCCGGCTCCAGCTTGATGTCGACGTCGCGGGTATCGGCGGTGATCACCTTCACCTGCGCGGGCTGGAAGCCCAGCTGTTCGATCAGGTCCACCGCCGCCTCCCGCGCCGATGCCGGCACCGGGAAGACCGCCGCCAGCTTGCTGTTGGACACCTCACCGGTAATGGGATTGTCGGACATGGCCAACTCCTGCTACTCGGGATTGCCCCTCGTTTAGCAGTTCCGCGGTGGAAAACACGTGAGACAGCATGCCCGTTCGCAACGCGTCGTTCACATCACGACCGGTTTTCTCAGCTTCCTTCCGCCGAGAAAACGGCAGGACAGCCGTTTTTCATGGCGAAGCCGCCCGAAGGGCGAGGCACAAGGATATGCGTCATGAAAAAACGCACACGCCCAATGACCGGCTCTTGGCCCGGTACATGGCGGCGTCCGCGGCGCGCAGGTAGTCATCGATGGTCGCCAGACCGGACTCGCTGCTGACCAGGCCAATGCTCGCGCCGCTGGTCACCGTGTGCGCGCCGATTTCGTAAGGCACTGCAAGGGCGGCGGCAATCTGCCGGGCGCGGTCGGCGGCTTCGGCCGGATCGATGGATTCGAGCAGCACGTTGAACTCGTCGCCACTCATGCGCGCGACCAGATCGACCGTCCGTACGCAGGATTCGAGCCGGCGCGCCACCTGTTGCAGCAACTGGTCGCCGACATGGTGCCCGAGGGTGTCGTTGACGGCCTTGAACCGGTTGAGGTCCAACAGCAGCACGGCGAACATCGTGGTGCCGCCGCGTGCCGGCACGTCATCGTCCTTCGCCGCCTCGTTCCGGTGCAGCGCGATGGCATGCGCGAGGCGGTCGCGGAACAGCGGGCGGCCAGGCAGGTTGGTCAGAGCGTCGTAGGAACTGCCGCGTTCGGCCAGATCGCTCAACGAGCCGGCCATGCGCACGGCAACGCTGTCCTCGAACTCGGCGACCCCGCGCCAGTTGACCCACACCAGCCGCCCCGAGCGGTGGAATGCGCGGAAATCCACCGAAAAGTTCGGGCTGTCCCCCGACAGGTGCCTGCGGTAGGCAGCCTGCACCCGCCCGCGGTCATCGGGATCGATCAGCTGCTGGAGGAAATGCCAGCCCCCGTCATGCACGTGGTGGGTGCCGCCCAGCCCGACGATCTCGTGGAAGCGCTCGGACACATGCAGCGCATCCGTCCGCAGGTCCCAGTCCCATATGCCGTCGTTGGAACCGCGGGTGGCGAGCGAATAGCGATTGTCGGACCGCAGCAGTTCGAGCTCCGTGTTCTTCTGCCGGGTCACGTCGATCATCAGGCCGATCATGCGGTTCGGCCGCCCCGGCTCGACCACCGCGCGGCACAGGTCGCGCACCCACACCACCTTGCCGGACTTGGCGATCAGCCGGTAACTCATCTCGTAGGCATGGCTGTGCGTGGCGTTGTACGCGGCATCGTCGATGACCAGGGCTTCCGCCAGGTCGTCGGGATGCACGCGCGAGCGCCAGAAACCCGGATCGGAACGCCACTCCTCCACCGTGTAGCCGAACAGCCGCTCGACCTGCGGACTCAGGAAGGTATTGCCCACGCCGCGCTCGGCTTCCCAGACGACGCCATCGATAGTTTCCAGCAGGCGCAGGAAGCGCTGGCGCACCTCCACCAGCACCTGCTCGGTGACCTCGGTGATCTCGATCAGCACGCCCTGGCGGCTGATCACCCGCTCCGCCGCATCCAACTCCGGGTGGAGCTGCAGGCGCATCCAGCGATAGTCCGCGTCGGCGAACCGCAGCCGGAACACCGGCATGCCCGAGCGCAGGGTGCCGACGTCGTCGGGATGCACGAATTCAAGCAGGGACCGGCCGAGCGCCGCCTCCACCGGATGGCCGGTGAGCGTGTGCCAAGCCGGGTTCAGGTAGGTGATCTCCCACAGCGCATCCGTTTGCACCACCGCCTCGGGCAGGAGTTGCAACAGGTGTGCGGAGGGCGTGGAGGTGGTGGGCATGCGGGATTATGGTCATCGAAGCATGATCGTCCAGTCCAGCACGACGGCGAGCATGAATGACATGACTGTCACATTTCGGCGAAATGGGAACAGGTCATGCCCTCATCAGCACAACGCTTTGCAGGCGTGTGGCTCGCGCGCCCATCAGCCGAACCACGCCCCCCGTAATCAATTAAGTGAACCTGACCCCGTTTCTGTTTTGTTACGGCCAAGCTGCCTCAGCTGCAAGAACACAGTGAACAGCAACGTCGTCAAGTCGCGACAAGCGAATGCGTAAATCACCCACTGTCATTGTGCCACCTACGATGCCCGGCTCAACAAGTCCATGCGCAACATCATTTCTCTGATCTGCCAGTGCATTTAAGTCTTGCTTATGCACGGGCGACGGAAATGGACTACCACTCAAACAAAAAACCTCCCATGCCAGCACGAGATGCTCAGGCCGAACCGTGCGCCCATCATATGGCAAAGAATGAGGAAGAGCCAAAGCACCAGACAAGTTTCCAAAGAATTCGACGGCGCGGTGCCAACGCTTTAGCCTTTTACCCTCCCCCAAAGAACCCAGAGTATCGAAATAATAAATCGCAGCCGCTGCCATATTCCTTCTCCGCTTTATTGGGCCAGCAGCAGCCACCCTTCTACAAAGCTCAGACAAATAAGCTTTCCAAAACGTCTCCACTGTCGCCGCCATCCACACAAGCACCAGGGCTTTATTGACGCGAACGTGATCAGCAAATCGTGAATTAAGCGCCAAGGCATCAAGATATACCAAAGAGTTACGAATGCCCTGCGCCTCCTGCGAGAACTTGCCGTAACCGAAGTCCATTCACTTGAGCTCTGGTTTTGCGCCGGCGAGCAGCTCTTTCGCGCGCTCAACTCGACCCCTTAACATTTTTTTGGTATTTGTGCCACCCGTACTGAACTTCAGAAGCTGCTTATCACTTAGCCATCCATCGAGAGGCTTAAATTTCCCTTTCTCCCGATGAAGAAGCAGGGCTCCTGCCAAGGCGGCCTCGGCCAAATTAAGCGGAGTAACACCATAGTTCTTTTTCAGGATTGGCCCAGCATTAACCTTTGCAAACTTCCTGACCATCGCATCGAACTCGACACTCATCACTGCAACTTTATCCGGAGACTGATGATCCCGAGCGTAATCATTCAGGAACGCGGTCACCGCACCATCAAAATTCTCGCTCCTGTCTGCATATGCAAACACCTTAAGAACGAACTCTTCAAGAGTACCATCGTCCTTATGGCCTTCCTGAAGCTTGACTTGTTTCTGCAGACGACTATCAGCCGCGGCACGTTCAAGGAAGTCGGAGAGCGCCCCTTGAAAAACACATGCTCTAATTTCCTGAGGCGACAGCGCTATACCGCCCGTATTTAGTCGCTCAAATGTGTCAAAGCGAACATTCAAATCTGATTTATCGCTAAGCGATGTCACACGAAGCGCCCGCTTTAGCAGATGAAGTCGGATGGGCTCCGGCATGTCTTCAAAGGACTTTCCATTGAAAAGCGAAAGCTTTTCCAGACCCTTCAAAACAAGTCGACCATCTTTACCAATCGCCGACTTCAATTTCTCGGGATCCCCCAAGAAATGAACCAAGGAGGAAATCCTCTGAAGACCGTCAACCAACTCCCATGTACCATCCTTATTAGTTGCCATAAAAATGGTCGGAACTGGCAGACCCAGTAACACCGATTCGATGAGCTTCGATTCACGCGCTTCATCCCAACGAAACTTTCGCTGATACTCAGGCGCACGATCGATCTCCCCCTCCTCAACCATACGAACAAGCTCTCGAACCGTGACATCGAAATTGTCTACGTCAACCTTTTTACGCTGCGCATCAAACTGAGCCGCAATATCCGCGTTCATTGGCATCCCTTAATACATCATCATCCGGAGCGAGGCCTCACATATTCCGCCGATACTCCCCACCCACCTCATACAACGCATGACTGATCTGCCCCAGGCTATGCGTCTTCACCGCCTCCACCAGCGATTCAAACACATTCCGTCGCTCCCGCGCAGTTGCCTGTAGCGCCCTCAGTCCATCGGCAGCATAGCCGTTGCGGCTGCGCTGGTAGCCGGCCACGTTGTCGATCTGCTGCCCCTTCTCCTCCTCGGTCGAACGGATCAGCTCGATCTCGGTAGCCACTTCGCCAGCGTGCTCCTTCGGCAGGAACATGTTGACGCCGACCAGCGGCAGGCTGCCGTCGTGTTTCTTGTGTTCGTAGTACAGGCTTTCCTCCTGGATCTTGCCGCGCTGGTACATGGTGTCCATCGCGCCGAGCACGCCGCCGCGCTCGCTGATCGCCTCGAACTCCTTGTACACGGCTTCTTCGACGATGTCGGTCAGCTTGTCCACGATGAAGCTGCCCTGCCACGGGTTCTCGCAGAAGTTCAGCCCCAGTTCCTTGTTGATGATCATCTGGATCGCCACCGCACGGCGCACGCTTTCCTCGGTCGGGGTGGTGATCGCCTCGTCGTAGGCGTTGGTGTGCAGGCTGTTGCAGTTGTCGAACAGCGCATACAGCGCCTGCAAGGTGGTGCGGATGTCGTTGAACTGGATTTCCTGCGCATGCAGCGAGCGGCCGGAAGTCTGGATGTGGTACTTCATCATCTGGCTGCGCTCGTTGGCGCCGTAGCGCTCGCGCATCGCGCGCGCCCAGATGCGGCGGGCGACGCGGCCGATGACGGTGTATTCCGGGTCCATGCCGTTGGAGAAGAAGAACGACAGGTTCGGCGCGAAGTCGTCGATCTTCATCCCGCGCGCGAGGTAGTACTCGACGATGGTGAAGCCGTTGCTCAGGGTGAAGGCGAGCTGGCTGATCGGGTTCGCCCCGGCCTCGGCGATGTGGTAGCCGGAGATCGACACCGAGTAGAAATTGCGCACGCCGTTATCGACAAAATACTGCTGGATGTCCCCCATCATCCGCAGCGCGAACTCGGTGGAGAAGATGCAGGTGTTCTGCGCTTGGTCCTCTTTCAGGATGTCGGCCTGCACCGTGCCACGCACGGTGCGCAGGGTTTCGGCCTTGATGCGCGCGTAGGTTTCCGCGTCCAGCAACTGGTCGCCGGTGACGCCGAGCAGGCCGAGGCCGAGGCCGTCGTTGGTCGGCGGCAGCTCGCCGTGGTACTGCGGGCGCGGGCGGCCTTCGAACAATCGCGTGATCTGCTTTTCCGCCTCGGCCCAGCGCGCCGGGTCGGCCTTCAGGTATTTCTCCACCTGCTGGTCGATGGCGGTGTTCATGAACATCGCCAGGATCATCGGCGCCGGGCCGTTGATGGTCATCGACACCGAGGTGGTCGGCGCGCACAGGTCGAAGCCGGAATACAGCTTCTTCATGTCGTCCAGCGTGGGGATGTTGACGCCGGAGTTGCCGATCTTGCCGTAGATGTCCGGGCGCGGCGCCGGGTCCTCGCCGTACAGGGTGACGCTGTCGAACGCGGTGGACAGGCGCGCAGCCGGCTGGCCGACGCTCAGGTAATGAAAGCGGCGGTTGGTGCGCTCGGGCGTGCCTTCGCCGGCGAACATGCGGATCGGGTCCTCGCCGCTGCGGCGGTAGGGATAGACGCCGCCGGTGTATGGGTACGCGCCGGGCAGGTTTTCCTTCTGCAGGAACACCAGCAGTTCGCCCCAGCTGCGGTAGGTGGGCGCGGCGATCTTCGGGATCTGCTGGTGGCTGAGCGACTCGCGGTAGTTCTCGACGCGGATGGCCTTGCCGCGCACCTGGTATTCGTTGACCTCGTCGATGATCGACTTCAGCCGCGCCGGCCATTCGCGCAACAGACGCAGCGCTTCGGAATCCAGCGATTGCACCGCGTCGTTGTAACGCTGGCGCAGGGTCAGCAGCGAGCGGTCAACCGCTGCCTGAGCCCCTCTCCCCTCGGGAGAGGGGAGCAAAGCATCGGCCGCATACAGCTCCAGCGCCTGCGGCAACCTGTCGTCGCCCAGCTCCTTCAGCGCCTGCCAGCAGCCCTGCGCGCGCTCGGCGACTTCCGCCTGCGATTCGATGCGGGCGTTGATCGCCCTGCCCTGCTCGGCGATCTCGGCCAGGTAGCGCACGCGGCTGCCGGGAATCAGCACCGTGGCGCGCGGTTCCTTGAGCGTGGTGTCGATGGCCGGCACCCAATCGCAGCCGCCTTCCATTCCCGCTTCCCCGTTCCCCGTTCCCCGCTTTTCGCGCAACAACCGGCACAGGTTGGCGAACATCCAGCTGATGCCGGGGTCGTTGAACTGCGAGGCGATGGTCGGGTAGACCGGCACGTCCTCGTCCTTCATCTGGAAGGCGACGCGGTTGCGCTTCCACTGCTTGCGCACGTCGCGCAGCGCGTCCTCGGCGCCGCGCTTGTCGAACTTGTTGAGCACTACCAGCTCGGCGTAGTCGAGCATGTCGATCTTTTCCAGCTGGCTCGGCGCGCCGAAGTCGCTGGTCATCACGTACATCGGGAAATCGACCAGGTCCACGATCTCCGAATCGCTCTGGCCGATGCCGGCCGTCTCGACGATCACCAGGTCGAAATCCAGCGACGTGAGGAAGCCGATGCAGTCGCGCAGCACGGTGTTGACCGCCGCATGCTGGCGGCGGGTGGCCATCGAGCGCATGTACACGCGCGGGCTGCGCAGCGAGTTCATGCGGATGCGGTCGCCCAGCAGCGCGCCGCCGGTACGGCGGCGGGTGGGATCGACCGACACCACCGCGATGCGCATCTGCGGGAAATTGGCGAGGAAGCGGTTGAGCAATTCGTCGGTGACGCTGGACTTGCCGGCGCCACCGGTGCCGGTGATGCCGATGACGGGAGCGAGCCGGGAATGGGGAACAGGGAACGGGGAATGGCCGTCCACCCTGGCCCATTGCTTGCGGAGCTTCTCAAGCTCGGCATCGCCATAAACACCGTCCTCGATGGCCGAAAGCATCCGGCCAATACCAATTTCGTCGTCAATGCCGGGTTTGGCTAGAACATCCCATTCCCTGTTCCCCACTCCCTGTTCCCGCGCGCCGCCGGCGCGCTTCACCACGTCCTCGATCATCTCCACCAGCCCCATCTTCATGCCGTCGTTGGGGTGGTAGATGCGCTCGACGCCGTAGTCCTGCAGTTCGCGGATTTCCTCCGGGGTGATGGTGCCGCCGCCGCCGCCGAACACGCGGATATGGCCGGCGCCGCGCTCGCGCAGCATGTCCACCATGTACTTGAAGTACTCGACGTGGCCGCCCTGGTAGGACGACAGCGCGATGGCGTCGGCATCCTCCTGCAAGGCCGCGCGCACCACGTCCTCCACCGAGCGGTTGTGGCCCAGGTGGATCACCTCCGCGCCCTGCGACTGGATCAGCCGGCGCATGATGTTGATGGCCGCGTCATGGCCGTCGAACAGGCTGGCGGCGGTGACGAAGCGCAGCGGCGAGCGGGCCTCGTCCAGGGCGGTGGACGGCGGCTGCGGGAGGTGGGGGGCGGGGGTACTCATGGGGCGTGCGACATCCTGTTTCCGTTGAAACCGATGATAGGGCCGCGTGCCCGGCAGGTCAGGTTGCAGCGCAGCGTGACCGGTGCGCCGCGCGGTGCTCCCACGCGCCATCGGCGGCCTCGACAACCGCCGGCCGCCGAATGCATTAGAATGGCCGCCCGCGACCCGTCACCCCAAGGACGAAGTCGCATTTTTTGTTTTACGGCCCACCATTTACCCGCAGGATCACGGACGTTGTCGCAGCAGCGCCCATCGGAGCATCCATGCTTTTCGACACCCTCGAAACTTCCGGCCACGAGCAGGTCGTGTTCTGCCACAACCGCGATGCCGGCCTGAAGGCGATCATCGCCATCCACGACACCACCCTCGGCCCGGCCCTGGGCGGCGTGCGCATGCGCCCCTACGCCAACAGCGACGACGCGCTGCGCGACGTGCTGCGGCTGAGCCGCACCATGACCTACAAGAACGCGCTGGCCGGGCTGAACGTGGGCGGCGGCAAGGCGGTGATCATCGGCGACCCGAAGGCCGCCAAGAGCGAGGTGCTGTTCCGCGCCTTCGGCCGGCAGGTCGAGGCGCTGGGCGGGCGCTACATCACCGCCGAGGACGTCGGCACCGACGTCAACGACATGGAGCACATCTACCTGGAGACCGGCTACGTCACCGGCGTGCACCAGGTCCACGGCGGCTCCGGCGACCCGGCCCCGTTCACCGCCTACGGCGCGCTGCAGGCGCTGATGGCCTCGGTCAACCGCAAGTTCGGCCACGAGGAAATCGGCAAGGTTTCCATCGCCGTGCAGGGCCTGGGCCACATCGGCATGGAGCTGGTGAAGCTGCTGCGCGAGCGCGGCGCCAAGCTGCACGTGACCGACCTCGACCCGGCGCTGGTGGAACGCGCGGTCGGCGAATACGGCTGCGAGGCGGTCGCGCCCGAGGCCATCTACGATGTCGCCGCCGACGTGTTCGCGCCCTGCGCGATGGAAGGCGTGATCGGCATGGAAACGCTGGACCGGCTCAAGGCCAAGGTCATCTGCGGCACCGCCAACAACCAGCTGGCCAGCCACGCGGTGGGCGACGAACTGTTCAAGCGCGGGGTGCTGTGGGCGCCGGACTACGTGGTCAACGCCGGCGGCGTGATGAACGTGTCGCTGGAGATCGACGGCTACAACCGCGAGCGCGCCATGCGCCTGATCCGCAGCATCTACCACAACCTCGAACGGATCTTCGACCGCTCCGAGCAGGACGCGATCTCGCCGCAGCGCGCCGCCGACCGCATCGCCGAGGCCCGAATCGAAGCCATCGGCAAGCTGAAGATGCCGATGGGCCGGGCCACGCCGCGGATGTGCCGCCTGCGCGGCGAGTGAATGCCGGGCGGCGTGCGTTCAGCGCGCACCGAACAGCAGCAATGCACTGATCAGCACGCCCATCAGCAGGGCGCTGAGCAGCAGCCACGGCCAGCGCCGCTGCCGTGGCCGCGCCACCACCGGCGCCGGCCGGGTTTCGGCGGCCGGCGCGGCCTCTTCGGCAACGGCCGGCAGGTAGGTCGGGGCGGCGCCCAGCGGCACCTCCAATACGAAGCGCTGGTTGCCCTCGAACACCACCTGGTCGCCCGCGCGCAGCCAGCAGTGGCGGACGGCGACGCCATTGACCCGGCAACCGTCGGGCGAGCCGAGGTCGCGCAGCAGCACCCGCTCGCCGTGGCATTCGAAACGCGCCTGCCGCTCGGGGAACACCGGGTCGTCGATGACGATGTCCGCCGCCGCATCGCGGCCGATGGTGCGCGGCCGGTTCAGCGCGTGGGCGCGGCCGTGGTGCTGGCCGCCGACGCCGCGCAGCAGCACGCGCAGGTCTTCATCATTTCCGGTGATCGCCTCGGGCGCCTGCGGTGGTTGCGTGGCCGGCGCGCAATCGCCGCGCAGCAGCATCTCCACGCCATCGGCATGCACCGAGTCGCCGGCGCGCAGCAGCGCCATGCGCCGCACCGGGCGGCCGTTGACGTGGATGCCGCGCACGCCGCTGGCGACCTGCAACCACAGGCCGCGTTCATCGGTGCAGAAGCGTGCCAGCAGCAGCGGGCCGACGCTGTCGTCGCCCAGCCGCACCTGCCCGCTGGCGTCCCGCACGATGCGCTGCATGCCCGGACCAAGGGCTTGATCTGGCTGCTGGCGGTTGCCGAAATGGACTTGCAGTGTGCGCACCGGCGGCAGACTAGCAGGTCCACGGGACATGCAGAAGCTGGCCGCGGGGCTTGGACTGCGCCGCGCGTGTCCGCACAATGCCGCACCATCCCCACGCGGTCCCGCGAGTCCCTGTCCCATGTCCAGCATCGACATCCACCATGCCCATTCCCTGTCCGACGAAAGCGCGCACGCGGCCATCGCCGAGGTCGCGCGCAAGCTGCAGGAGCGCTTCGAGGTCAGCACCCGCTGGGAGGGGCAGAACCTGCACTTCGCCCGTGCCGGGGTCGAGGGCGCGATCGAGATGCTGCCCGGCGCGGTGCGGGTGAAGGCCGAGCTGGGCTTCCTGCTGTCGGCGATGAAGGGCATGGTCGAATCGGAAATCCGCCGGGTGCTGGCCGAGAAGCTGGGCTGACCCGCACCGGGCCTGGCCGATGCCCGCGGCGGAGTGAAATCTGTTGCGCCGCGCCAATGCCGCCGTTATCATAGGCGGCTCCTTCGGGGTGTAGCTCAGTCTGGTAGAGCGCTACGTTCGGGACGTAGAGGTCGCAGGTTCGAATCCTGTCTCCCCGACCAAGATCGACAAAAGCCGGCCTCGGGCCGGCTTTTGTTTTTGTCGCCACGCCGCCGCTTCCGGGCCAGCGGCGGGCGATGCCGGGAATCGCTCCCCGCGGTTCCCCTGTTTTCGCGGGCGCCGCCCCTGCGGCTGCCCGCGCCGGAGTTCCGCCATGCCCCACTCTCCCGCCCGCGGCCCGCATGCTCCCCTGCTCAAGGGCCGGCTGCTGGCCTTCGTCGCCGTCGTGCTGCTGGCCGCCAACCTGCGCAGCGCGGTCACCTCGCTGACGCCGCTGCTGGACCGGTTGGGCCAGACCTTCGAGTTCGGCAGCACCATGACCGGCGTGCTGGGCATGATGCCCACCGCCGCCTTCGCCCTGTTCGGCCTGGTCACGCCGCGGCTGATCCGCGCGATCGGGCTGGAACGCACCGCGGTGCTGACCATGCTGCTGGCCACCGCCGGGCTGCTGCTGCGCGCCAGCGCCGGCGGCGTCGGCATGCTGCTGGTCGGCTCGGCGGTCGCGCTGGCCGGCATGGGCATCGGCAACGTGGTGGTGCCGCCGCTGGTCAAGCGCTACTTCGCCGACCGCGTCGGCACCCTGAGCACGCTCTACATCACCGTGCTGCAGGCCGGCACCATGCTGCCGGCGCTGCTGGCGGTGCCGGTGGCCGACCGCTTCGACTGGCGCATCTCGCTGGGCATGTGGGCGCTGCTGTCCACCGCCGCGCTGCTGCCGTGGCTGCTGCTGGCGCGGCATGCGCCGCGTGCGCAGGCCGCCGCCGCTGCCGACGGCCCGCATGCCGCCGGCCGGGTCTGGAAGACCCCGCTCGGCTGGGGCATGGCGCTGATGTTCGGCATGACCTCGCTGGGCACCTACTCGCTGTTCACCTGGCTGCCCAAGGTGATGGTGGAAGCCGGCGCCAGCGAGGCCTTCGGCGGGGTGATGGTGGCGCTGTATTCGGCCATCGGCCTGCTGCCCTCGCTGCTGGTGCCGGCGCTGGCGGTGCGCATGCGCAACCCGTTCCCGATCGCGGTGCTGGTGTTCGGCCTGAACGCGGTCGCCTTCGCCGGCCTGCTGTGGGCGCCGATGGCCGCGCCGTGGCTGTGGGTGACCATCGCCGGGCTGGGGCCATCCACCTTCCCGCTGGGCCTGACCCTGATCAACCTGCGCACCCGAACCCCGAGCGGCTCGGCGGCGCTGTCCGGCTTCATGCAGGGCGTGGGCTACAGCCTGGCCTGCCTCGGCCCGCTGCTGTTCGGCTGGCTGCACGAAGCCGGCGGCGGCTGGGCATGGTCGTTCGCGTTCCTGATGCTGTGCTCGTTGGTGCTGCTGGTCGCGGCGTGGTTCGCGTGCCGGCCGCAGCAGCTGGAAGACCATTGGTAGGTCGGGGCCACGCCCCCGACGTCCGCAAAGGGCCGACGAAAACGCCGGGGATGTAACCCCGGCCTACGGCCTCAGCCCCGCAGCTGCCCCTCGCCGCGCACCACGAAGCGCTCCACGGTGAGTGCTTCCAGCCCCATCGGGCCATAGGAATGCAGGCGCGTGGTGGAGATGCCGATCTCCGCGCCCAGCCCCAACTCGCCGCCGTCGGAGAAGCGCGAGGAGGCGTTGACCATCACCACCGCCGAGCGCAGCGCATGCACGAAGGCCTCGGCATGGGCCGGGTTGCCGGTGGCGATGACCTCGGTGTGGTCGGAGGTGTGGCGCTGGATGTGGGCGATGGCGTCATCGAGCGAGTCGACCACGCGGATGGCGAGGATCAGGTCCAGGTATTCGGCGGCATAGTCGTCCTCGTCCGCCGCCGATACACCGGGCACCAGGGCCTGCGTCGCGGCATCACCGCGCAACTCGACGCCGCGGGCGCGCAATGCCTCGGCCGCCAGCGGCAGGAAGCGCGGTGCGATGCCGGCGTGCACCAGCAGGGTTTCCAGCGAATTGCAGGCGGCCGGGCGCGACGCCTTGCCGTCGACCAGCAGGCCAAGCGCCAGTTGCATATCGGCGCCGTCATCGACGTACAAATGGCACACGCCCTTGTAGTGCTTGATGACCGGCACCCGCGCATGTTCGGCGACGAAGCGGATCAGGCCCTCGCCGCCGCGCGGGATCGCCAGGTCGATGATGTCGTTCAGTTGCAGCAGTTCCAGCATCGTCTCGCGGCGCAGGTCCTCCACCAGCGTCAGCGCGGCATCGGCAAGGCCCGCCTCGCGCAGCGCGCGCTTCAGGCTGGCGGCGATCGCGGTGTTGGAATGGATCGCCTCCGAACCGCCGCGCAGGATCACCCCGTTGCCGGCCTTGATGCACAGCGCGGCGGCATCGGCGGTCACGTTCGGCCGCGCCTCGTAGATCATCGCGATCACCCCCAGCGGCACGCGCACCTTCTGCACGCGGATGCCGTTGGGCCGCAGGTAGTCGCGGGTGACCTCGCCGACCGGATCGGGCAACGCGGCGACCTCGCGCAGCGCGTTGGCGACGCCGGCCAAGCGCTGCGGGTCCAGCGCCAGCCGGTCGAGCATCGCGCTGCCCACGCCCTTGTCGCGGGCGGCCTGCAGGTCGCGGGCGTTGGCGGCGAGGATCGCCGCGGCATCGGCTTCCAGCGCCGCCGCCATCGATTGCAGCAGGGCCGAACGCGCCGCGGTGGAAAGCTGGCCGAGTTGCCGGGCGGCGTCGCGGCATTGCAGGGCAAGGGTCTTGATGTCGGTCATGGGCAACTCGCGGGAAAGCAGGAAATGGCCCCGTAGGAGCGCAGCTTGCTGCGCGATGGGCTTTACCGGCAAGGCCCCATCGCGCAGCAAGCTGCGCTCCTACGACAGCAGGACGAGGTCGTCGCGGTGGATCACGCTCTCGCCATAGTTGTAGCCGAGGGTGGCCTCGATGGTGCGCGAATGGCTGCCGGCGATGCGCCGCACGTCCACCGCCGAATACTGGCTGATGCCGTGCGCGATGCAGCGCTCGCCATCGCGCACTTCGATCATGTCGCCGCGGCGGAACTCGCCCTGCACCGCGGTGATGCCGCCGGGCAGCAGCGAGGCGCCCTTCTCGCGCAATGCGCGCGCGGCGCCGCCGTCGACCATGATTGCCCCCGGCTCGAGCGGCGCGTGCCGCAGCCAGTACTTGCGCGCGGCGATGCGCGAGCGCCCGGCATGCAGTCGGGTGCCACGCAGTCGGCCCTGCGCCAGTGCGCGTACCACTTCGCCGCTGCGGCCGTTGAACAGGTAGGTGTCGATGCCGGCCGCGCCGGCCTTGGCCGCCGCCTGCAACTTGGTGTGCATGCCGCCGGTGCCGGCCGCGCTGCCACTGCCACCGGCCATCGCCATCACCTCGGCGGTCAGTTCGGCTACCTCGTTGATCGGCCGCGCCTGCGGATCGCGGCGCGGATCGGCGGTGTAGAGGCCATCGATGTCGGTGGCGATGAACAGCGCGTCGGCATCGACCAGCGCGGCGACGATGGCGGCGAGGTTGTCGTTGTCGCCGAGCTTGAGCTCATCGACGGAGACGGTGTCGTTCTCGTTGACCACCGGCAATGCGCCCAGCGCCAGCAATTCATTGAGAGTGGCGCGCGCGTTGAGGTAGCGGCGGCGGTTGCGCAGGTCGTCGTGGGTCAGCAGCACCTGTGCCACCGGGCGCTCGAAGAAGCGCTGCCACAGCGCGATCAGCTGCGCCTGCCCGAGCGCGGCCAGCGCCTGCCGTGCGGCAATTGCCGCGCCGGCTTCGGCCGCCTTCGGCAGGATGGCGCGGCCGGCCGCGACCGCGCCGGAGGACACGATCACCACTTCCCTGCCGGCCAGCAGGTTGGCCGAGACGAACTGCGCCAGCCCCAGCGCGAAACGCGGGCTCAGGCCGCCGCCGTCGGCGGCCAGCAGGCTGCTGCCGATCTTCAGCACCGCGCGCCGCCACGGCGGCAGCATCTGCTCGGCGAAAGGCGAAGGGGCGGCCTCGTTCATGGGCTCAGCGGGTGTTCCACTCGTGCACGACCAGGTCCGAGCAGCCGTGGACGGCCAGCGGGTCGGTGGCGACGATGGCCCGCGCTGCGTCCATATCGGCGACGTCGCGCAGCACATAGGCACCACCGCTGCCATCGGCGAAACCGCCGGTCAGGTGCAGCAGCCCGCGTTCGCGCAGGTCGTCGAGGAAAGCCTTGTGCGGGGCGATGACCGACGTGTCGAACGCCGGTTTGCGCATGGCCATGACCAGATACAGCTTCACCGTTCGTTCTCCACCGCATGGAAGTTTGCCAACGCGGATATTGCACTGCCGCGCGATGCGTGCGGGCGATGTTTTCGTTTCCAACCAATGCCGCTGCCTGTTCACCTCATGTAGGAGCGACGCAAGTCGCGATGGGGCTCCATCGGTAAAGCTTCATCGCGACTTGCGTCGCTTCTACATGAAAGCGGCGCCGGGCGTTACGGGCTCAGCGCCGTCCAGCGTGCCTGCAGTTCTTCCAGCCGCAGGTCGGCGGCCGCACCCGGCGATACCCGTGCGGCGAGGCTGCCTTCCGGCGTGCGCCCCTGCCCGGCGGTGTCGGCCGCGGCGGCGGCGGCCTTGTAGGCCTCGCGGAACGGCACGCCGGCTACTGCCGCCTCCACCGCCACGTCGGTGGCGTACATGCCAGAGTCGATCGCGGCGCGGATGTTGTCGTCGCGCCAGTCAAGGTTGGACAGCAGCGCTGGCAGCAGTTCCAGCGCCGCCAGGCCGCGGCCGAAGCCGTGGAAGATCGCGCCCTTGGACGCCTGCAGGTCGCGGTGGTAACCCGACGGCAGCGACAGCAGCTGCTCGATCTCGGTGCGCGCGGCGGCGACGCTGGCATGGGTGGCGCGCATCAGCTCGATCACGTCCGGGTTGCGTTTGTTGGGCATGATCGAGCTGCCGGTGGTGTACTGCGCCGGCAATGCGACGAAGGCGAACTCGCCGGTGGTGAACAACGACAGGTCCCAGGCGATGCGGCGCAGGTCCAGGGTCGCCCCGCCGAGCGCTTCCAGCGCGGCCAGCTCGAACTTGCCGCGCGAGAGCTGGGCGTAGATCGGCGACACCTGCATGCGCGCGAAATCCAGCGCGCGCGTGGTGTGCTCGCGGTCCAGCGGCAGGTTGACGCCGTAGCCGGCGGCGGTGCCCAGCGGGTTGCAGTCGATCAGCCGGCGGGTGTCGGCCGCGCGCACCGCGTTGTCGATGAAGGCCTCGGCCCAGCCGGCCCACCACATGCCGGCCGAGGACACCACGGCGCGCTGGATGTGGGTGTAGCCGGGCAGCGGCTGGGCGCGCTCGGCGGCGGCGCGGTCCAGCGCCACCTTCGCCACCTCGCGGCTGAGCTGCGCCACGCGCGCCAGCTTCTCCTTCAGCCACAGGCGGGTGGCGACGAGGATCTGGTCGTTGCGGCTGCGGCCGGTGTGGATCTTGCGCCCGGCATCGCCGAGACGCTCGGTCAGCCGCGCCTCGATCGCCGAATGGCAATCCTCGTAGCGTTCGTCGAGCACGAATGCGCCGCTGCGGAAATCGTCGCCCAGCAGCGCCAGTTCGCGCTTGAGCGCGGCCAGCTCGTCGGCGGAGAGGATGCCGATGTGCTGCAGCCCTTCGGCATGCGCGGTGCTGGCGGCGATGTCGTGCAGGAAGAACTCGCGGTCGAGGATCACGTCGTCGCCGGCGAGGAAGGTCTGGATGTTGGCGTCCACCGCGACGCCGGGCTTCTGCCACAGCAGGTTGGTCATGGGAATCTCAATGTCCTTGTTGTTCTTGTAGGAGCGACGCAAGTCGCGATGGGGAATTACCGGTAAAGCTTCATCGCGACTTGCGGCGCTCCTACAAAAGCCGGGTCAATGCGGAATGGCGGTCAGCTCGGGCAGGCCGAGGGCGATGTTGAGGTTCTGCAGCGCCTGCGTGGCCGCGCCCTTGAGCAGGTTGTCGATGGTCGCCACCACCACCACGCGCTTGTTGCCCGGCGCCATCGTGAAGCCGCCGACCTGCACGCCGTGGCGGCCGGCAATGCGGCTGACCCACGGCGCTTCGTCCACCACGTCCACCAGCGGCTCGCCGGCATAGCGCTGCCGGTACAGCGCCATCACGTCCTCGCGCTTGAGCGGCTGCTGCAGCCACAGATTCACGGTCATGCTGATGCCGCGGAAGTGCGGGGCCACGTGCGGCATGAACTCCACCTGCACCCCAAGCCGGGTGGACACCTCGCGCTCGTGGACGTGGTTGGTCAGCGCATACGGCATCAGGTTGTCACGCAGCAGCTCCGGGTTGTTCTTGTCCGAGGGCGTGGTGCCCGCACCTGAATACCCCGACACGCCGAAGCAGGCCGGCGGCCCGGCCAGCTGCGACAGCAGCGGCACGATCGCCAGCTGCATGGCGGTGGCATAGCAGCCGGGGTTGCTGATGCGCTTCTGCCCCGCATAGGCATCACGGGTCAGTTCCGGCAGGCCGTAGTACCAGCCATTGTCGAAACGGTAGTCGGCGGACAGGTCCACGATCACCGTGTCCGGCCGGGCCACGTCCAGCGCGGCGACGAAGGGTTCGGCCTTGCCGTTGGGCAGGGCCAGGATCACCGCATCGGCCCCCTTGCCCGCCACTGCATCGGCGTCGAGATTTTCGTAGCGCAGCTCGCCGCCATAGGCATCGCTGTGCTCGGCCACGCGCTGTCCGGCCAGCTCGCGCGAGGACACGAAGGCCAATTCGATGTGCGGGTGCCCGGCCACCAGCCGGATCAGCTCGGCGCCGGTGTGGCCACGGGCACCGACGATGCCCAGCGTGAATTTCCTTTCGGTCATGTGTGCGAATCCAGAAGGTAGTGCAGGTGGCTGCGGACCGCCGGCCACTCGCTGTCGATGATGGAGAACACCACGGTATCGCGCGGCGTGCCGTCGGCATGGCGCTTGTGGTTGCGCAGCACGCCGTCCTGCTTCGCCCCGAGCCGGGCGATGGCGCTGCGCGAGGCGTGGTTGAACCAGCTGGTCTCGAAGCCCACGGCAATACAGCCCATCGCCTCGAACGCATGCCGCAGCAACAGCAGCTTGGCCTCGGTGTTCAGGCCGGTGCGTTGCACCCGCCGCTGGTACCAGGTGTAGCCGATGTTCAGCCGCGGCACACCCGCGTCCAGTGCGTAGAAACGGGTACTGCCGACCACCTCGCCGGTGGCATCGCGGACTACGAAGGGCAGCGCCGTGCCCTGCGCCTGCGCCTCCAGCGCCGCGGCGACGTGCTGCTCCACGGCATCCGGCGCCGGCACGCTGGTGTACCAGCAGCGCGACAATTCACCGTCGCCCAGCGCCTGGCGCAGGGCCGGCACGTGCGCCATCCGCAGCGGTTCCAGCGCGACGTGACGACCGCGCAGTTCCGGCAGCTGGCGCCATGCGATGCTGGCGGACGGGGCATTCATCCCTGCAGGCTCGCCCGGCGTTCGCCGCAGTGCGCAACATAGCCGCGAATGCTGTCGAAGCCGCTGGCGCCGAACCAGAACACCTTCCAGTGGTCCAGCTTGTAGCAGCCATCGGACTCGGCGTAATAGAAATGGTTGACCGCATTGCCGTTGCGCGAGCGCCAGAACAGCTGCGGGGTTTCCTCGCGCATCACGTTCCACACCGCGCGCCCCAATCCCTCGCCCTGCGCGTCGTCGAGCACCGCGAACTTGTCCAGGTACACGCCCTCGGCCTCGTCGGTGAGGATCACCGCGGTGCGGTAGTTCTCGCTGACGTAGGCGCGCAGCAGCTTGGTTTTCTCGAAATAGTCCGGCACCAGCGTGCGACCGAAGCTGGATTCGATCAACGCCTTCAGCCGCACGGTGTCCAATTGCTCCCACGCCATCGCCTTGAGCACCTTCTCACCGCGCCGCACCAGCGTGCCCGAGCCCTTGTGGGTGAACAGCTCCTTGGCCAGATCGGCCGGGCGGGTGATCGACACCGACGACTCTTCCGGCAACCGGTCCAGCAGGTCCTTGATCTGCTCGATCTTGACCTTCATGCCGCCATGCAGCCACGGCTGCTGGATCAGGTGCTCGTATTCGGTGGACAGGTTGATCGAATCGATCACCTTGCCGTCGGCATCGAGCAGGCCGCCGGTACCGGTGAGGAAGATGATCTTGTACGGCTGCAGTTCCTGCACCAGCTCGTTGGCGGCGAAGTCGGCGTTGACGTTGAGGATCTGCCCGCTCGGCGTCTCGCCCAGCGAGGTGATGACCGGGATCGAGCCGGCGCGCAGGCTGGCCTCGATCGGCGCCAGATTGACCCGCTTCACTTCACCGACCAGCCCGTAGGTGTCGCGGTCCAGGTATTCGGCCTCGAACACGCCGCCGGTGATCGAGGTGGCACGTGCGCCGTTCTGCTGCAGCGCTTCGACCAGCTGCAGGTTGGACTGCTGGAACACCTTGCGCACGATCGCCAGCGCTTCGGGCGTGGTCACGCGCAGGCCGTTGACCGTTCGTTTCTCGATGCCGGCCGCCGACAGCTCGGTGTCCAGTTGCGGGCCGGCGCCGTGCAGCACGATCGGGGTCAAACCGACTTCCTGCAGGAACGACAGCGAGGACGTCAGCGCATCGAGATCGTCGCGCAGCACCGCGCCGCCGACCTTGACCACGGCGAAGCGCTTGGCGTCCAGCTGCGAAAAGCGCTTGAGGTACTGGCTGATCTCCTTCGCACTGGCCATGCTCGAAAGCAGGCGAACGATGGTCTGGCGGGTCTGGCGGTGGGGCTGCATGGCGGGGGACATTTCGTTGGCGTGGGGGAATGCAGGGCGGCTCAGGCGCCGCGCCGCAGGATGTGGTGGACCGATTCGGCGTAGCGCTGCAACTGCTCCAGCATCACGAACTCGTCGGCAGTGTGGGCCTGGGCGATGTCGCCGGGGCCATAGACCAGCGCGGTGTACCCGCCAGCCGAGAACAGCGAGGCCTCGGTCCAGAAATCCACCGCGTTGCCGATCGGCAGGCCCAGCTCGTCGGCGACGTCGCGCGCGGCAAGGCGGCGCTCCTCGGCGCGGGCGATGTCGCCCGACGGCAGGCTCGGGCCGCGGAAGGTTTCCTCGAAATGCGCGGCCGCCGGCTCGGCGAAACCGGCGAAGGTGGCCAGCAGCTGGTCGATGTCCATCGACGGCAACGGACGGAAACCGAAACGCAGTTCGGCCGCCGGCGCGATCATGTTGGCCTTGATGCCGCCTTCGACCCGGCCGATGTTGAAGCGCAGTCCGATCAACCCGCCGAAGCGCGCATGCGCCAGCGATTCGACGTGGTCCAGCGCACGGCCGCCCCAGCGCATCGCCTGGTGCAACGCGCTGGCCGCCGCATCCTGCTTGCCCGAGGCATGGCCGGCGCGGCCGGAAAACTTTATCAGTACCGAGGAGATGCCGCGATGCGCCAGCACCGCCTCCCCCATCGTCGGCTCGGCGACCAGCACCGCTTCATAGGGGATGCCGCGGGCGAGGAAGGCGGCGATGCAGCGCGGGTCGTTGGCCTCCTCGTCGGAGGAAAACAGGAACGCGGCATCGCCGTCGCAGGCATTGGCCGCAGCCACCAGCGCCGCAGCGGCGCCCTTGATGTCGCATACCCCCAGCCCGACCACGCGGTCATCCAACCGCCGCATCACGTGCGGATCGGCGCTCCAGTGCGGCGAATCCGGCACCGTGTCCAGATGCACGTTGAACAGGTATTTCGGCGTGCCGCGCACCGCGTACAGGCTGACCGCGCCCGCACCATGGTCGACCACCTCGACGTCGAAGCCGGGCAGGTTGGCGCGCAGGTAATCGAAGATGCCGCCGGTGGTGATCGCACGCGGCGGGTTGCGGGTGTCGAAGGACACCAGTTTTTCCAGATGCGTGAGAGTGGATTCGAGGAGATTGGTCATGGGATCGGATCGCGGCAATGGCAGGCAAGCGCCCTTCTCCCTGCGGAAGAGGGTGCCCGAAGGGCGGATGAGGGCGAGCGGAGTCCTTATGGTTCAAACATCACGGACTCCGTTCTCTCCTCACCCCAACCCCCGCTTCGCGCCCCGGCCCTTGCGCTGGCGCAAGAGCGTTCGAGGGACAGCGAACCGGTGGTTCGCAAGCTGCCCCTCTCACCCCGGAGGGAGAGGGGCTTTCAAGCATCAACCGTTGTTGACCTGCGCGTACAAGGTGCTGCTCATGCCGAACAGCTTGATGAAGCCCTCGGCTTCCTCCACACCCCAATCCGCCGATTGCGCATAGGTCGCGCCCTTGGCGTTGAGGATGTGCGGGGACTTCACTGCCACCGCATCGACGCGCGCGCCGCGGGTTTCCAGCACCACCTCGCCGTTGACCTTGCCCTGCGAGGACTTCAGGAATGCCTCCAGATCGGTCTTCAGCGGGTCGTGGTAGAAGCCTTCATAGACCAGCTCCACCCACTTGCGCGCCACGTCCGGCTTGAAGCGCACTTGCTGCTTGGTCAGCACCGCGTCCTCCAGCGCACGGTGCGCGGCCAGCAGCGCGGTCAGGCCCGGCGCCTCGAACACGATGCGGCCCTTCAGACCGATCACGGTGTCGCCGGTATACACGCCACGGCCGACACCGTACGGGGCAAACAGCTTGTTGAGCCTGGCGAGGATCTGCTCGCCCGGCAGCGCCTTGCCGTCCAGCTCCACCGCTTCGCCTTCGACGAATTTTAGGGTCACGGTCAGCGGCTCCAGCGGCCACGCGCTGCGCGGCGCGCACCAGCCTCGCGCACCCTCGCCCGGGGCCTCCCACTTGTCGATCTCGCCGCCGGACATGGTCACGCCCAGCAGGTTTTCGTTGATGGTGTAGGCCTTCTGCTTGGCGCGCACGCCGAAACCACGTTCCTCCAGGTACGCCTGTTCGTAGGCGCGGGTCTGGGTATGTTCCTTCTGGATTTCGCGGATCGGCGCAACGATGCGGTAGTCGCCCTGCGCCTTCACCGCCAGGTCGAAGCGCACCTGGTCGTTGCCCATGCCGGTGCAGCCATGCGCGATGGCGTTGGTACCCAGCTCGGCGGCGCGCTTGAGTGCGGCATCGACGATCAGGTAGCGGTCGGACACCAGCAGCGGGTACTGGCCCTGGTAGCCCTCGCCGGCCCACACGAACGGCTTGACGAAGCCTTCCCAGATCGCCGGGCCGCCATCGACGGTGACGTGGCTGCTCACGCCCAGCTCGGCAGCGCGCTTCTCGATGGTCTCGCGTTCCTCGGCGTCCACGCCGCCGGTGTCGGCAAACACGGTGTGCACGTTCCAGCCGCGCTCCTGCAGGTAGGGCACGCAGAAGCTGGTGTCGAGGCCGCCGGAGAAGGCCAGCACGATGTCGCGGGAATCGTTGGGGATGGTCATGGTGAATGTTTCCGTGGGGTATGTGGTCAGGAACAAGTGAAGAGAAACGGGAAGCGGATGAGAGCAAGGGCCGCGAGCTTTTCACTCGCTCCTCGTTCCTCCGCACTCGTTCCTAGATCAAGGCCGCCATGATCGCCTTCTGCACGTGCAGGCGGTTCTCGGCCTCGTTGATGGCGATGCACTGCGGCGAATCCATCACCGCATCGGTGGCCTTGACGTTGCGGCGCAGCGGCAGGCAATGCGAGAACACGCCGTTGTTGGTCAGCGCCATCTTGGCCTCGTCGACGATGAAGTGCTTGTATTGGTCGCGGATGGGCTTTTCCGGGCCCCAGTTGCCAAAGAACGGCAATGCACCCCAGCTCTTGGCATAGACCACGTCGGCACCGGCATAGGCACTTTCGATGTCGTGGCTGACGGCCAGCGAGCCGCCGCTCTCGGCGACGTTCTGCCGCGCCCAGCCCATGTAGCGCTCGTCGAGGATGTATTGCTCGGTCGGGCACAGCAGGGTCACGTCCATGCCCATCCGGGTGGCGATCGTCAGTGCCGAATTCGCCACCGCGGTGTTCAGCGGCTTGGGATGGTAGGTCCAGGTCAGCACGTACTTCTTGCCGCGCAAGTCACTGGTACCGAAGTGCTCCTGCAGCGCCAGTACGTGCGCCAGCTCCTGGCAGGGGTGGGTGATGGTTTCCATGTTGATCACCGGCACCGGCGAATATTTCGCGAACGCCTTGAGCACCACATCCTGCCGGTCATGGGCCCAGTCCACGAACTTCGGGAACGCACGCACGCCGATCAGGTCGACATAGCGGCCCAGCACCTTGGCCACTTCGGCGATGTGCTCCTCGGTGTCACCGTCCATCACCGTGCCCAGGTCGAACTCGATCGGCCACGCGTCCTTGCCCGGCTGCAGCACGATGGCGTGGCCGCCGAGCTGGAACACACCCAGCTCGAAACTGGTGCGGGTACGCATCGACGGGTTGAAGAACACCAGCGCGATCGACCTGCCCTTCAGCGCGTCGCCCAGCTTGTCCTGCTTGAAGCGCGCGGCCTGCGCCAGCAGCGCGTCCAGTTCGGCGCGGCTCCAATCCTGGGTGTTCAAGAAGTGCTTCACGGACATCGATCCATCCTTTGCTGCGGGGGACCGCCGTTGCCGGCGGGTGCGCACGACGCGCGACTCATTGCGGTTGAAACTTTCTGTGGAACGAAAACGAAAAAACCCAGCCTGGGCTGGGTTTTCCGAACAGACAGCACGAAGCTCCGGTTACCCAGCGAGGATGTGGGGTTCCGGTCGGCGCGCACGCGAGGTCATGCCGGTGGCCAACCGGGCGGCGCTGGATTCGTGCTGGAAGCTGTTCGCCTTCATCGCGGGGCATGGTCGCATGCACCCCGCCGGCACGCAAGTGGCGCAGTGCAACATCACGGATTGCCGGCTACGGGTTCGGGATCATCACCCAGTTCGGGGGTGATCGACACCCGCAACTTCAGGCGGTTGCCCGGGTCTTCCGGCAGCCGCGAGCGGAACTTGGTGCCCTTGTAGACATAGTCCACGTCATAGGCGATGGGCCGGCGGAACTCGCGGCCGACCTCGACGATGCGGCATTCGGGGGTGAGCATCGGGGTATTGCCGCCACCGCGCGCCAACGTCATCGCGGCCTCGTCATCGTCGTCGTGCCGGCGGCTGAAGACCCCCTTCACCGAATCCCAGAAGCGACGGAACCCGCCCTTCTCCTCCTCGGCGGTGACCTGCACCGGGTCCAGCGTGAGCGTGGATACCGGCACGCAATGCTCCTCGGTGCGGGTGGCACGCAGGGTCTGGAACACCGGCTCGACGTTGAGTACCTGCGCGTAATCGTGGCGCACGTTCTCCACGATCGCCACGCGGTTGCGCGGCTCTTCGCTCTGCGCCATGGCGGAGCCGCTGGCGACGGCCAGCAGGCCCAAGGCTGAGGACAACAAGGGAGCGTGCTTCATCGACTTCGGTGGATTCATGGGCAACGGACAGACTCGGCATAGTGTAGGCAGCCCCGTCCGTGAGGGGCTGAACATTACCCATCCGCGACGCCATTGCCCAGCCCGGGCGTGCCCGGCCGGGCCCGGGCCGCTAGAATCGGCGGGCTCGCTCCTCCCCCGGAACCCCATGTCCCTGCATCTGTACAACACCCTGACGCGGCGGCTTGAGCCGTTCGTCCCGCTGGACCCGGCCGCCCCGACCATGTACGTCTGCGGCCCCACCGTCTACAATTACGTGCACATCGGCAATGCCCGCGGCCCGGTGGTGTTCGGGGTGCTGGCCGACCTGCTGCGGCGCCGCCACGGCGCACTGCGCTACGCCCGCAACATCACCGACGTGGACGACAAGATCAACGCCGCCGCGCGCGAACAGGGCGTGCCGATCTCGACCATCACCGACCGCTTCGCCGCCGCCTACCGGCAAGACATGGCCGCGCTGGGCGTGGCCCCGCCGGACATCGAACCGGAAGCCACCGCGCACATCCCGCAGATCATCGCCATGATCGAAGGGCTGATCACCGCAGGCCATGCCTATGCCGCGCAGGGCCACGTGCTGTTCGCGGTGTCCAGCTTCGACGGCTACGGCAAGCTCTCCCGTCGCGACCCCGAGGAAATGCTGGCCGGCGCCCGCGTCGAGGTGGCCCCGTACAAGCGCGACGCCGGCGACTTCGTGCTGTGGAAGCCCTCCAGCGACGACCTGCCCGGCTGGGCGTCGCCGTGGGGCCGCGGCCGTCCCGGCTGGCACATCGAGTGCTCGGCAATGGCCGCCGCGCATCTGGGCGACACCATCGACATCCATGCCGGCGGCGTGGACCTGCAGTTCCCGCACCACGAAAACGAGATCGCGCAGAGCGAGTGCGCCCACGGCGGCCGCACCTTCGCCCGCTTCTGGCTGCACAACGGCATGCTCAACTTCGGCGGCGCCAAGATGAGCAAGTCGGTCGGCAACATCGAGCGCGTGCACGACCTGGTGCGCAAGCACCCGCCCGAGGCACTGCGTTACGCGCTGCTGTCGGCCCACTACCGACAGCCGCTGGACTGGTCCGTCGCGCTGATCGAGCAGAGCGTGCGCACGCTGGACCGGTTGTACGGCACCCTGCGCGACCTTGCCAGCGTCGAGGCCGCGCCGCTGATCCCGGCGGCGGTGGAAGCCGCACTGGACGACGACCTCAACACGCCACTGGCACTGGCCGAGCTTGCGCGCATTGCCGGCGACGCGCGCAAGGCCGAAGGTGCGGATGACAAGGCACGGCTGAAAGCCGAACTGCTCGGCGCCGGCCTCGCGCTGGGCCTGTTGCAACAGGCGCCGGCGGCGTGGTTCGGGCGTGGCACCGACATTGGCGACGACGCGCGCATCCAGGCGTTGATCGACGAGCGCATCGCCGCCAAGCAGGCCCGCGACTTCGCCCGCGCCGATGCCATCCGCGACCAGCTGGCCGCCGAGAACATCGTGCTGGAAGACACCCCGCAGGGCGTGCGCTGGAAGCGCGGCTGATGCCCACCTTCTCCCTCCGGGAGAAAGGCTCACAGCAACGACACAAGAACCCGAAATGACCGACACCCCCTTCCCGCTCGAACCCACCGCCGCCGAAGCCCAGGCCGCCATCGCCGAGGAGTTTTCCTTCTTCGGCGACTGGTCCGAGCGCTACCAGTACCTGATCGACCTCGGCCGCAAGCTGCCGGCGTTTCCCGATGAATGGAAGGTCGAGGAACATCGCCTGCACGGCTGCCAGTCGCTGGTGTGGATCGTGCCGGAAGGCAACGCCGACCGGCTGGCGTTCCATGCCATCAGCGACTCGGCCATCGTCTCCGGGCTGATCTATCTGGCTCTGCGCGTCTACTCCGGCCGCCCGGCTGCCGAGATCCTCGCCACCGAACCGGACTACGTGGCCTCCATTGGCCTGGCCAAGCACCTCTCGCCCACCCGCAGCAACGGACTGGCCTCGATGCTGGCCTTCATCCGCGACACCGCGCGGTCGCAGCAGGCGTGAACGCCGCCGCCCGGCACGGCATCGGCGCACTGCTGCGCCAGCCGGGCTTCACCGCGCTGCTCACCTACCGCATCACCGCGATGCTGTCCTACCAGATCGTCGCGGTCACGGTGGGCTGGCACATCTACGGGATCACCCGCAATCCGTTCTCGCTGGGCCTGATCGGCCTGGCCGAGGTGCTGCCCTACTTCTGCGTGGCGCCGTTCGCCGGCTACCTGGTCGACCACCTGCCACGGCGCAGGCTGGGCATGGTCGCCTGCCTCGGTCTGGTCGCCACCGCCGCCGTGCTGGTGGCCGTGGCGACGGGCGGCCTGCCGTTCGAGGGCGTGTGGCCGATCTACCTGGCCATCGCCCTGACCGGCATGGTCCGCGCCTTCCTCTCGCCCATCTACAACGCGTTGTTCGCGCGGGTATTGGCGCGCGAACAGTTCGCCAACGGTGCTGGTTTCGGCAGCGTGGTGTTCCAGGCCGGCATGGTGATCGGCCCGGCGCTGGGCGGCGCGCTGGTCGGCTGGGGCGGCAAGGGCCTGGCCTACGGCGTGGCCACGGGCATGGCGATGCTGGCGATGGTTGCGTTGGCCCTGTTGAAGGTCGATGAACCACCACCGCCGCCAACCCGCGCGCCGATCTTCGCCAGCATCGCCGAAGGTGCACGTTTCGTGCTGGGCAACCAGATCATGCTCGGGGCGATGGCGCTGGACATGTTTTCGGTGCTGCTCGGCGGCGTGGTGGCGATGCTGCCGGCCTTCATCCGCGAAATCCTGCACTACGGCCCGGAAGGGCTGGGCATCCTGCGCGCGGCGCCGGCGCTGGGCTCGGTCTGTGTCGGCCTGTGGCTGGCGCGGCACCCGTTGCACCGCAATGCCGGGCGCACGCTGCTGTTCGCGGTGGCCGGCTTCGGCCTGTGCGTGATCGGCTTCGGCCTGTCGCAGCACTTCTGGCTGTCGGCAGCGGTGCTGCTGTTCTACGGCGCCTGCGACGGTGTGTCGGTGGTGGTGCGCTCGACCATCCTGCAACTGGCGACACCGGATGAAATGCGCGGGCGGGTGTCGTCGATCAACGGCATCTTCATCAGCTCGTCCAACGAGCTGGGCGCGTTCTACGCCGGCAGCATGGCGCGGCTGCTGGGGCTGGTGCCGGCGGTGGTGGTCGGCGGCTGCGCGGTGCTGGGCGTGGCCGGCGTCACCGCATGGAAGGCGCCGCAGCTGCGCCGCCTGAACCTGCGCGACCTGCAATAACCCTTCGCACAAGTCCGGTTGCACAGCCTTCGGCCGGCCCCGCATTCATGGGAGGCCCGGCGGGAGCCGGGAAGCGAGGCATGCACCCGGTCTTCCTCGAAGTCTCGGCCCCGGCTTGCAACGGAAGGACGAAGATCCGGCCATGCTCCGACGCTCCACGCATGAAGCGGTCGGGGACGTGGCCCCGACCTGCGCGGCACGCGCCGACAAAAAAGCCCCGCGCAAAGCGCGGGGCCGGTGCGGGAGAAGGCAGTGGCGACTCAGTCGCCCTGCTGCTTCTGCATGTGCTCCCAGCGCTCCTGCGCATCGATGGTGCGCTCGGCGGTGAGGCGGGCTTCCAGGCGGTCCAGGCCGATTTCCTCGCCGGTGTCCACGCAATAGCCGTAGTCGCCGGCTTCCAGGCGCTTGAGCGTGCTGTCGATCTTGCCGATCAGCTTGCGGTAGCGGTCGCGGGTGCGCAGTTCCAGCGAGTTCTCGGTCTCGCGGGTGGCGCGCTCGGCCTCGTCGCCGATGTCGCGCACTTCCTCACGCAGGTTCTCGATGGTCTGCTTGGATTCCTCGACCAGATCGGCACGCCATCCCTGCAGGCGCTGGCGGAAATACTCCTGCTGCAGCGGGCTCATGTACTCCTCGTCCGCCGAGGGCTTGTAGCCGGACGGCAGGATCGGGCGACCGGTGGCTTCGTCGGTCTTGTACTCCACCACCTTGTGCTTGCTGCGCGGCGCCGGGGCGGCCGAGCGTGCGGTGACGGCAACGGCAACCTTGCCGACCGGGCGGACGGCGACGGGTGCAGCGGGTTTGGATTTGACGGCGGTTTTTGCGGGGGATTTCGAAACAGGCACGGGATTCTTGGATTGCGGGGCCTTGGCCGCCGGCTTCACCACTGCCGGCGCGGGAGCCGGAGCAGGGGCCTTCTTGGCGGCGGGGGCCGGGACAGGCTTGGCCGACACCGGCTTGGGGGCCGGTTTCGGTACGGACTTGGTAACGGGCTTGCTGGCGGGAGCGGCGACCTTGCGGGCGGGCGCCTTCTCCGCGGCCTTCCTGGCTGCGGGCTTGTTGGCGGCAGGCTTGGCGGCCTTGGTCACCGCCTTGGCCGGCTTGGCGGCGGCCTTGGCCACCTTCTTCACCGGTGCCTTGGCGGCAGCCACCTTCTTGGCCACGGCCTTCTTCACGGGCGCGGCCTTTTTTGCGGGCGACTTGACGGCCACCGCCTTCTTGGCGGGCGCCTTCTTCGCCGCGGGCTTGGCCGCCTTGGCAACCGGTTTCTTTGCCACCGGCTTGGGTGCCGCCTTCTTCACGGCAGGCTTGGCGGTTTTCTTGGCGACCTTGACGGCCTTTTTTGCAGGTTTTTTAGCAGCCACGAAACGCTCTTCCTTGTTCCCCCGGGGCCCGGGAAAGCGGGCTTTTATAGCCTACCCGGCCAGCAGCGGCAACCGCGCGGCCGCCCCGACGTTGACGGATGCCCGATCCACGCCGAAACGACCCTCTGACGCCACCGGACCGTTTCGCGCAGCTCGGAACGTGAGCGGGCGCAGCCAGCACGCCCGCCAGGCGGTGGAAAGCACGATGCGCGCCCTCCAGCCTGCACGGCATCGTGCGACAAATCCTTGGGCAATGCCAGCTGGCATATGATGCGTGGGTGATTGGCCGCCTCCTCATCGCCCTGCTGCGCTTCTACAAGCGCTTCATCAGCCCCCTGCTCGGGCAGCGCTGCCGCTTTGTCCCCAGCTGTTCCGAATATTCGATGGACGCCATCGCCGTGCACGGTCCGCTGCGCGGCTGCTGGCTCACGCTGCGCCGGCTGGGGCGCTGCCACCCGCTCCATCCCGGCGGCTTCGATCCGGTTCCCGGCAAGGCCGACTCCCCCTCTTGCCGCTGCACAGGAAAACACTGACATGTCCTCCACGCTCATCACCAATGCCCGCATGGTCAACGAAGGCCGCACCTTCGACGGCGACCTGCGCATCGAGAACGGCCGCATCGCGCAGATCGGTGACGGGCTGGCCACGCGCGCCGGCGAGGAAGTGGTGGACGCGGCCGGGCGCTGGCTGCTGCCGGGGATGATCGACGACCAGGTGCATTTCCGCGAACCGGGCCTGACCCACAAGGGCGACGTGGCCACCGAGTCGGCCGCGGCCGTGGCCGGCGGCCTGACCAGCTTCATGGACATGCCCAACACCAACCCGCCCACGTTGAACGCGCAGGCGCTGCAGGCCAAGTACGATGCCGCTGCCGGCCGCGCGTGGGGCAATTACGGCTTCTACCACGGAGCCAGCAACGACAATCTGGAGCACATCCAGACGCTGGACCCGAAGACCGCGCCGGGCGTGAAAGTATTCATGGGCGCCTCCACCGGCAACATGCTGGTGGACAACCCGGAAACGCTGGATGCGATCTTCCGCGACTGCCCCACGCCGATCATCACCCATTGCGAAGACACGCCGATGATCGACGCCAACGCCAAGGCATTCGCCGAGAAATACGGTGATGCCTTGAGCGCCGAGCAGCACCCGGACATCCGCTCGCGCGAGGCCTGCCTGAAGTCCTCGCAATTGGCGGTGTCGCTGGCGAAGAAGCACGGCACCCGCCTGCACGTGCTGCACATTTCCACCGCCGACGAACTGGCGCTGTTCGAGAAGGGCCCGTTGATCCGCGCCGACGGCAGCCGCAAGCAGATCACCGCCGAAACCTGCATCCACTTCCTGCGCTTCGACCGCGGCGATTACGCGCGGCTGGGCAACCTGATCAAGTGCAATCCGGCGATCAAGGACGCCAGCGACCGCCAGGCACTGACCGCCGCGCTGGTCGAAGACGTAATCGACGTGCTGGCCACCGACCATGCCCCGCACACCTGGGAAGAGAAGCAGAAGCCCTACCCGCAGGCGCCCTCGGGCCTGCCGCTGGTGCAGTATGCGCTGGTCGCCGCGCTGGAGCTGGTGCACGAAGGCAAGCTGCGCATCGAGCAGGTGGTGCAGAAGTTCGCCCATGCCCCGGCGCAGCTGTTCGACGTGGAGCAGCGCGGTTTCCTGCGCGAAGGCTATTTCGCCGACCTGGTGCTGGTGGAAGACATCCCGTTCACGGTCAAGCGCGAGGACATCCTGTCCAAGTGCGCGTGGTCGCCGTTCGAGGGCATGAGCTTCCGCTCGCGCATCGCCTCCACCTGGGTCAACGGCCAGCAGGTATGGAATGGCCGCGAACTGGTCGGCCAGCCGGCCGGCCGGCGCCTGACCTTCGACCGCTGATGCGCCGCGCGTTGCTGGCCGGGGTGCTGCTGGCGCCCCTGCTCCCCACCCTGCCCGGCCATGCCCAGGACGGCATCGGCGAGTTGATCGACAACCGCATCGTGTTCCCGGCCAGTGCCTCGCAGGGGGCGATGGTGATCGGCAAGGTACCCGCCGGCAGCACGGTGCATTACGCCGGCCGCGACCTGCGGGTGAGCGGCTACGGCAGCGTGGTGTTCGGTATCGGCCGCGACGAGAAAGGCCCGTTGCAGGTACAGGTACGGCGCCCGGATGGCTCCAGCGAAACGACGGCCATCGCCGTCACCGCCCGCGACTGGCCGCTGGAGCGGGTCAACGGGGTACCGCCGAAAACGGTGAACCCGCCGCCGGCGATCGCCGAGCGCATCGCCCGCGAACAGGCGCGGGTCACCGAGGCGCGCAGGCGCGACGACGCCCGCACCGATTTCACCCAGACCTTCGCCTGGCCGGTGCAGGGCCGCATCAGCGGCCGCTTCGGCAATGCCCGCACCTACAACGGCCAGCCCGGCGCCGGCCATTCCGGCATGGACATCGCCGTGCCCGCCGGCACCCCGGTGAAGGCACCGGCCGCCGGCGTCGTCACCTTCTCCGACCCGGACCTGTACCTGACCGGCGGCACCGTGGTGCTCGACCACGGCTACGGCATCAGCTCCAACTTCCTGCACCTGTCGCGGATCGACGTGAAGGTGGGCGACCGCATCGAACAAGGCCAGGTGATCGCCACGGTCGGCGCCACCGGGCGCGCGACCGGGCCGCACCTGCATTGGGGGATGAACTGGTTCGATGTGCGGATCGACCCGCTGCTGGTGCTGGAGCGCGGCAGATAAAGCCGCTGTACCTATTCAACAAAGATCGATCCCGGAACGCACGGTGGGTCACACCCGCCAAGGAGACATGAATGGAACGGTTCAGCGGGGGTTGCCTGTGCGGCGAAGTGCGGCTGCTGGCCTCCGGCCGCCCCTACCGGGTCGGCCTGTGCCACTGCATGGACTGCCGCAAACATCACGGCGCATTGTTCCATGCCTCGGCGGTGTTCCCGCGCGATGCGGTGGTGGTGCAGGGAGAAACCCGCGATTACGCCGGGCGCCACTTCTGCCCACGCTGCGGCTCGTCGGTGTTCGGCTGCAGCGGGGACGAAATCGAGGTGAACCTCGGGTCGCTGGATGACCCTGACCAATTGCGGCCGACCTACGAACTGTGGACTATCCGGCGCGAAGCGTGGCTGCCGCCTTTCCCGCTCGGCAGGCATTATCCACGGGATCGCGATAGCATCAGCCGCTCCGAGGGGTGACGGGCACCTGCCCATCGGTCCGGTGACGCGCAACGCCAGAAGGCGCTGGTCCAATCAACTGTCGCCCCCCACCCGACAGCCGTGACATACACGGATCAGCCGCGCGCGGCCCACCATGCGCGCCACAGCAGCCCGGCCGGGCCCGGCTGGTATTCGCCACCACGCAACCGGGCCTGCAGGCGGCCGCGTGCCAATGCGGCCAGCAACCGGCGCGGGCGCGGCCCAGCCACGCGCGCAGGCCATTGCGCCAGCAATGCCTGCTGCCATTCGCGCTCGCCGCCCACGCCAGCCGGCACCACCGCGGCACCGAGTTCCTGCACCCGTTGCGCCAGCACCTGCGTCAACACCGCCCCCGCAGCATGCGATTGCAACGGGGCATCGAACAGCACCGCTTCCACCGCAGCCACTGCTTCGGCGAAGCCTTGCAACACATGCCGCGCCTGCGCCGGGCCGGTTGCGGGCTCGCGCGCCTCGATCAATGCCGGCAGCGCCTCGGCCAGTTGCATCCACGGTGCCCGCACCGGCTCCAGCATCCGTCCCAATGGATGCCGCGAGCGCTGCCCGGCCCAACTGCGCAGTTCCTCGCCCCACCAGCCGAGCTTGGCGTTGGTCGGCAGCGGGTCGCCGCTGATGTTGAGCATGTCGTCGAACTCCTGCAGCAGCGCGAACCACGCCAGCGCCCGGGTCCGGTCCGCCTCGGCGACAAAGCGCTCCACGAACGCCCACTCCGGCCAGCGTTGCTGCCATTTGCCCAGGAAGCTGTCCAGCGCACTGCTCACGTCATACCTCGGATCATCGGGACTTCAGGCTGCAGCCGGCCACACGGCCGCCTGCAGGAGTTGCCGCGGCCATTCGCACAGGCGGTCGGCCTGCCACGCCAGCGGATCATCACCTTCCAACCGGTAGCCCCACAGCGCCGCCACCGAGGGCATGCCGGCCGCGCGCGCGGCCAGGATGTCGCGCTCGTCGTCACCGACATAGACGCAATATTGCGGGGCAACGCCGATGCGCTGCGCGGCCACCTGCAACGGCAGCGGGTGCGGCTTGCGCTCGGCCAGGGTGTCGCCGCCGATCAGAACCGCGCAGCGCTGTTCCCAGCCCAGCTGCGGCAGGATCAGCCGTGCCAGGTATTCAGGTTTGTTGGTGACGATGCCCCAGCGGCTTCCGGCCTGTTCCAGTGCCTGCAGCATTTCGGCGACACCGTCGAACAGCCGCGCATGGCGGCCGATCAGCGCTTCGTAGGTATCGAGGAACTCCGGCACCAGCGCGTCGCGCGCGGCGGCATCCATCTGCGGGAACGCCACGCCCAGCATCGCCCGTGAACCTTTCGACACCACCTCGCGCACACGTGCCGGCGCCACCGGCGGCAGGCCACGCGCCTGCCGCAGCTGGTCGAGGGTGACGACGAAATCCGGCGCGCTGTCGAGCAGGGTGCCGTCCAGGTCGAACAGCACCGCCGCCGGGAACGACGCTGCGGTCATGCCTGTTCCGGCTTGACCGCGAAGGCCAGGTAGTTGATGTCGGTACGGCGGCCCAGCCGCGCGCGGTTGCGCCACGGTTCGTAGGCCATGCCGCTGACGTCCCGCAGTTGCAGCCCGGCCTCGCGCAGCCAACCGCCCAGTTCGGCCGGCTTGATGAAATCCTGGTAGTGATGCGTGCCCCTGGGCAGCAGCCGGGCGATGTATTCGGCGCCAACCACCGCCACCGCGAACGCGGCCGGGGTGCGGTTGATGGTGGACAGGAACAGCTTGCCGTCCGGCTTGAGCAGGTGCTGGCAGGCAGCGATGATCGCGCCCGGGTCGGGCACGTGTTCCAGCATTTCCATGCAGGTGACCACGTCGAACGCACCGGGCTGCGCGGCGGCCAGGTCCTCGGCCGACTGCACCCGGTAGTCCACCTGCACGCCCGACTCCAGCCCGTGCAGGCGCGCGACCTTGACCAGTTCCGGAGCGAGATCGATGGCGGTGACCTGTGCTCCCTCCTTCGCCAACGCTTCGCTGAGCAGGCCACCACCGCAGCCGATGTCCAGCACCTTCGCTCCACGCAGCGCGGCGCGCTCGGCGACGTAGCGCAGGCGCACCGGGTTGAGCGCGTGCAGCGGCTTCTGCGGGCCGTCGGCGTCCCACCAGCGGTTGGCCAGCGCGGCGAACTTGTCCAGTTCGGCCTGATCGAAGTTGTTGGACGTCGAAGCTGCGGTCATTTCGGGATCCTCTTGGAACCGCCGCGTCAGGCGCGGCTGGAACGGATACGGTCGCGCCACTGGCGTGCGTTGGCGGTGATCGCCGCCACGTCCATGCCGACCAGTTCGCGCTGCACCAGCTTGGGCTGGCCTGCAATCCACACGTCGCTGACCTGGTGGCGACCGGCGGCGTAGACCAGCTGCGACAGCACGTGGTGCAGCGGCTGGGTTTCCAGCGCCGACAGATCCACGCAGGCCAGGTCGGCCTGCTTGCCGACCTCGATCGAGCCGATCTTGTCACCGAAGCCCAGCGCACGCGCGCCGCCCAGCGTGGCCGCGCGCAGCGTGGTCGCCGCGTCCAGCGCGGTGGCGTCGTTGGCCACGGCCTTGGCGAGGATCGCCGCGGTGCGGTTCTCGCTGAACATGTCCAGGTCGTTGTTGCTGGCGCAGCCATCGGTGCCGATGGCAAGGTTGACGCCCGCGCGCAGCAGCGCGCAGGCCGGGCAGAAGCCCGAGGCCAGCTTCAGGTTGGATTCGGGGCAATGCACCACGTGCACGCCACGCTCGGCGCACAGGTGGATTTCGCCTTCGGTGAGCTGGGTCATGTGCACCGCGATCAGGCGGTCGTTGACCAGACCCAGGCGGTCCAGCCGCGCCAACGGGCGCTGGCCGTGCAGCTTGATCGAGTCGCTGATTTCCTGCGCGGTTTCGTGGGTGTGCAGGTGCACCGGGATGTCGAGCTGGTCGGACAGCATCCGCACCCGTTCGAAGTTGGCGTCGTTGACCGTGTACGGCGCGTGCGGCGCGAACGCGGTGCCGATCAGCGCGTCGCCGCGCCACTGGTCGTGCAACTCGCCGGCACGGGCGAAGTATTCATCGTCGCTCTTCGCCCAGGCGCTGGGGAAGTCGATGATCACCGAGCCGACCAGCGCGCGGAAGCCGTGCTTCCTGTACACGGCGGCCTGCACGTCGGCGAAGAAGTAGTTCTCGTTGGCGCAGGTGGTGCCGCCGCGCAGCATCTCGGCGATGGCCAGCGTGGTGCCGTCGGCGACGAACTCGGGGCCGATCACCGCCGCTTCCACCGGCCAGATGTGCTCGCGCAGCCAGGTCATCAGCGGCAGGTCGTCGGCGATGCCGCGCAGCAGGGTCATCGGGTTGTGGGTGTGGGCGTTGACCAGGCCCGGGATCAGCGCCGCGTCCGGGCGCGACACCACCTGCTTCGGCGCGAAGCGCGCGCGCGCCTCGGCACACGGCAGCACGGCGGCGATGACACCGCCGTTGACCGCCACGGCATGGTCTTCCAGCACCACCGCATGCGGTTCGACCGGCACCACATAGCCGGCTTCGATCAGGAGGTCGCACTGTTCTGGCTGGAGTTCACTCACGCCGGTTCACCTTCAAGTTTCGTTTTTTGCAGGAGCGACGCCAGTCGCGATGGGCTTTACCGGGAATGCCCCGGTCGCGACTGGCGTCGCTCCTACAGGGGAATGCATCCGCCGGATGCGAACAGGCGCCGCATCCCCGGCACCGGCAGCCGGTGGCTGCGCGGCGAAGGAGGCGGCGCCTGCATCGTGCGGCTTACTTGACGCGCGCGGAGTATTCGCCGGAGCGGGTATCGACTCGGATCACTTCGTCCTGGTTGACGAACAGCGGCACGCGCACCACCGCGCCGGTTTCCAGCGTGGCCGGCTTGCCGCCGCCGCCGGAGGTGTCGCCGCGCACGCCCGGGTCGGTCTCGGTGATCTTCAGCTCGACGAAGTTCGGCGGGGTGACGTCGATCGGCGCACCGTTCCACAGCGTGACCACGCAGGATTCCTCGCCCTTGAGCCACTTCTCGGCGCCGTTCATGCCGGCCTTGTCGGCCTGCACCTGCTCGAAGGTCTCCGGATCCATGAAGTGCCAGTACTCGCCGTCGCTGTACATGTAGTTCATATCGGTGTCGACCACGTCGGCGGCGTCGACCGAATCGGTGGACTTCATGGTCACTTCCTGCGTGCGGCCATCCTTGATCAGGCGGTACTTCACGCGGGTGAAGGCCTGGCCCTTGCCCGGCTTGACGTACTCGGTGTCGATGATGACCGCCGGTTGGTTGTTGACCAGGATCTTCATCCCGTTCTTGACGTCGTTCATGCCGTAGCTGGCCATGCTGGAACTCCTGAGAAGTGGCAAAACCGGCGCGCGCGAAGCCGCCGGATTAGAATGGAACGCCCGCCATCGAAGGCGGGCATCTGTTTTTCTGGTCGCCCATGATAACCGCAGCCCTCGCCCCCACTCCACAGGAAACCCCCGCCCCGCTACCCGCCCCCCGCTGGCAGGCGCTGTGGCGGCAGGCCGTGCGCGACCCGGCCGAACTGCTGGCCGCACTGGGACTGGAGGCCGCCGACCTGGGCGTGTCGGGGGCGGCGCTGGCGCAGTTCCCGCTGCGGGTGCCGCGCGGCTTCATCACCCGCATGCGCGCCGGCGACCCGGCCGATCCGCTGCTGCGGCAGGTGCTACCGGTGGATGCCGAGATGCGGCTGGCGCCCGGGTTCAGCCTCGACGCGGTCGGCGACGGCGCGGCGAAGAAGAGCACCGGGGTGATCCAGAAATACCGCGGCCGCGCATTGCTGGTCGCCACCGGCAGCTGCGCGATCAACTGCCGCTACTGCTTCCGCCGCCATTTCGACTATGCCGGGGAGAACGCCGCCAAGGGCGCCTGGCGGGAGGCGGTGGCGGCCATCGCCGCCGATCCGTCGATCGACGAGGTGATCCTGTCCGGCGGCGACCCGCTGTCGCTGGCCACGCCCAAGCTGGCCGAATTGACCGACGCGCTGGCCGCCATTGGCCACATCAAGCGCCTGCGCATCCACAGCCGCCTGCCGGTGGTGCTGCCCGAGCGCGTGGACGCCGAACTGCTGCAATGGCTGGCCGGCCTGCCGTGGCCGCTGGCATTCGTGATCCACGCCAACCACGCCAACGAGTTCGATGCCCACGTCGATGCCGCCCTCGCCCGCCTGCGCGGCGTCGGCGCGCAACTGCTCAACCAGGCGGTGCTGCTGCGCGGGGTCAATGACGACATCGAGGCGCTGGCGGCGCTGAGCGAGCGCGGCTTCGCCGCCGGCGTGCTGCCCTACTACCTGCACCAGCTGGACCGGGTGCAGGGCGTGGCCCACTTCGAAGTGGACGACGAACGCGCGCTGGCGCTGCATGCGCAACTGATGGCGCGGCTGTCCGGCTATCTGGTGCCGAGACTGGTACGCGAGGTTGCCGGCGATACCGGCAAGCGCCCGCTGCAATCGTCGCCGCAGGTCGAGGCTACGCTCCCGACGCTCCACGCATCGGGCATGAAGCCGTCGGGACCGTAGCCCTGACCCACGGATTGTCGCGGGCGGCGCGCCGTTACCGGTGCGCCGGTTGCAACAACCCGACCAGTTCGTCCGAACTCAGTGGTTTGGCCAGCCAGTAGCCCTGCACCAGGTCGCAATCGCGCTGGTTGAGCAGGTCGAACTGGGCCTGCTGCTCGATACCCTCGGCCACCACCGTGATCCCCAGTGCATGCGCCATCGCGATGATCGCCGTGGTCAAGGCCAGGTCGTCCGGGTCGCGCTGCAGGTCGGAAACGAAGCTCTTGTCGATCTTGACCCCGTCCACCGGCACCTGGCGCAGGTGGCTCAGGCCGGAAAAGCCGGTGCCGAAGTCGTCCAGCCACACCTTGACGCCGGTACGGTGCAGCTTTTCCAGCAACGAGGCGGCCAGCATTTCATCGCCAATCACCGCCGTTTCCGTCAACTCCAGGTGCAGGCGCATGGCATCCAGCCCGGACACCCGCAGGCAGTCCTCGACCGCGGCGGCCAGGTCGCCGCTGCGCAGTTGCCGCGGCGACACGTTGACCGAGACGAACAACTCCTCGTCCAGCGCGTTGCGTGGCCACTGCTGGGCCTGCAGGCAGGCCGCGCGCAGCACCTTCGGCCCCAGCACCTGGATCAACCCGCTCTGCTCGGCGATGTCGATGAACATCGACGGCGGCACCGAGCCGAGCTCCGGGTGCTGCCAGCGCAGCAGCACCTCGACCCCGGCCAGCACCCGGTCGTGGGTGCGGAAGATGGGCTGGTAGACCAGCCGCAGTTCGCCGCGCTCCCACGCCCCGCGCAGCTCCTGCTCCATGTGCAGGCGCCGCTCCACCGCATGGTCCAGCGCACGACTGTAGTAGCGGAAGCAGTTCTTGCCGGCCAGCTTGGCCTGGTACATGGCAATGTCGCCATTCTTCAGCAGGCCGGTGGCGTCGGTGGCGTCCTCGGGGAACAGGGTGATGCCGATGGAGCTGCCGAGGAAGATCTCGCGGCCCTGTACCTGCAGCGGCAGGCTCAGCTCGTCCACCAGCCGCTTGGCCAGCACCGTGGCCACGCTCTCCACCCGGCCGGCGTCGCTGCCGATCAGAATCACGAATTCGTCGCCGCCGAAGCGGGCCAGCAGCGCGTCGCGACCGCCGTCCTGCTCGACCAGCGTGGCGATGCGCTGGGCGAACTGCAGCAGGGCCTCATCGCCGGCCTCATGGCCGAGGGTGTCGTTGACCCGCTTGAACTCGTCGATGTCGATGAACAGCAGCGCCAGCCCGCGGCCGGAAGTACGCGCACCCAGCAATTCGTGGTCCAGCGCCTCGCGGAATGCCAGGCGGTTGGTCAGCCCGGTCAGCGCGTCGGTGTAGGCCATCTGCCGCACTTCGCGGTCATGCCGGGCGATGCTCTCGCCCATGCGCCCGAAGCTGCGCAGCAGCTCGCCGATCTCGTCACGGCGGCGCGTTTCCTGTGGCTGTACCTGGTAGTCGCCGGCCTCGATGCGCCGGGTGGCGTCGCCCAGCCAGCGCACCGGCCGCACCAGCGTGCGCTGCACGTACAGTGCCAGCAGGCTGACCAGCCCGACCAGCGCCAGCATCACCAGCCCCAGCCAGAGCAGTTGCCGGCGGTTGGCCTTGTCCGCCCCGCGTTCCAGCATCGCCATCGTCTCGGCCTGCTGCGCGCGCACCGGCACCAGGTCCATGCCGACCCGCAACCCGCCGATGCGCTGGTCGCCGATGCGGATCGGCACGTCCACCTCCAGCACCATCGACGATTCCTGCACCCGCAGCGCGTCGGCCGCCACCGCCCCCGCCGCCAGCGGGTCCTGCATCTGCCGGCCGTAGCCGGCCACCTCGACGGAGCCGTCGTGCAGCAGCCGGCCCTCGGTGTCGTGCACCAGCACATAGCTGACCGCGTTCTGGCTGGCGGTACTGCGCACCAGCGCACCGACCGCGTCCAGGTCGGAGAAATACAGCGGGTTGACCAGCGCGTCGGCCAGCGCAGTGGCCAGCGCAGTGCCCTGCTCGCGGGCGCTGCGGTCGAACACCTGGTCGACCACGCCGTTGCTGGCGCGCAGCACCTCGCGCTGGGTCGCCGCCTGCCCCGCCAGCAGCGCCGCGACGATCGCCACCACCACCAGCATGACTGCGGCGGCCACGCACAGGAAACGGGCCTGCAACCCGAAGCGCAGCGGTTTCATTCCACCTCCAGGCGCACCCGCGCCAGGCCGCCGCGCAGGCGTTCCAGCGCCTGCTGGCTGGCCGGGTCGATGCGGTGGAAGGCGGTGGTGTCGAAGAACTTGTGCAGTGCCGGGCCGGCGGACGGATCGTGGCTGGCTTCCAGCAGCACTTCCTGCAAGCGCGCACGTACCGCCGGGTCGAGCCCGGTACGCACCATTTCCACTGCGCGCGGCACTTCCTGTTCGCTCTCGTACAGGATCCGCATGTCGCGGCGGAACACCGCCGGCATGCGCTGCTCGTTCTGCCAGTCGATGTTGCTGATAACGCCGGCATCGACCACGCGCTTGTGCACGTAGGTGGAGATGTTCAGTTCGGAACGGGCGAAGACGTAGCCCACGGTGTCGGCGGTGGGCGTGTCCTGCGGCGTCAGCAGGATCTCCGGGCGGATGCCGCGGGAGAGCAGCTCCATCGCCGGCACCAGGTAGGAGCTGGTGGACCACGCGCTCTGCATCGCCAGCGTGCGCCCCTTCAGGTCCTCCAGCGTGTTGACCGGGCTGTCGCGGCGGACGAAGAACACGCTGTGGTAGCGCGCCACGCCATTGCGTTCGGTCAGCAGCAGCGGCTCGGCGCCACTGCGCTGGCGCAGGGCCATCGCGGTGCCGGAGGTCTCGGTGACCCAGTCCACCCGGCCGCGGCGCAGGTAGCTGGCCATCTGCTGCAGGTCCTTGGCCATCAGGATGCGGCCCTCGACGATCCCCACGTCGCGCATCCGCGGGACCACGTAGTCCAGCAACGGTTTCAATTGTTCGTAATGGGATTTCGGATCGTCGCTCAGGCGCCCCAGCACCAGTACCGAACGATCGGCCGCCAGCCCCACCACCGGCAACGCGACGGACAACGACAACACGGCTCCCCGGAGCCATCGTGAAACGTGCAAACCGGCAACTCCCCAAGAGTGTCCGCAAAGACTAGCCGAAAATTTTCCCCGGATGACGCAGTTCTCAGTTTTTCCGTTCCGTCGCCAGCCGCGCCATGCGCTGGGCGTCGGAGAGGATGCCGCGCAGCAGCCGCACCTCCTGCTCGGACAGCTCGGCTTTCATGAACAGACGCCGCAGCTTGCGCATCGCCGACTCCGGTGCGCGGCCCTTGTGGAAGTCGATCTGTTCGAGGGTGTCGCCCAACTGCCCGAACAGTCCCTCGATCTGGGCATGGCTGGCCGGCGCCTCGCCGTGGCCCGGCTCGGCCGATGCCGGCGCCACGCCCCCCAGCTCGGCCATGCGCACCTCGTAGGCAAGCACCTGCACGGCCGCGGCGAGGTTCAAGGAACTGAATTCCGGATTGGACGGGATGTGCACGGCGGCGTGGCACAGCTGCAGCTCGTCATTGCTCAGGCCGGTGCGCTCGCGACCGAACACGAAGGCCACCTCGGCCGGTTCGGCAGCCCTGGCCACGGCGCGCTGGCCGGCGACCGCCGGCAGCAGTTCCTCCAGCTGGACGCGGCGCGAGCGCGCGGTGCAGCCCAGCACCAGCCGGCAATCGGCCACCGCCTCGGCCAGCGTGGCAAACACCGGGGCATCGCCGAGCACGTCCTCGGCGCCGGCCGAGCGGCGGTAGGCCACCTCGTCCAACAGCTTTTCCGGCGCCACCAGCACCAGCCGCGACAGGCCCATCGTCTTCAGCGCACGGGCCGCGGCACCGATGTTGCCCGGGTGCTGGGTGCCGACGAGGACGAAGCGGATGCGGGCGGTGCGGGACGGCGAGAGCGGCATGGCGTGCAAAAGTCAGGAGCGGGACAGCCGCAGATGGTAAACTGCGCGGCCGGCCAGCGCGCCGGCACCGCTCTTTTCCCCCGCCAATCCATCCTTTCGCCTCCCCGGGAGCCTTTCGCCATGCAGAAACCCGCCGTCACCGTCATGGTCAAGGCCGCACGCCTCGCCGGCAACGTCCTGTTGCGCAACATCAACAAGCTCGAAGCGCTGAACGTGGTGCAGAAGGGCCGGATGGATTACGCCAGCGAAGTGGATGGCGATGCCGAGAAGGTCATCGTCAAGGAGCTCAAGCGCGCCTACCCCGACTACGGCATCTACGGCGAGGAAGGCGGCTTGCAGGGCAACGGCCGGCAGATGTGGGTGATCGACCCGCTGGACGGCACCAGCAACTACCTGCGTGGCTTCCCGCACTACTGCGTGTCCATCGCCCTGGTCGAGAACGGCGAACCGACCGACGCGGTGATCTTCGACCCGCTGCGCAACGAGCTGTTCACCGCCTCGCGCGGCAACGGCGCGGTGCTGAACGACCGCCGCATCCGCGTGGCCGAGCGCAAGGACCTGGAAGGGGTGACGATCCATACCGGCTTTGCCCCGCGCGAGCGTGCCCGCGCCGGCAGCCAGCTCAAGACCGTCGAAACCCTGCTGGCGCAGGCCGAGGACATCCGCCGCACCGGCTCGGCCGCGCTGGACCTGGCCTACGTCGCCTGCGGCCGCGCCGATGCCTATTTCGAGGCCGGGGTAAAGGCATGGGACATCGCCGCCGGCGTGCTGCTGGTGCGCGAGGCCGGCGGCAAGGTCTGCAACTACCGCGGCGCCACGCTGGCGCGCATGGACGACAAGGGCCCGGAAACCCAGCAGGTCGTCGCCGGCAACCTGAAGGTCTGCGAAGCCTTGCAGAAGGTGATCGTCAACACCGGCCACGCCGCCGAATTCGATCCGAAGTTCTGATCGATGCGCTTGGCTTCACGAAAACGGCACCGCGAAGGTGCCGTTTTCCGTTGGGGCCACCCGTGCCGCGGGTCGGGGTGACACCCCCGACGCTGGCCTGGCGGCCAGAGGCAACACAAGCATCCGACCCTCGCCAGGCTTCCCGGAATCCCGGAGCCTTCAGCCACAGCCGATGTGCGCGCCGCCGTCACCGTCCGACACCAGGCAGCCCCTCTCCTCATCGCGTTCGAACGTGTATACCGTGGGACAGATCAGACGCGTACCTCGCAGTGACTGGAACTCCTGCGGGTCGAGCAGGCGGCGGGCGACATGGACGACGTCCCGCGATTCCGAACAAGTGAGGGCAACCGGAAGCGTGAGGACGAAAGCAAGGATCGCCGCCAGCATGCCGCACAGAAACACGCCGGCGACGGGAAGCTTGCGCAAACCAGCTTCAATGGCCATGACCAGTCCGGCGAGGACCGGCAGGATGATGATGGCCAGCAACGCCAGCCCATGATGAAACTTCATCGCGCCTTCCCCGGTTCAGTATCGCAACCGGTGACCTGCCGGCGCCGGTTCGCACCACAGCAGCCAAAGCTGGCCGCGCAATGCATCCAGCAGCAGCACCCGCCGCGACTGCGGCGAGATCGCGCGGAAACGCAGCTGGCGCCGACCCAGTGGCTGCCACCGGCTCCACTCCGGGTTGCCGACGTCGGCCGACGGCAGCCCCCCGTCACCGTGCTGGCGAATGGCTGCCGCCAGCACGTGGTCCAGTTCCAGCCGGATGCCGCCGCGCGCGCCACCGGTTCCCAATGCCAGCCCGGCCAGCGGCGAGCCGCACCATCCCGTCTCCGCCTGCGGCAGCCGTACCCGCCCGGCCAGTCCCGGCGGCAGCAGTTGCCGCAACCGCCGGGCGAGCTTCATGCGCAGGCGCATGGGGTTCATCGCAGGCTGCCGCCGACGTCGTACCAGTCCACCTTGCGGGTGATCCACATGATCGCCGCGAGGATGCCGAACAGCAGCAGCGAGCCCAGCAGCAGCGCGTTGTTCTCCGAATCCAGCAGCAGGTAGAGCACGCCGTACAGCAGGGTGAGCATCGCCGAGAACCCCAGCCCGCGCTTCCAGCTGTGCAGCACGCCGCTCAGGTAGAAACCCTGCAGGCCGATGCACGCGGCCGCCGAAGCCAGGTAGGCCCACAGGAATGGGATGTGCTCGGACAGGCTCAGCAGCAGCAGGAAGAAGATCGCCAGCGCCAGCCCCACCAGCAGGTACTGCAGCGGGTGGATCTTCAGGCGCTTGATCAGCTCGAACAGCACGAAGCCGACGAAGGTCAGCAGCACGAACAGGATGCCGTACTTGCTGGCGCGGTCGGCCTGGGTATAGACATCGACCGGATCGACCAGCGCCACCTGCAGCGATTCGACCACCGCATCGGCCACCAGGTCCCGGCGCAGCTGCGCCTGCGCCGCCGACGCCAGTGAGGACACCGCCCATTCGGCCTTGAAGCCGGCATCGTCGATGCTGCGCTCGTTGGGCAGGAAGCTGCCGCCGAACAGCGGGTGCGGCCACGGCGAGGACAATGCCACGCGGGTGTCGTCGCCCACCGGCACCACCGACAGCGAGCGGGTGCCGTCGAGCACGAATTCCAGTTCGACCTTGCGGCCGTCGGCCAGCGTGCCTTCGCGCTCGTCGAACTGCGGCGCCAGCGGCGCATGCAGGCCCTTGCTGTTCGCCTCCAGCACGCCGGAGCCGGCCTGCAGGGCCAGCGCGCGGCCATCCACGCGCAGGTTGGGCGTGCCGACCAGGCCGCGCACGTCGGCGATGCCCAGCGCCAGGTAGGGCTGCCCGTAGTGGCGGCCCGGCACCGCCGCATAGGGCAGGTCGTCGAACTCGGCCTGCACCCGCGCGTGCCAGCTGTACACCGGCACCCGGAACAGGCCGATGCGGCGCTCATCCGGGCGCATCTCGCCCTGTACCCGCAGCTGCCGGGGCATCTGCAGTTCGTAGCCGCGCTCGGTCTGCAGCTCGGTCTTGCGCAGGCCGCCGGCGTCGACCACCTCGACCTCGCGCTGCTGCGTCCACGGCAGCACCCGCACCGGCCCCACCAGCGACTGCTCGCCGGCCCGGCTCTGCGCCACCCGCTCGATGGCCTGGTCGCGGTAGCGCTCACGCTCGTTGATCGTGCCGCGGATCAGCAACAGCGGCACCAGCAGCAACACCACCAGCCCGCCGACGATGGCGAACCGCAACAACAGCTTCATGGAATTCATGTCCCGTCCTCGTGTGGAAACGGGAGCAGCTTCGACGCGGCCGGTGAGCGGGGTTTGTGGCGAATTTGAAGTGGGCGTGAAGCCGACAGCCGGCCACCGCGCGACGGCCGGTTGCGGCGGCCTGCACGGCATAGTATGAATGCGTGGTCATGCGCTTCCGGCCGTCCAGCATTCCATTCCCCTGAAGGAACCCCACGTGCTGCACCCACGGCCCCGCGCTTCGCTGATCCACCAGCTGTCACTGAGCATCTGGGGCCTGTTCCTCACCCTCCTGCTGCTGCTTTCCGCCCTCGGCTATCTGGCCATGCGCATGGCCGCCGACAAGGTGGTGCCGCTGGTGGCGCAGCACACCGTCGAGCTGCGCGCACGGGCCAGCGAAGGGTTGTTCCTGCAAGCCGAGCAGAGCGTGCGGCGCCTGCAGCGCGAGTTGCTGCTGCGGCTGGACGGTGCCGACCACGCGGCCACCCTCGCCCGCTTCGACGCATTGTTCGCACGCAGTGCCGACGGCCTGTGGCGGCTGCGCCCGGAGCAGGTGGACCCCGAGCACGCCCCCACCCTCTACCTGCACCAGCCGCCGCAGGGGCTGGACGAGTCGGCCCGGCTGCGCGCGGTCGTCGCCTACGACCTGCTGCGCGAACAGGGGCCGGCGCTGGCGCCGCCGTTCTTCTCGGTCTACATGGATTTCGTCGAGGACGGGCTGATGGTGTACTCGCCCGGCGTGGACTGGGGCAGCGGCGCGGACGCCAGCGCCACCAACACCGGCTACCCGACGATGCTCGGCGCCGACCCGCGCCGCAACCCGCAGCGCACGGTGTTCTGGACCCCGGTCTACCTGGACGAGCAGGCCGACACGTGGATGGTGTCGGTGATCAAACCGCTGGACTGGCAGGGGCACTGGGCCGGCACCCTGGGGCACGACGTCTCGATCCAGACGCTGATCGACAAGAGCGCCAATGGCGACGACGTGGATCAGGGCACGCAACTGGTCATGAGTGCCGGCAGCGACCTGATCGCCCACCCGCGCCTGCGCCAGCGCATCGCCGCCGCCGATGGCCAGCTGCGCCTGTCCACCCTCGACGACCCGTTGCTGGCACAGGCGCACCGGATGATCCGCCAGTCCGGCGCCGACAGCGGCGCCGGGCGCTCCCCCGACGGCAGCCAATGGGTGGCATGGTCGAAGATCCACGGACCGGGTTGGTACCAGGTCTATCTGCTGCCGCAGGCGCGGGTGAACCACCTGTTGATGTGGGGGCTGCTGGCCCTGTCCGGCTTCGGCATCATCTGCCTGCTGCCGGCGACATGGCTGCTGCGTCGGCGGGTGCGCTCGCTGTTCGCCGTGCCGCTGGACCGCCTGACCCGCGCGGTCGACGAACTCGGCCAGGGCGGCGAGCCGACGCCGATCGCCATGCAGAGCGACGACGAGCTGGGCCGTCTGGCCGGCGCGTTCGATGACATGGTCGGCGAGCTGGTGCAACAGCGCTCCCTGCAGGCGGCCCATGCGCAGGCCCTGCAGAACGAGGTGGACGAGCGCCGCCAGTTCATGACCCGGCTGGAAGAGGAGCGTGCACGCCTGCTGGCGCTGCTTGGAGCGATGGACCTGGGCATCCTGTTCGTCAACAACGAGAACCGGGTGACCTACTGCAACGCCGCCATGCTGGCGATGTGGAAGCTGCCCGCGGGCAACACTCTGATCGGCCAGACCACCCACGAAGGGCTGGCAGCGGCGCGCTCGCTGATGGTCGACCCGACTGCGGTACTGAAACGCCTGGAAGACTCCATTGGCTCGCCGGACGCCTCCCGGCAGCTGGAAATCCGCCTGCACGACAACCGCATCATCATGCACAACGCCTACCCGGTGCATGACGCGCAAGGCCACTACATCGGCCGGTTGTGGGTGGAGGAGGACGTGACCGAGGAGCGACGCACCGCCCAGCAGCTGGTGCGCCTGGCCCAGCACGACCCGCTGACCAACCTCTACAACCGGCGCCGTTTCGAGGACGAGCTGACCCGTTTCTTCCACGACGCCGAGCGCACGCCGAGCCAGGTCGCCCTGCTGTTCTTCGACCTGGACGAATTCAAATACATCAACGACACCTACGGCCACCGTGCCGGCGACAGCGTGCTCGGGCGCATGGCGGTCGAAATCCGCACGCTGGTCCGTGCCGGCGAAACCCTGTTCCGGCTGGGCGGCGACGAATTCGCCGTGCTGATGCCGCATGCCAGCCTGGACGACGCCCGCCACCTGGCCGAACGCATCGTGCAGCGGATCGCGCAGACGCCGTTGTACCTGCACGAGCAGACCGTGCGCCTGACCACCAGCCTGGGCATCGCCCACTGCCCCGGCCATGCCGACAACGCCCAGGATCTGGTCGCCCATGCCGACGCGGCGATGTACCAGGCCAAGCACCTGGGCAAGAACCGCTGGAACGTGTACCGCCCCGACCGCGACAGCTCGCGGGAAATGGCCACCCGCCTGGCCTGGAACGACCGCATCGCACGGGCGCTGGAGCACAACCTGCTGCGCCTGCACTTCCAGGGCGTGCACCACGCCGGGGACGGCCGGCTGGCGCACCTGGAAGCATTGATCCGCATGGTGGACGAAGCCAACCCCGGCCAGTTCATCATGCCCGCGCAATTCATCGAGCCGGCCGAGAAGAGCGGCAAGATCCTCGAGATCGACCGCTGGGTGATCCGCGAAAGCATCCGCCTGCTGGCAGCCCACCCGCAGTTGCCGGCCATTGCCGTCAACATCTCCGGCCGCTCCTTCGACGACCCCGAACTGCCGGAATACATCGCCTGCCAGTTGCTGCAGCGCCACGTCGAACCACGCCGCCTGCTGGTGGAGCTGACCGAGACCTCGGCGGTCTCGGACATGGGCGACGCCGCGCGCTTCATCGCCGCCCTGCGCGACACCGGCTGCCCGATCTGTCTGGATGACTTCGGCACCGGCTTTTCGTCCTTCGCCTACCTCAAGAACCTGAAGGCCGATGTGCTCAAGATCGACGGCATGTTCATCCACAACCTGCCGGACGAGCGCGACAACCAGGTGTTCGTGCGCGCCATCATCGAAGTGGCACACGGCATGGGCAAGCTCACCGTGGCCGAATTCGTCGAAGACGAGGCGACCCTGCAGATGCTGCGCGAGATGGGCGTGGACATGGTGCAGGGCTACCACCTGGGCCGGCCGCGGGCCGACCACCCGGCCTTCGTCGACAGCCCTGCACAGGAACCAGTCCCGCCGCACGATGGCGCACCATCGCCGGCATAGATGCGAGCATGAAGCTGTCCCGGTGCGTCCCGTGCCGGGCAAGCCCGGCACCTACGCCATCGGCAACCACAGGCTCGCCGCCGCCCCGCCTTCCGGGCGGTTGCGCAACCGTGCCTGCCCACCATGCAGGCGCGCCACCTCGGCCACGAACGGCAGCCCCAGCCCGGAGCTGCGTTGGCCGCTGCCAGGGCGCGCCAGCGAATAGAAACGCTCGAACACCCGCTCCAGCGCATAGTCCGGCACGCCCGGACCTGCATCGGCCAGCGTCACCTCCCAGCCCGTATCCTGCCGCCGCACCTGCAGCAGGATGGTCGCGTCGCTCGGCGAGAACGCGATGGCGTTGTCCAGCAGGTTGCCCAGCGCCTGCCGCAGCAGGAACGCATCACCCTGCACCGGCGCCCGTCCGGGCAGCTCACACTCCAGCCGCAGCCGCATCGCCTGCAGGCGCGGCCCGGCCTCCTCGGCCAGCTGCCGGCACAGCGCGCACAGGTCCAGCGCCGCGCGGTGCTGCAACCAGCCGTGCTGCTCCACCTCGGCCAGCCGCAGCAGCTGGTCGATGGTTTCGGTCAGGCGCCGCTCCTGCTGCGCGATGTTGGCGGCGAAACGTTGCCGCTCGGCTTCCGGCAACGGCTCCTGCAACAGCTCGGCGGCACCGCGTATCGCCGCCAGCGGGCTTTTCATCTCGTGCGTCAGCGACTGCACGTACTGCTCGACATAGGCCTTGCCCTGCAGCTTGCGGCGCATGGTTTCCAGCGCCTGGCCGAGCTCGCCGATCTCGTCGCGGCGCGGCTTCGGCGGCGGCACCGGCTCGCCGGCACTGACCGCCCTGGCATAGCGGCTCAAACCGCCGATGCCGCGTGCCAGCCACCATGTCATCAACAACCCGATCAGCGCCGACAGGCCGATCAGCCATGCCCCGCGCGCGACGATGGCGCGCTGGCTGGCGGCGATGAACGGGGCGATGCTGTCGTTGGGCTGGGCCAGCGTGAGCACCCCTATCAGGGTGCGGCCATCAGCCGGATCACGTACCGGCGCGGCCACGTGCATCACCGTGCGGGTTTCGTCACCGGGCACCTCGGGACTGGAGCGCGCGCCATACTCGCCGCGCAGGGTGCGGTAGACATCGTTCCAGCGCGAGTTGTCGCGGCCCACATCCTGCCCGCGGGAGTCGTACACCACGATGCCGCGCGCATCGGTCACGGTGACCCGGTAATCGATGCTGCGCTTGGGAAAGCGCCACACCATCGCCTCGGGGTCACGCCGCTGCGCGGCGGCCAGCTGCGCGGCGAAATCGCCATCGGCCATGCGCCCGGCCTTCAGGTCCGGCGCGGCCATCACCGCCAGCACATTGGCCGCATCTACCAGCGTGGACTCCATCGCCTGCCGCACGCCGGGCTTCACCTCGCCCACGAACACCCGCATCACGAAGAACGCGGCGATGCCGACGATCAGGAAGAAACCGAGGAAGAGTTTCAGGCCGAGGCGCATGACCACCCCACATGAACCCCGCTATTGCCATTGTTGCTGTTGCTGTTGCTGTTGCTGTTGCTGTTGCTGTTGCTGTTGCTGTTGCTGTTGCTCGTGATTTTGCTGTCGCTCTGGCTTTTGACTTTCCGGGTTCCCTTCCGCAGCGACGGAGCCGACGGGAAAGACCCGAAGGGCGACGTGCATGGATGCACGTCGTTTTTCGACACGACAGGGATGTCGTGTCGAAAAATCCCGGCGGCGGAGTGAACCCCACGCGCGTAGCGCGTGGGGCGCGGAGGCAGGGCGTGCTTGACCAGCCATTCGGCTGTTGGAAAAGCGTCTCTTTTGGCTACCTTTTCTTTGCACGAGCAAAGAAAAGTAGCTCGCTCCCCTGTAAGGGGAGCGAAAGCCTTTGCTTTATCCATTAACCAAGCACCTGGACTCCATCGTCCCTCACCCCAACCCCTCTCCCGCAGGGAGAGGGGCTTAAAAAGCCAACCCCTCGCGCGCATCAGAATCGCTGGAGTCCTAGACATCCAACGCATACCCCAGCCCACGATGCGTCCGGACCGGGTCGGCCACCGCCCCGGCCGCCCGCAACTTCGCCCGCAACGTCTTGACGTGCGTATCCACCGTACGGTCGGCGCTGTCGCTGGCATGATCCCACCCGCGCTCCATCAACTGCGCCCGGCTCAGGATCGCACCCGGCCGCTGCAACAACGCCGCCAGCAGGGCATATTCGTAGCGCGTCAGGTCCAGCAGTGAATCGCGGTAACGCACCCGCCGCCCCTCGCGGTCGATCGCGAACGCGCCCTGCCGCACCCATCCCGCATCGCCCGCGCCCACCGGCGCCGGCCGCCGCAGCCGCGCCCGCACCCGCGCCACCAGCTCGCGCGGCGAGAACGGCTTGCCCACGTAATCGTCGGCCCCCAGCTCCAGCCCCAGTACCCGGTCGAACTCGTCGTTGCGCGCGGTGAGGAAGATCACCGGCACCTGCCGCTCGGCGCGCAGGGGCCGTCGCACCTGGTAGCCGTCCAGGCCCGGCAGGCCCACGTCCAGCACCAGCACATCGACGCCGCCTTCACGCAACCGCTCCAGCGCCGGCCGCCCAAGCGCGCAATGCTCGGCGGCGTAGCCCTCGCTGCGCAGCGCGTACAGCACGGTATCGGCAATGGCGGCCTCGTCCTCGACGACGAGCACGCGGGCGGCGGGTTCGGACATGCTGCCAGCATAGCCGGCCCGCCGCCGCGTCCGTACACTTCGCGCATGAACTACCGCCACGCCTTCCATGCCGGCAACCATGCCGACGTGCTCAAGCACATCGTCCTGCTGGCGCTGATCGACGCCTTCAAGCGCAAGGAAACCCCGTTCTTTGTGCTCGACACCCACGCCGGGCGCGGCCGCTACCTGCTGGCCAGCGAGGAAAGCCGCAAGACGCTGGAAATCGAGGACGGCGTGATGCGGCTGATGGCGCAGCCGCAACTGCCGCCGGTGGTCGAGCGTTACCTCAAGGCGGTGCAGGCCGACAACCCGGTCGGCAGCATGATCTGCTACCCCGGCTCGCCCCTGCTGGCCGCGCAGGCCATGCGCGCGCAGGATCGGCTGGCCGCCTGCGAACTGCAGGAAGAGGAGGCCGCCGCGCTCAAGGCCCTGTTCGCCCATGACGGCCGCGTCGGCGTGCATGCGGGCGATGGCTACGCGCTGATCCGCTCGTTGCTGCCGCCCAAGGCCAACGGCGACAAGATCGGCCGCGGGCTGGTGTTGATCGATCCCCCCTACGAGGCGCAGGACGCCGAATACCAGCGCATCCTCGCCGCACTGGCCGAAACCCTGTCGCGCTGGCCGCAGGCCACCTGCGCGGTGTGGTTCCCGATCAAGCAGCGCCGCAGCATCCTGCACTTCTTCCGCAAGGCGGCCGCATTGCCGATCAAATCCGCCCTGCTGGCCGAGCTGCTGGTGCGCCCGGACGACTCCCCGTTGCGCCTGAACGGCAGCGGCATGCTCCTGCTCAACGCACCGTGGCAGTTCGACCAGGTGCTGGCACCGGCCATGCCGGTGCTGAAACAACACCTGGGCGAAAAGGGGGCCTCGACCCGGCTGGAATGGCTCAAGGCCAGCGCCTGACCCCCCTGCCGACGCCACCTGCCACGGTTGAACCACGTTCACGGAATTTCGCGCCACAGATGCAAGAATCGATGGACTCCGGAGGAACCACAGCATGGCTACCCGCAACCGCATGCCGCCGTGGCATGAAAACTTCAAGGCTCCCAGTGGCCGGGAACTGCTGATCCGCCCCATCCGCCCCGAAGACGGTGCGCCGCTGCAAGGCGCCTTCGCGCTGTTCGGGCCGGAAGAAGTCCGCGACCGCTTCCTGCAGGCGGTGGACGTGTTGTCGGACGAGACCGCCCAGCGCCTGACCCACCCCAACCCGAAAACCGAAATCGCGCTGGTCGTCGCCGAGCCGCTGCCGCCCGGCGAGGCCGTGGTCGGCGCAGTGGCGCGCGCCTCGATCATCCCCGGCACCCGCGACGCCGAATACGCCATCCTGGTCAGCCGTTTCCTCGTCGGCCAGGGCCTGGGCCGGCAGCTGATGCGCAAGCTGGTGAAGTGGGCGCGCGGCAAGTACCTGGACCGCATGTACGGCGACATCGCGCAGGACAACGAGCCGATGCTGCAACTGGCCGCATCGCTGGGTTTCCGGCAGGTGCCGCACCCGGCCAGTACGCCGGGGCTGGTGCGGATGGTGCTGGAGCTGGGCAGCTGAGAAGCAGGAGTGAGTGGAGAGGGGTGAGGAGTGAGAAAAAGCAGGAGTCTCTGCTTTTGCCGTTTCCCACTCCTCACCCCTCTCCGCTCACTCCTATAAAATCAGCGGCCTCATGCCGCATCACGTCCCCTACCCCGTTCCGCCGCTGCCCCGTGCGGGCCAGCTCCGCGCCTGGTGGCGCGTCCCCGCTTCGACCAGCGCACTGGCGTGGCACGTGGCCCGCGCCGCGCAGGCGCATGGCAAGCCTTTGTTGCTGGTCACGCGCGACAATCACGGCGCGCACCAGGCCGTCGCCGACTTGCAGACCCTGCTCGGCCTTGATGCCGCCGCGCTACCGGTGGTGCCGTTCCCCGACTGGGAAACCCTGCCCTACGACCAGTTCAGCCCGCACCCGGACATCATCAGCCAGCGCCTGAGCGCGCTGCACCGCCTGCCCGCGCTGGCACGCGGCATCGTGGTGGTGCCGGTGCAGACGTTGCTGCAACGGCTGGCGCCGCTGAGCTACATCGTCGGTGGCAGCTTCGACCTGAAGGTCGGCCAGCGGCTGGACATGGACGCGGAAAAGCGCCGGCTGGAGAGCGCCGGCTACCGCAACGTGCCGCAGGTGATGGACCCGGGCGACTTTGCCGTGCGCGGCGGCCTGCTCGACGTCTACCCGATGGGCGCGGACGCACCGCTGCGCATCGAGCTGCTGGACGAGGACATCGACTCGATCCGCGCGTTCGACCCCGAAACGCAGCGCTCGCTGGACAGGGTCGAGGCGGTGAAGATGCTGCCCGGCCGCGAAGTGCCGATGGACGAGGCCAGTCTGTCGAAGGTGCTGGCCACGCTGCGCGAACGCTTCGACGTCGATACCCGGCGCAGCCCGCTCTACCAGGACCTGAAGGCCGGCGTACTGCCTTCGGGCATCGAATATTTCCTGCCGCTGTTCTTCAACAAGACGGCAACATTGTTCGACTACCTGCCCGAAGGCTTCCTGACAGTGGTCGCCCCCGGCGTCGGTGAAGCGGCCGATGCATTCTGGGAGCAGACCCGCGGCCGCTACGAGCAGCGCCGCCACGACATCGAGCGGCCGCTGCTGCCGCCGGAGGAGATCTACCAGTCGCCGGACAGCCTGCGCGAGCAGTTCAACAGGCAGCCGCGCGTGGAAGTGTGGCCGGCCGACCACCCGCGCATCGCCGAGGCGCAGGCACTGGGCGACCAGCCGCTGCCGCCGTTGCCGGTCGCAGCCAAGGACGCGCCGGCCGGGCAGGCGCTGAAATCCTTCCTCGATCACTACCCCGGCCGGGTGCTGGTCGCCGCCGATTCGCCGGGCCGCCGCGAGGCCTTGCTGGAAGTGTTGCAGGCCGCCGAACTGCGCCCGCCGGTGGTAGCCAGCCTGCCCGCCTTCCTTGCCGACGATGCGCCGAAATTCGCCATCACCGTTGCTCCGCTCGACGATGGCTTCGCGCTGGCCGAGCCACCGCTGGCGGTGCTCACCGAGCGCCAGCTGTTCCCCGAGCGCGCCGGACAGCCGCGCAGGGCGCGCCGCGCGGGACGCGAACCGGAAGCCATCATCCGCGACCTCGGCGAGCTGAACGAAGGTTCGCCCATCGTCCACGAGGACCACGGCGTCGGCCGCTACCGCGGCCTAATCGCGATGGACGTGGGCGGCATGCCCGGCGAGTTCCTCGAAATCGAATACGCCAAGGGCGACCGCCTGTACGTGCCGGTCGCGCAGTTGCACCTGATCAGCCGCTACTCCGGCGCCTCGCCGGAAACCGCGCCGCTGCACTCGCTGGGCGGCGAGCAATGGGCCAAGGCCAAGCGCAAGGCCGCCGAGAAGGTGCGCGACGTCGCCGCCGAACTGCTGGAAATCCAGGCCCGGCGGCAGGCCCGCGCCGGGCTGGCGCTGGACATCGACCGCGCCATGTACGAGCCGTTCGCGGCCGGCTTCCCGTTCGAGGAAACGCCCGACCAGCTGGCCGCGATCGAAGCCACGCTGCGCGACCTGCAATCGTCGCAGCCGATGGATCGCGTGGTCTGCGGCGACGTCGGCTTCGGCAAGACCGAGGTGGCCGTGCGCGCCGCCTTCGCCGCCGCCAGCGGCGGCAAGCAGGTGGCGGTGCTGGTGCCGACCACGCTGCTGGCCGAACAGCACTACCGCAACTTCCGCGACCGCTTCGCCGATTACCCGCTCAAGGTCGAAGTGCTGTCGCGCTTCAAGTCCGCCAAGGAGATCAAGGCCGAACTGGACAAGGTCGCCGAGGGCACCATCGACGTGATCGTCGGCACCCACCGGCTGCTGCAGCCGGACGTGAAGTTCAAGGACCTCGGGCTGGTCATCGTCGATGAAGAACAGCGCTTCGGTGTGCGCCAGAAGGAAGCGCTGAAGGCAATGCGCGCCAACGTGCACCTGCTGACGCTGACCGCTACGCCGATTCCGCGCACGTTGAACATGGCGATGGCCGGGCTGCGCGACCTGTCGATAATTGCCACGCCGCCGCCAAACCGGCTGGCGGTGCAGACCTTCGTCACCCAATGGGACAATGCGCAGCTGCGCGAGGCATTCCAGCGCGAGCTGTCGCGCGGTGGCCAGCTGTATTTCCTGCACAACGACGTGGAAAGCATGGGCCGGATGCAGCGCGAGCTGTCCGAACTGGTGCCCGAGGCGCGCATCGGCATGGCCCACGGGCAGATGCCCGAGCGCGAACTGGAAAAGGTGATGCTGGATTTCCAGAAGCAGCGCTTCAACGTGCTGCTAGCCAGCACCATCATCGAATCGGGCATCGACATCCCCAACGCCAACACCATCGTCATCAACCGCGCCGACCGCTTCGGCCTTGCGCAGCTGCACCAGCTGCGCGGCCGCGTTGGTCGCTCGCACCACCGTGCCTATGCCTACCTGCTGGTGCCGGACAAGCGCGCGATCACCCCCGACGCGCAGAAGCGGCTGGACGCCATCGCCTCGATGGACGAACTCGGTGCGGGCTTCACCCTGGCCACGCACGACCTGGAAATCCGCGGTGCGGGCGAACTGCTCGGCGAGGACCAGAGCGGGCAGATGGCCGAGGTCGGCTTCAGCCTCTATACCGAGCTGCTGGAGCGTGCGGTGCGCTCGATCAAGGCCGGCAAGCTGCCGGACCTGGACGCCGGCGAGGAAGCGCGCGGCGCCGAAATCCAGCTGCACGTGCCGTCGCTGATCCCCGAGGATTACCTGCCTGACGTGCACACGCGGCTGACGCTGTACAAGCGCATTTCCAGCGCGCGCGACGGCGAGGCCCTGCGCGAGCTGCAGGTGGAGATGATCGACCGCTTCGGCCTGCTGCCGGATGCGGTCAAGCACCTGTTCGCCATCGCCGAACTGAAGCTGCAGGCCAACGCGCTGGGCATCCGCAAGCTGGAGTTGGGCGAGAACGGCGGCCGCATCGTGTTCGAGAGCAAGCCGGACATCGACCCGATGGCGGTGATCCAGCTGATCCAGAAGCAGCCCAAGCTGTACCAGATGGACGGCCCGGACAAGCTGCGCATCAAGCACCCGCTGCCGCTGCCCGAGGACCGCTTCAACGCCGCGCGAGCGCTGCTGTTGACGCTACGGCCCGGTGGCAATTGATTTCCCTTCTCCCCTCGGGAGAAGGTGCCCGAAGGGCGGATGAGGGGCGAACGGAGTCAGTGATAGTCGAACCATGACTCCGTTCGCCCCTCCCCCCGCTCTGCGCCCCGGCGCACGCCAGCGGCATGGGCGTTCCAAGGCACGCGCGCCAGTGGCGCGCAAACCGTGCCTTCTCGCCCCGAAGGGAGAGGGGCTCGGAAATCGAAGCTTCGCGTACCCATGCAACACGTCTGCGGAATCACCGACCGGTACCGCAGCCCAAAACGCGAAAGGCCCGGCATTGCCGGGCCTTTCTGTGTGCCGCTCACGCGCTGGCGGTTACCAGATCACCACACGCTTGTCGTCGCCGCGCACCATCGCGTCGCCGGCCTTGCACTCGAACGCGGCGGCGAACGCGGGCATGTTCGACGGCGCGCCGTTGGCGCGGAAGTTGGCCGGGGCGTGCGGGTCGGTGTTCAGGCGCACGCGCAGCTCGCCCTCGGTGAAGTTGCGGCGCCACACCGTGGCCCAGTTCATGAAGAAGCGCTGGTCCTGGCTGTAGCCATCCACCGCCACGTTCTTCGACGGGTCTTCCTTGAGCGCCATCTGCAGTGCGTCGTAGGCCACGGTCAGGCCGCCGAGGTCGCCGATGTTCTCGCCCAGGGTGAGCTTGCCCTTCACGTTCACGCCCGGCAGTGCTTCATAGCCGTCGAACTGCGCGACCAGCTGGTCGGTGCGGCTGGTGAAGGCGCTGCGGTCGTCGTCCGTCCACCAGTTGTCGAAGTTGCCGTTGGCGGCGAACTGGCTGCCCGAGTCGTCGTAGCCGTGCATCATCTCGTGGCCGATCACCGCGCCGATGCCGCCGTAGTTCAGCGCCGGGTCGGCCTTGGCGTCGAAGAACGGCGGTTGCAGGATCGCCGCCGGGAACACGATCTCGTTCTTGGTCGCGTTGTAGTAGGCATTGACCGTCTGCGGGGTCATACCCCACTCGGTCCTGTCCACCGGCTTGCCGATCTTGTCGAGCATGTAGCGGTAGTTGAACGCACGCGCGGCACGCATGTTGCCCAGGTAGCTGTCGCCGCTGGTGGCCAGGCCGCTCCAGTCGCGCCACTTGTCCGGGTAGCCGATCTTCGGGGTGAAGCTGGCCCACTTCTCCAGCGCCTTCTTCCTGGTCTCCTCGCCCATCCACGGCAGGCCCTCCAGCCGCGTCTTCAGCGCCGCCGAGAGGTTCTCCACCAGGTGCTGCATCTCGACCTTGGATTCGGCCGGGAACACCGCGTCCACGTACAACTGGCCCAGCGCCTCGCCCATCGCGCCATTCACCGACTCCAGCACCCGCTTCCAGCGCGGCTGCATCTCCTGCTGGCCGCGCAGGGTCTTGCTGTAGAAGTCGAAGCTGGCCTGCTCGAAGCCCTTGCTCAGATACGGCGCGGCGTTGTCGACCGTGTGGAAGCGCAGGTAGGCCTGCCAGGTGGCGGCCGGCACATCAGCCAGCATCTTGTCCAGCTCGCCGAAGAAACCCGGCTGCGCCAGCGAGAACTTGTCCTTGGCCGGCACTTTCAGCGTGTCGAACAGCGCGGTCCAGCTGAAGTTCGGGGTCTGCTTGTCGGCGTCGAGCGCGCTGACCGGGTTGTAGCGCTTGGACGGGTCGCGCAGTTCGATGCGCGACAGCGAGGCCTTGGCCAGGCGCGTCTCGAACTCCATCACCGCCCCGGCCTGCTCCTTCGCCTGCGCGGCATCGACGCCGGACAGGGCCAGCAACTGCTCGATGTAGGCCACGTAGGCCTCGCGGATCTTCGCCTGCGATTCGTCGAAGTAATACCCCTTCTCCGGCAGGCCCAGCCCGCCTTGGCCGACATAGGCGATGACGTTGCCCGAATCCTTGAAATCGGGGCTGGCGTACAGCGAGAACAGGAAGCCCTGGCCCTGTGCGTAGCTATCGCGCAGGTAACCGGCAATGGCGGCGGTGTCGCCCAGCGCGGCGATCCGGTCCAGCTCCGGCTGCAGCGGGGCGATACCGGCGGCCTCGATGGCGGCTTCATCCGAGCCGGTCTTCCAGATGTCGCCGATCTGCGCTTCCACGGTACCGGCCTTGGCGCCGGCCGCGGCGGCCTGCTCGACCAGCGCATGCTGCACTTCCAGCGAGCGCTCGCGCAGGATCTCGAAACTGCCCCAGGTGGTCTGGTCGCCCGGCACCGGGTTGGCCTTGAGCCACGTGCCGTTGACGAAGCCATTGAGGTCGGCGCAGGCCGAAGCCGCCGGGTCCAGGTCGGCGACGTTGAACGCCACCGACGGCGTCTTGATCTGCGCCATGTCGAACGCCGGCTTGGCGGCGTCGGTCGCCACCGGCGCCTCGGTCTTGCCGCAGGCCGCCAGCGAGGCGGCGATGGCGACGGTCAGGGACAGTGGGGCGAGTTTGGAAAGGGTCATGCGGGTCTCCGGCCTTGCAGGAATGCCGCACTGGTTGCGCGGCGAATTCCCGAGACTAGGCGATGGCCGTCGCCCGCCGATGGGCCAAAGGTCATGGCTGTTCCCCAAAGGCGGTGCCGGCCGCTGGCCGGCAACCCCGCACACTCCGGCATTCATGCGGATGCCGGCCAGCGGCCGGCACCACCGAAGCGTCAGCCGCCCTGCACCAGCACGCCGAGCTCGCGTTCCAGCAATGCCGGATCGGCGGCGTTGAGTTCGATCACCCGGCGCAGCGCGGTGATGCTGTCGATGTCGATTTCATCGCAGCGCAGGCCGATGGTGCGCCCTTCCACGTGCATCACCGTGGCCTGCATGTGGATGGGCATGTCTTCCGACAGGTCGACCCGCAGCCTGCATCGTCCGCCGGGCGCGCCGGGCCAGGCATCGGTGGTTTCGAACAGGGCGCCCTTCAGCGAGAGATCGTGCAGGCGCCCCGCATGGGTAACGCCATCGGCGGCGACCACGCTCGCGGCGGAGTGGAAAGGCACGCGCCAGAAAAGACGGCGATCCTCGGACGTGTTCATGCGGTTCCCCCGTGCGTTGGATGAAAAGCCCGGCCGCAGCATACGCCAGCCGGATGGCCGTGGAACCCGGCCTTGCCGTGCAGACCCTTGCACGGCAAGGCATGGCGCGAAACTGGCGGACCGCTGTCGTGGCGCGGCGGCGGCGGTCGCGGCAATTTCCGGGCTCCATTAACATCCTCTGGAGCCACGTCAATGAACAACGAACCGATGAAGACAGACACCCACCGGATCAGGGCATTGCGCGAGGCGCGCGGCTGGTCGCAGGAGCATCTGGCTGCCGTGGCCGGCGTGAGCCCTCGCACCGTGCAGCGGCTGGAAAGCGACGGCCGGGCTTCGCACGAATCGCGGATGGCGGTGGCATCGGCGTTCGGGGTCGAACCCGCGCAACTGCTGGAAGCCGGCGGGATGTCGCCGCTGCCGGCACCGGTCGCCAACGGGATGAGCGCGGCCGAACGCACGCGGATCACCCTGTGGATCGTGAGCATCGTGCTGGCCGTGGTCATGTTCCAGATGGTGGCCGGCTATACCCTGGGCAAGGATGCGGCCCAGCGCGACAACCGGATCAACCAGGCTTGCAAGGCCGATCCGGTCAATTGCAAGCGCTGATCCGCATGCGGGAACTCGTAGGAGCGACGTCAGTCGCGATGGGGCATTCCCAGTAAAGCCCGATCGCGACTGACGTCGCTCCTACGAGAGCATTGTCGCCGTCATTGGCGCCGCACCCACGGCGCCAGTACGCCCAGCCAGCGTGCTTGCCAAGCCAGCACGAAGGCCACCGCCAGTGCCGAACCTGCCAGCGCCATCACCCAGACCAGCGCCGCCATGCTCGGGTGGTCGACCCGCAGGCACAGGCCCAAGCCTGCTGCCAGCGCCAGCCAGCCGAGGCCACGCAGGCTGCGGGTTTCGGCCGGCGACAGGCCGCGGCCCCACGCCTGCCGCGCGTGCACGTCCATGCCCAGCGCCAGCCAGCCCATGCCGGCAAGGCAGGCGACCAGCGCGGCGGCCAGCAGCCAGCCCGCGTATGCCGGGTCATGCATGGGCGGCTTCCTGCTCGCGTGCGAGGTCATGGGCGCGTGCCTCGGCACGGCGGCCCAGCCGGCGCGCGCTGGCGGCGGCGACCACGGCCACGGCCAGCAGCGCCAGGTCCAGCCCCGCCACCGGCCAGTAGCCAGCGGCCAGCGTGCGCAGCAGGTGGTCGCCGGTGGTGATCCAGTTCAGCAGCACCGCCACCGGTGCCAGCACGGCAATCGCCCATGCCTGCTCGCGCCAGGCCGGGTTGGGCAGGCCACGCGCGACCGGCGCGCTGCGCCATGCCGCATGCAGCAGCGCCAACAGCCAGCACCCCCAGAACGCGTAGCGCTCCCAATCCCCGCGCATCGGCAAGGTCTCGGGCAGCAGCCGGTTGGCGACCAGCAGGCCCAGCGTGGCCACGACCATGCCGGTCACCGTGGCCACGGCCAGCGCATCGACCACGCGCACGCCCTGGCTGCCTTGCCTGGCGTGCTGGCGCTTGCGCTTCTCGACGAAGAACACGAAGCCGGTGGCGATGCAGACGCAGCCAGCCAGCCCACCGAACACGTACAGCCAGCGCAGCAGCCAGTGGCGGAAATGCTGCAGGTGCAGGCCTGTGAGGAACTCGTTGATGCGGCCGACCGCGCTGGCCGGCGGGTCCTCGCGCAGCAGCTGGCCGGTGGACGCCTTGAAGTGGATGCCCTGCCCGACCAGCGCGATGCGGTCGGTGCCGGCGCGGTAGATGCTGACGTAGCCATTGGCGTCGCCGACGTGCTGCAGCACCAGGAAGCCGACGTCGCCGGCCATGCCGCGCGCCTCCCAGCGCTGCTGCGCCTCGGCCACCATTGCATCGACGTTGGCCAGTCCGGCCGGCACCCCGGCACGGCCATGCGGCAGGCCCAGCTCCTGCGCCTCGTGCTTTTCGTGCAGCTCGTGCAGCTGGGTGTGGCCGATCGGGAAGTAATAGGTGCTGGCGAAGATCACCAGCCCGGTGAAGGCGAAGAAGAAGTGGAACGGCAACGCCACCACGCCGGTGAGGTTGTGCAGGTCCAGCACGCTGCGCAGCCGTGCCTTGCCGGGGCGGAAGGTGAACAGCTCGCGGAACAGCTTGCGGTGCATGACCACGCCGCTGACCAGCGCGACCAGCATCATCAGCGCCGAGAAGCCGACAACCCAGAAGCCGAGATTCTTCCAGTCCAAGGTCAGGCTGTAGTGCAGCGGGTAGAAAAAGCCGCTGCCGATCTTGAGCTGGTCGTTGGGCAGCACCCGGCCGTCACGCGGATCGATGGTGGCTTCGCCCCAGACCACGTCTTCCGGGTCCTTCGCCCCCGGTATCTGGTAGCCGGCATACAGCGCCAGCACCGGGTCGCGGTGGGTGGTGTAGGCGCTCCAGTAGGCCACGGTGTCGAAATGCTCGGGCATCGGCCCGTCCACCCGCGGACGCATCGCGTCCACCACCGCCGGCAACGGCTGCATGCGCTCGAACGCCGGTCGCAGCACCTGGTCGAACGACGGCATCGGCTGCGGCTCGAAGCGGCTGGCCGGGATCGACCAGCGGTCGATCTCGCGGTCGAACACCGACAGTGCGCCGAAGAAGAACGCGGCCATCAGCACGAAGCCCAGCACCAGGCCGAACCACGTATGCAACCAGGCCATGACCTGGCGGAAACTCTGGAACATGATGGATTCTCCCTGCTGCATGTCGCTCAAGCCACGCTGGCCTGCACCAGCGAACCGACCACGGCCAGCGCTGCGCCACCACCGACCAGCGCCAGCCAGACCAGCGCCAGCCGACGACGGCTGGCAACGACATTCAGGAACAGCACCAGGAACAACAGCAGGCCCACTGCGCTGGCGAGGAACTCGGCATCGTGGAACTCCATCCCGGCCTTGAACAGCAGGGCCATCGCCGCGGCGATGAAGCCCCAGGTGAAGGCGTAGCCGCCGAACACCGCGGCGGCTAGCCGTGAAGCCAGCCGCAGGCGTGGCGAGCTGAGGGTGGTGGCGAATGTGGACATGCGTGACATGGCTTCAGGCTGGTGTCGGCGCGGAGGAAAGGGCGGTCAGAACCGCCAGTTCAGGCTCAGCGTGTAGTTGCGCGGGGCGCCGTAATAGCCACTGTAACGCAAGGTGTTGATGTACTTCTCGCCGGTGATGTTGTTGGCGTTGAGCTGCAGCGTGGCGTTGGGCAGGAAGTCCCAGGCGGCGAAGGCATTGAACACCGCGTAGCTGTCCTGGCGCACGCGGTAGCCGCTGGACTCCACGTTGGAGATCACGCTCTGCCAGCGCCCGCCGACGCCCAGCGACAGCGCCTCGTAAGCGGGCAGACGGCCACTGAGCAACAGGTTGGCGGTACGCCGCGGCACCCACGAATAGGTGTCGCTGCCGTTGAGGCCGTCCAGCTTCAGCGCGGTGTAGCCGAGTACCAGGTCGAGGTTGTCGCCCAGCTTGCCGACCGCCTCCAGCTCGACGCCCTTGGAGCGCACGTCCACCGGGGCATAGATCGACTGGCCGTACTGGTTGTACTGGCCGGTCGGCGTGGCCAGCCCGTCCTGGTCGGCCTTGAACACCGCCAGCGTGGTCAGCAGGCGCTGGTCCAGCCAGGCGGCCGCGACCTGTTCGACGCCGCCTGGCTGGACCAGCGCTGCAGGCGCTGGTCCAGCCAGTCGGCCTTGATGCCGGCCTCGTAGTTCACGCCCTTGCTGGCGTCGAGGTAGCGGTCGTTGGCATCCACCTGGTCCTGCGGCTGGTAGATGTCCGAGTAGCTGACGTAGCCGAGCACATGCTCGTTGAAGTCGAAGGTCAGGCCGCCGTAGGGGCTGGTGTGGCTGGTGGTCTGGTCGAAGGTGAGTGCGTAGGACCAGCCATCGCGGCGGTACTGGGCGTAGTTGGCGCCGACGATGGCCTTCAGGCGGTCGCTCAGCGCTATCCGGGTGGCACCGTAGGCGCGCTTCAGGTGCTGGTTCAGCGCCGAATACTGCGAAGCATCGCTCCAGTCCGGCTCGGGGATGGCATCGGGGGCATACGGGAACGCCGGCAATGCGCCCCAGGCCGGCGAGGAGAAGTCCGCACTCCGCTCCCAGCTGTTCGTCTCACTCTTGGCAAGGCTCGCGCCCAGCATGACTTCCTGGTCACGGCCGAACAGTTGGAAGTAGCCCTTGAGCGTCACCGCGCCCAGGTGGGTGGTGGCCTTGTCGCTGCCACCCCACGGGTAGCCGACCAGGCCCAGGCCGGTGGCCGGGTCGAGGCCGGTGCCAAGCCCGTCATAGGCATAGAACATCTTCTCGTCACCGGTGGCGCGGCGGTAGTTGTACGACGCCTTCAGCTGCCAGTCCGCGCCAAGCCGGTGGGTGTATTCGGCGAAGGCGTTGTGGGTGGTGGTGTTCCAGTAGGTCCAGTCCTGCGTGGTCGAGGCGCTGGTCGGCCACTCGGACTGGGTACCGTCGCTGTTCATGAACGCCAGCGCGCCCCACATGATGCCGTCGGACTTGGCCCGCTGGTACGAATAGCCGAGGGTCAGGGTGCCGTTCTCGCCGATCTGGCCATCGACCACGCCGTAGAAGTAGTTGCGGGTGTTTTCGTTGGCACGCAGCCAGGAATCGCCGTCCTCGTGCGCGGCCACCACGCGCCCGGCCCAGCTGCCATCGGCAGTGAACGGGGTCGAGTAATCGACTTCGGCGCGGGTGGTGCCCCACGAGCCGTAGCTGACGCCCAGCGAACCCTGGCGCTCGTTGGTCGGGCGCTTGCGCACGTAGTTGATGGTGCCGGCGGCATTGCCGACGCCGGTGAGCAGGCCGTTGGCGCCGCGGATCACTTCCACCTTCTCGTAGCCGAAGGTGTCGGTGGCGCCAGTGGCGACACCCCAGCCGTTGGGCAGGCCGACGCCATCGATCTGGGTGTTGAGGATGTCGAAGCCGCGCGCGCTGTAGCTGGTGCGGTTGGTTTCCCACTCGTCCACCTGGATGCCGGTGGCCAGCCTCAGCGCTTGGTTGACGCTGTCGGCGCCGAACTGCCGCATCTGCTCGCTGTTGACCACGCTGATCGACTGCGGGGTGTCCTTGATCGCCAGATCGAGGTTGGTGGCGCCGCTGCTGACCCGCTCGGCGCGATGGGCCACGACCAGCACCGCGTCCAGGTCGGTGGCGCTGGCGCCGCCGGGCGCGCCATCGGCCGATGCCACCAGCGGCAGGCCGGCCAGGGCGATGCCGATGGCCAGTGCGAGGGTACCGGCGGTCAACGGGCGGGAAGCAGCAACGGACGCGCGCTGCGCGCGGAGGGGACGATTCGGGGACATGCGGGGAGTGGCCTTTTCGATTGCCGGTGCGGCGTACCAGGAGGCATGCCGATTGATTGAGAGGCGTTATTAGATGCGAATGGTTCTCGATTTTCAAGAAAATTCACATCACTGTCCACCGCTGCACCACCGCTCCTGTCCACGCCCCGCAAACGAAAACACCCGGCCGGGGCCGGGTGTCGGAGCTGCCACGGGATGGCAGGGTTACTTCGCCTTGCCCTGGTTGGCCACGGCCTCGGCGGCCCGTTTCGCCGCTTCCGGGTCACCCAGATAGCGGAACGACTGCACGCCCAGCTCGTTGTCGAGCTCGAACAGCAGCGGGATGCCGGTGGGGATGTTCAATTCGAGGATCTCCTCCCGGCTCACGCCGTTGAGGTACTTGTACAGCGCGCGCAGCGAGTTGCCGTGGGCGGTGACCAATACGGTCTTGCCGTCCTTCAGCTGCGGGGCGATGGCGTCGAACCAGTACGGCAGCACGCGCTCGAGCGTGGTCGCCAGCGACTCGGTGGCCGGCAGCGCGTTGCGGTCCAGCCCGGCGTAGCGGCGGTCATGGCTGGGGTGGCCGGGGTCTTCCAGCTCCATCGGCGGCGGCGGGATGTCGTAGGAACGGCGCCATACCTTGACCTGCTCCTCGCCGTGCTTCGCCGCGGTCTCGGCCTTGTCCAACCCCTGCAGGCCGCCGTATTGGCGCTCGTTCAGGCGCCAGCTCTTGCTGACCGGCAGCCAGTCCTGGTCCAGCTCCGCCAGCGCGCCCTGCAGGGTGTGGATGGCACGTTTGAGCACCGAGGTATGGGCGACGTCGAACTGCAGCCCCTCCTCCTTCATCAACCGGCCGGCAGCAGCAGCCTCGGCACGGCCCTGCGCGGTCAGTTCCACGTCCACCCAGCCGGTGAAGCGGTTATCGAGGTTCCACTGGCTCTGGCCGTGGCGCAACAGCACTAGTTTGCGGGTCACTGCGGGGTCTCCGGTCGTGGGGAAGGCAACCGGTCGATTGTAGCCGCATCGTGCCGTGGACCCGCCTGCACGCCACGGCTCCGGCAATAGTGGCAGGCTGCGCGCATGCACTTCCACGCCGCCGCCGATGTCGCTCCCGCCACCCTGGCCGAACTGCGCCGCATGCAGACCGAACTGGCGGCGCAGGTGGACCTGCACGATCACCTGCCCGGCCTGCCGCAACGCGTGGCCGGGGTCGACAGCGGCTTCGAGGACGAGGGCCGCACCACCCGCTCGGTGGCGGTGCTGGTCGATGGCCCCAGCCTGCAAGCACGCGAATCGACGCTGGCGCGCTTGCCCACCGCCCTGCCCTACATCCCCGGCCTGCTCAGCTTCCGCGAGCTGCCGGCGGTGTTGCAGGCGCTGCGGCAACTGCCGGAACAACCACAGTTGGTGCTGGTGGACGGGCACGGCATCGCCCATCCGCGCGGGCTTGGCATCGCCGCGCACCTGGGCGTGCTGACCGGTTTGCCCAGCATCGGCGTGGGCAAGAGCCGGCTGGTCGGCGACCACGACGAACCCGGCCCGCTGCGCGGCGACCATGCGCCGCTGCGCCACCGTGGCCGGCAGGTCGGCTGGGTGCTGCGCAGCAAGCCGCGCTGCAATCCGCTGTTCATCTCGCCGGGCCACCGCGTCTCGGTGGAGGCCTGCCTGCCACTGGTGCTGGCCTGTCTGGCCGGCTACCGCCTGCCGGAACCGACCCGGCTGGCCGACCGCCTCGCCTCGCGCCGCGACCAGCGCCGCTGAGACACACGGCGCAACATTCCGTCATGCCGCCGTTGCCGACAGTGGCGCGCCATGCATGCCATCCTGCCGGTTCACGCCCACGGAGCCTGGCCATGACCACGATCATCAACCCGCGCGTCCATGACCTCGGCGGCTTCCAGGTACGCCGTGCGGTGCCGACGCTGCAGGCACGCAGCGTCGGCCCGTTCGTGTTCGTGGACCACATGGGCCCGGCGGTGTTCGCCCCCGGCCGGGGCATCGACGTACGCCCGCACCCGCACATCGGCCTGGCGACGGTCACCTTCCTGTGGTCCGGCGCCATCGGCCACCGCGACACGCTCGGCTCGGAACAGGTCATCCGCCCCGGCGACGTCAACTGGATGACCGCCGGCCGCGGCATCGCCCATTCCGAACGCACGCCGCCGCCCGAGCGCGAGCACGACCACCCGCTGCACGGCATGCAGACCTGGGTGGCGCTGCCGAAGGCGCACGAGGAAACCGCGCCGGAGTTCCACCACTTCAGCGCAGCGCAACTGCCGCAGCAGCGCCGCGACGGCGCCTGGCTGCGGGTGATCGCCGGCCGTGCCTACGGCGAGGAATCGCCGGTGCGGGTGTTCGCCGACACCCTCAACGTCGCCATCGACCTGGACGCCGGGGCCGAGATCGACCTGGACACCACCCACGCCGAGCGCTCGCTCTACGTGCTCGAAGGCGAGGCCCAGCTCGACGGCACCGACATCCCCGCCATGCACCTGGTCATTCCCGCAGCCGGCGCGCGTGGCCGGCTGCGCGCCAAGACCCCGGTCAAGGCGATGCTGATGGGCGGCGAGCCGCTGGATGGCCCGCGCCACCTGTGGTGGAACTTCGTGTCCAGTTCGAAGGAACGCATCGAGCAGGCCAAGGACGACTGGCGCGACGGCCGCTTCGGCACCATTCCCGGCGACGACAAGGAGTCCATCCCGCTGCCGCCGTTCTGATGCCCCTGCACCTTCGCATCTCCGGCGGCACCGCTCCCGTTAACGCTTTCAAAACGCGCTGCCCACCGCGATTCCCGTACTGTTCGCCATGCCCGCTTGGGGGCCTTCCGGGGAAACACGACACATGAACATGGGGAAACGACTGGCGGCCGAGTTCCTCGGCACCTTCTGGCTGGTCCTGGGCGGCTGCGGCAGCGCGGTGCTGGCCGCCAAGTTCGGCGGCGACGGCAATCCGCTCGGCATCGGCTTCCACGGCGTGGCGCTGGCGTTCGGCCTGACCGTGCTGACCGGCGCCTATGCGTTCGGGCATGTTTCCGGCGCCCACTTCAACCCGGCGGTCAGCCTTGGCCTGTGGGCCGGCGGGCGCTTCGCCGCCAAGGACCTGCTGCCCTACATCGTCGTGCAGGTGCTGGGCGGCATCCTTGCGGGCTTCATTCTGCTGCAGATCGCGCAGGGCCAGCCCGGCTTCGCCATCGACGGCAGCCAGGCCGGCGCGTTCGCCAGCAACGGCTACGGCGCGCTGTCGCCGGGCGGCTACAGCGTGGCCGCCGCGTTCCTGTGCGAAGTGGTGATGACCGCGATGTTCCTGGTGGTGATCATGGGTGCCACCCACGGCAAGGCGCCGGCCGGCTTCGCCCCCATCGCCATTGGCCTTGCGCTGACCCTGATCCACCTGATCAGCATCCCGGTCACCAATACCTCGGTGAATCCGGCCCGCTCGACCGCGGTGGCACTGTTCGCCGGCCCCGGCGCGATCGGCCAACTGTGGCTGTTCTGGGTGGCCCCGTTCCTGGGCGCGTTGATCGGCGGCATCGCCTGCAGGTGGATCGGCAACGAGAACCGCTGAAGCCACATCCCGCGCACGAAAGCGTCGGTCCCGTCCGGGGCCGTCGCCACGCCTGCGTTTGTCAGCGGCCGCATTTTTGTAATACCGTGAAAACACTGCCGGCGCGCAACGGGGACGCGCGCATCGGGCCGGGGAACAGGGCCCGCGGCGGGATCCAACTCAGACAGACGACATGACCACCGTCCGCCACCACGGCCGGTGCTTGGGGGAATGCATGGTGAAATCCGTCCGTATCCTTGCCTGTTCGCTGCTGCTGGCCGGCAGCGCCAACGCCCAGCAGGCGGGCCAGTGCCCGCAGCTGCCACCGGGCAGCGGCCTGCAATGGGAAGCGCAGGCGCAAAGCGACTTCGTGCTGTGCAAGGCCGCCACCGAAGACGGCCGCACCGTGCTGAACCTGATGCTGACCGCGCGTGACCCGGATCTGGTAATGAGCCGCAACCTGCGTGCCGAGAAAGGCAGCTTCTCCGGCGAATCACTGTACTGGTACCACCCCGACATGGGCGGCCGTGATCTGCCCGGGCTGGAATCGCGGCGCATCACCGCCGTCAAGCTGGCAAAGAACCACTACGCGCAGATCTGGATCGACGCGGCCGACACCAACGAGCTGGCCACGCTGCAGCAGCTGACCGGCAACCTGAGCGACGGCACGATGAACCTCGCCGGGGAGTAAGCCGGCAGGCCTGACTTCCGGTCACCGACCCGACATGGATCACGACCGGCATCATGGGAATGCCCCAGTCGCGACTCACGTTGCTCCTGCAATCGGGCACCTGGTTTCCCGTCAGAAGCGCCCTTCCTGGTAATCGACGAAGGCCTGCATCAGTTCCTGGCGGGTGTTCATCACGAACGGCCCATGCCGCGCGACCGGTTCGCGCAGCGGGCGCCCGGCGACGAGGATCAGCCGCGCGTCCTCCTCGCCCGCCTGCAGGCGCAGGTCGTTGCCGCCGCCGAGGACCGCCAGCTCCTGCCGGCCCACCTCACGCGCGGCTTCGCCCTCGCCCAGCACCAGCCCGCCCTCGAACACGTAGGCGAAGGCGTTGTGGCCCTCCGGCAGCAGATACGACCAGCCGCGCCCCGCCGCCAGCTCCACGTCGAGGTACAGCGGCCCGGTGGCCGGCTGCACGATCGGCCCCTGCGTGGCACCCACCTGCCCGGCGATCACCTTGACCGCCACGCCCGCGGCAGGCTCGATGCGCGGAATGCGTCCGGGTGCATATTCCTGGTAACGCGGCGCGGTCATCTTCTCCCGCGCCGGCAGGTTCACCCACAGCTGGAAGCCGCGCATGCGCCCGGCTTCCTGTTCGGGCATCTCCGAATGCACCAGCCCGCGGCCGGCGGTCATCCACTGCACGCTGCCGGGCGTGAGCAGTCCTTCGTTGCCGTGGTTGTCGCGGTGGCGCATGCGCCCGTCGAGCATGTAGGTGACCGTCTCGAAGCCGCGGTGCGGGTGCTCCGGGAAACCGGCGATGTAGTCCTCCGGGCGGTCGGTGCCGAATTCGTCCAGCAGCAGGAACGGATCCAGCTCCGGCAGCGCCGGGCTGCCGATCACCCGGGTCAGGCGCACGCCGGCGCCGTCGGAGGTGGGCATGCCGCGGATGATGCGCTGCACGCGTGTGGGATTGCGCTCGTTCATGCTCCATCCTTGCCTGGGAATGACGGAACGATGGTGGCAGCGGCAGGCAACGCCAAGTTCCGGCAATGCAACCGATCGTTCCGGTACCGGCACCGTCGTCCGCGCATTCAGCCACGCCGGCACCCCGGTCTACGACCAAAGTTGCATCCGCGAAACGGCGGCCGTCGTTGACCCCCGGCCACCGCGGGAGCGACCCTTGCTGCGGTTCCCCCCCGAGGTGACTCGATGAAAGGTTTCTCAAAGGCCGGATGGGCAGTGCTGTCCCTGATCGGCGCATGCTGCCTGGGCGTCGTGGCACTGCGCCGCGGCGAACACATCAACGCACTGTGGATCGTGGCCGCAACGGTATCGCTGTACCTGGTCGCGTTCCGCTACTACGGGCTGTTCATCGCCAACAAGGTGCTGGGCGTTGACCCGACCCGCGCCACCCCTGCGGTAATCAACAACGACGGTCTGGATTACGTGCCGACCAACAAGCACGTGTTGTTCGGCCACCACTTCGCCGCAATCGCCGGCGCCGGCCCGCTGGTCGGCCCTGTGCTGGCCGCGCAGATGGGTTACCTGCCCGGCACACTGTGGCTGATCGCCGGCGTGGTGCTGGCCGGTGCGGTGCAGGACTTCATGATCCTGTTCATCTCCAGCCGCCGCAACGGCCGCTCGCTCGGCGACCTGGTACGCGAGGAGATGGGGCAGATACCCGGCACCATCGCCCTGTTCGGCGTGTTCATGATCATGATCATCATCCTCGCGGTGCTGGCGATGATCGTGGTCAAGGCACTGGAAGGCAGCCCGTGGGGCATGTTCACGGTCATCGCGACGATGCCCATCGCGATCCTGATGGGCCTGTACATGCGCTACGTGCGGCCCGGCAAGATCGGCGAGATATCGGTCGTCGGCCTGGTGCTGCTGCTGGCGGCGATCTGGTATGGCGGCCGGGTCGCGGCCGACCCGGTGCTGGGGCCGATGTTCACCTTCACCGGCACCCAGATCACCTGGATGCTGATCGGCTACGGCTTCGTCGCCGCGGTGCTGCCGGTGTGGCTGCTGCTGGCCCCGCGCGACTACCTGTCCACCTTCCTCAAGATCGGCACCATCGTCGGCCTGGCGATCGGCATCCTGATCGTGATGCCGGAGCTGAAGATGCCGGCGCTGACCCAGTTCACCGACGGCACCGGCCCGGTGTGGAAGGGCAGCATGTTCCCGTTCCTGTTCATCACCATCGCCTGCGGCGCGGTGTCCGGCTTCCACGCGCTGATCAGCTCGGGCACCACGCCCAAGCTGCTGGCCAACGAGGGCCACGCCGCCTACATCGGCTATGGCGGCATGCTGATGGAGTCGTTCGTGGCGATCATGGCGATGGTAGCCGCCTCGATCATCGAGCCGGGCATCTATTTCGCGATGAACAGCCCGGCCGCCATCATCGGCACCGACGTGGCCAACGCCGCGCAGGTGGTCAGCAACTGGGGCTTCGCGATCTCGCCCGAGCAGCTCACCGCCACCGCCACCGAGATCGGCGAGAACACCATCCTCTCGCGCGCCGGCGGCGCGCCGACGCTGGCGGTGGGCATCGCCCAGATCCTGCACGCAGTGCTGCCGGGCGACGGCATGATGGCGTTCTGGTACCACTTCGCGATCCTGTTCGAGGCGCTGTTCATCCTCACCGCGGTGGACGCCGGCACCCGCTCCGGCCGCTTCATGCTGCAGGACCTGCTGGGCAACTTCGTGCCGGCGCTGCGCCGCACCGACTCGTGGGTGGCCAGCTTCATCGCCACCGGCGGCTGCGTCGCGCTGTGGGGCTACTTCCTGTACCAGGGCGTGACCGACCCGCTGGGCGGCATCAACATGCTGTGGCCGCTGTTCGGCATCGCCAACCAGATGCTGGCCGGCGTGGCGCTGCTGCTGTGCACCGTGGTGCTGTTCAAGGCCAAGAAGGAGAAGTACGCATGGGTGCCGGTAATCCCGGCGATCTGGCTGCTGATCTGCACCACCGCCGCCGGCTTCATCAAGATCTTCTCCGACGAGCCGGCGGTGGGTTTCCTGGCCCAGGCGCACAAGTACCGCGACGCCATCGCCGCCGGCAACCTGCTGCCGCCGTCGAAGGACTTCGACCAGATGCAGCAGGTGATGGTCAACAACTACATCAATGCCGGGCTCACCGCGCTGTTCCTGTTCGTGGTGTTCGCGGTACTGGTGTATTCGATCAAGACCATCGCCGCCGCGCGCCGCTCGCCGGTGCGCACCGACCATGAAACCCCTTACGTGGCGCTGAAGCCGCACGAGGTGGACCTGTAATGGGTACCGCGCTGGTCCCTGTCGGCCAGCACCAGGCGTTCCGCCGTACTTGGCGGCGCCTGGTGCAGACCGCGCGGCTGTGCTGTGGCGTACCGGACTACGACAACTACGTGCGGCACATGCAGGAAAAGCACCCGGACCGCGAGGTCATGGACTACAAGACCTTCTTCCGCGAGCGTCAGGAAGCGCGCTTCGGCGGCAGGGGCGGGTTCCGCTGCTGCTGAGCCGACAATGATGCAGAACACGGAAGGCCGCCGAAAGGCGGCCTTCTCTTCATGTAGATGCGGGGCTTGCCCCGCATGGGGCTTCACCGGGAAAGCCACGTGCGGGGCAAGCCCCGCACCTACGCAAGCAGGTGGTCGGGGGCGTAACCCGACCTGCGGGCAGCGGCCCTACGCGCCGGCCATCCACTTGAGCATCAGCCCGGTCATGTAGGCGATGACGGTGCCGGTGGCGTAACCCACCGTGCCCAGCAGCACGCCCACCGGCGCCAGCGTCGGGTGGAAGGCCGCGGCCACCACCGGCGCCGAGGCGGCCGCACCGATGTTGCCCTGCGAGCCGATGGCGAAGAAGAACAGCGGCGTGCGCAGCAACCGGCCCATCAGGTACAGCAGGCCGATATGCACACCCATCCAGATCACGCCCAGCAGGAACAGCCACGGCCGGTCGGCCAGCGACAGCAGGTCCATCTGCATGCCGATGCAGGCGATCAGGAAATACAGGAACAACGTACCGATCTTCGAGGCGCCGGCCGCTTCCAGGTTGCGCACGGGGGTGAAGCTCAGCAGCAGGCCGATGATGGTGGAAAGCATCACCACCCAGACGAAAGCCGAGTTCAGCGAGGCCTTGGCCGCCCAGCTGACATTGGTACCGAACCACTCCGCCAGCGGCACCGCCAGCGCATGCGCCAGCCCGACCACGCCCAGGCCGACGCCGACGATCACCATCAGGTCGGTCAGGCTCGGGTTGCGCGCGCGCTTCGCCTCGTACTCGGCGATGCGGCGCTTCATGTCGTCGATCGCCGAGGTGTCGGCACCGGTGCGCGCGTCGATGGCCGGCGAGCGTCCGGCCAGCCACAGCAGCACCGCCATCCACAGGCTGGCGCAGGCCACGTCCACCACCGCGAACTGGCCGAAGGTGGTGGCATCGACGTTGAAGGTCTCGCGCATGGCGGCCATATTGGCGCCGCCGCCGATCCAGCTGCCGGCCAGCGCGGCCATGCCGGCCCAGGTATCGCCGGCCACGGTCTGCGGGTGGATGAACTTCATGATCTGGAACGACACCGCCGCGCCCAGCACGATGCCCGCGGTACCGGTGACGAACATCAGCAGCAGTTTCGGCCCGAGGCGGATGATGCCCTTCAGGTCGATGGACAGGGTCAGCAGCACCAGCGCCGCCGGCAGCAGCACGTCACGGGCGATCGGGTTGTACAGCCTGGTGCCGTGGCCGTCGATGATGCCGGCGGTGTTGTAGATGGCCGGCACGAAGTAGCACAGCAGCAGCGCCGGCACCCAGGCGAAGAACTTCTTCCAGAAGGGTGTCGGCCCGCTGGCCAGCCAGAAGATCAGCGCCAGCGTCGCGGCGATCAGACCGAGGCCGACGATGTCGTTGGTGATGAGGGAGGTATTGCTTTCGGTCGGCATCAAGCCCGCTCCTGTCGATCGAATCCGGTAGCACGAAACACGTGCCGACTGGCCCGCGTCGCGGAAGAAAAGACGCGCCGTTGCCGGCGCGTCCTGTGTGCAGCTTACTGGCCGATATGCTGCTTCAGCCAGGCGTTGACAGTGTCATGCCACTGGATGCTGTTGTGCGGCTTGAGCACCCAGTGGTTCTCGTCCGGGAAGTACAGCAGCTTCGATTCGATGCCCTTGCGCTGCAGCGCGGTGAAGGTCGCCAGGCCCTGCTCCACCGGGATGCGGAAGTCCTGCTGGCCCTGCACCACCAGCATCGGCTTGCTCCAGTTGGCGACGTGGTTGACCGGGTTGAACTTCTCGTAGTTCTGCGGGACGTCATACGGCGTACCGCCCTGCTCCCACTCGGTGAACCACAGTTCCTCGGTGGCATAACCCATCGCGCGCTGGTCGAACACGCCGTCGTGGTTGACCAGGCACTTCCACGGCCCGTTCCAGTTGCCGGCGATCCAGTTGACCATGAAGCCGCCGTAGCTGGCGCCCAGCGCGCAGGCCCTGTCACCGTCGAGGAAGCCGTACTGCTGCTGCGCCGCGACCCAACCCTTCTGCAAATCCTCAAGCGGGCGGTCGCCCCAGTGCTGGCTGATCGCGTCGGTGAAGGCCTGGCCGTAGCCGGTGGAACCGTGGAAGTCGACCATCACCACGGCGTAGCCCTGCCCGGCGTAGGTCTGCGGGTTCCAGCGGTAGCTCCAGCCGTTGCCGAAGCTGCCCTGCGGGCCGCCGTGGATCAGGAACGCCACCGGGTACTTTTTGCCTTCTTCGTAGTCGTGCGGCTTGACCACGTAGCCGTGCACGGTTTCGTCGTTCCAGCCCTTGAAGCTGAATTGCTCGAACTCGCCCATGCGCACGTCCTTGAGCAGGTCGGTGACGGCCGGGGTGATGGCGCGGTACGGGCCGGCCACGGACTGGCCGTCGGCGCGCTGGCGCTGGAATTCGTCGATCTGCGAGAGCGAGGCGACCAGCACCTGGTCGTTGCTCTGCAGGCTGTTGCGGGTGAAAGCCAGTGCGTCACCGGCAACCTCGAAGGCGGTGATGCTGCCCTCGCCGGCCACCTTGGTGACCGCGCCATCGGCGACCTTCACCGCAAACAGCGGGTGCTCGCCCATGTCCTGCGCGGTGGTGTAGATGGTGCTGCCATCGGCGGACAAGGTGATGCCGTCGGCCGAGCGGTCCCATTGCGGGGCAATCTCGCGCAGCTTGCCGCTGGCCAGATCCAGCGCCATCAGGCCGAAGCGGTCGGCCTCGAAGCCCGGGCGCTTCATCGCGCGGTAGTACAGGGTCTTGCCGTCGGCGCTGAACACCGGGCCGGCGTCCCACGCCGGGTTGCCGGCGGTCAGGTTGACCGGTGCTTTCTTGCCGGCGGCATCGAGCCGGTACAGGTCGAAATTGGTCGACCACGGCTCTTCATTGCCGGCCACGCGAATGCTGGCGACCACCGAGGTGCCATCCGGCGACCACATGAAATCGTCATTGCCGCCGAACGGCTTGGATGGCGCGTCGCCGGCCAGGGTGGCGCTGATCGCCGAAGCACCCTTCACCGGGCCTGCGCCGGCAGCCGGCAGCGGCGCCACGAACAGGGTGTTGCGGCGACCGTCGGCCCAGGTGTCCCAATGGCGCACGAACATGCTGTCGAACACCACGCCGCTGTTCTTCGCCGCCTCGCGCTCCTTCAGGCGCGCGGCGGTGCAGCCCAGGTCCGAGCCGCAGTCCTGGAACGCGGCGGTGCTGAACAGCACGCGGTCGTCCTGCGGCGAGACATGGTAGCCGTCCACGTCCAGCGCGAAATCGGTCAGCTGGCGCGGCGTACCGCCAGCCACCGGCATCGCATACAGCTGCTGGCTGCCGTTCTTGCCGCTGAGGAAATACACGGTGCGGCCATCGGCCGACAGCGAGGCCGAATTGACGCTCCAGCCTGCCGGGGTGAGCTGCTTCGGCGGCGCCATGTCGCGGGTGCGCAGGTCGCGGATCCACAGGCTGCTGCTGGCCTTCAGGTCGGCATCGACGACGCGCTTGGCGAAGATCACCTGCGCGCCCTCGGCGGTGAGCAGCGGCGCGGACACGCGGTCCAGCTTGACCATGTCGCGGACTTCGAAACCGCGCGCATTGGCCAGCGTGGGCAGCGCGGCAAGCAGGCACAACGGCAGCAGGGCGTGACGGAGCTTCATGGGTTATCTCCCCGGAAAGAGCGAAAAACGGATGGTAGGTGGCGGCCTTGCCGCCATGCAAAGGCATGAAGTCATGCTTTGGAACGAGGAACGAGTGGAGAGGAGCGAGGAACGAGAAAGCGCAGGAACAACGGCAAACGCGCGGTCATTGCTTCGACCTTGCTTTCACTCGTTCCTCGCTCCTCTCCACTCGTTCCTCGCCCCATCACGCCTGCTCGCCCTTCTTGCCGATCCGGTACAGCAGCAGGCCGACCAGGAACAGCACGAACAATCCCACCCAGGCCGAGAGCCCGGCCCAGGTACCGGCGAAGCCGCCCAGCGGCACCGCCAGCACGTCGCCACGGCCGCTGGCCACGATCGGGATCGCGATGGCGATGCCCATCAGCGCCTCGCCGGTGATCAGGCCGGCGGCGAACAGCACGCCCGGGCGGTGCACGCGGTCGCGGCCGTCCTCGTCGTCGGGCTTGAGTTTGTGGAAACGCTCGACCAGGTGCGCCAGCAGGCCGCCGAGGAAGATCGGCACCATCAGCTCCAGCGGCAGGTAGATGCCGATGGCCGCGGCCAGCACCGGCACGCGGAAGCGCTTGCCGGTCTTCTTCAGCCATTCGTCGATGGCGATGATGACCGCGCCGACGCCGGTGCCCAGGGCGATCATGGCCCACGGCAGCTCGCCACCGAACAGGCCGCGCGCCACCGAGGCCATCAGGTTGGCCTGCGGTGCGGCCAGCGCATTGGGATGTTCGGCGGTCGGCGCACCGATGCCGTAGGCATGGGCCAGCAGGTTCAGCACCGGCGCCATGATCAGCGCGCAGGAGAACGCGCCGATGCCCAGCATCAGCTGCTGCTTCCACGGCGTGGCACCGACCAGGTAGCCGGCCTTGAGGTCCTGCAGGTTGTCACCGCCCACCGCGGCCGCGCAGCACACCACCGCGCCGATCATGATCGCCGCCACCGGGCCCAGCGCCGAGTCTCGGCCCATCAGCAGCACCAGCACCGCCGAGGCGAACAGGATGGTGGAGATGGTGATGCCCGACACCGGGTTGTTGGACGAGCCGATCAGGCCGGCCAGGTAGGCCGACACCGACACGAACAGGAAACCGGCCACGATCATGATGATCGTCATCGGAATGCTCACATGCCACTGCCCGACGATGGCCTGGTACAGGCCCAGCAGCGGCAGGGTGAAGGCCACCAGCGCCACCAGCATCCACTTCATCGGCAGGTCGCGCTCGGTCTCGGCCAGTTGCACCGAGCCGGCGCTCTTGCGCGCGGCGGCGAAGCCGCTCTTGATGCCCTTGAGCAGCGATTTGCGCAGCGAGAACAGCGTCCACACGCCGCCGATCAGCATCGCGCCCACACCGAGGTAGCGGATCTGCGAGCCCCAGATGGCAAACGCCGCATCACTGGCGCCGGCATCGGCGATGGCACCGGCCAGCGCCGGGTTGCCGTCGATGAAGAACGCCTGGTACAGCGGAATGGCGATGTGCCAGGACAGGATCGAGCCGGACACCACCACGATGCCGACGTTCAGGCCGACGATGTAACCCACGCCCAGCAGCGCCGGCGACAGGTTGGTGCCGATGAAGGCGGTGACCTTGGAGCCGCCGACGTAGGCCGACTGCGTCCATGCATCGGGCAGCAGGCGCAGGCCCGAGGCCGCGGCCAGCTTGACCAGCCCGCCGATGGCAGCGGAAACGCCGAGGATCTTCATGCCCGGGCCCGGGTTCTCGCCGGCCTTGAGCACTTCGGCCGCGGCCTTGCCCTCGGGGAACGGCAGCGGGTCCTCGACAATCATCGAGCGCCGCAGCGGCACCGAGAACAGCACACCCAGCAAGCCGCCGAGGCCGGCGATGCCCAGCACCCACCAGTACTTGAAGTCCGGCCAGTAGCCCATGATGACCAGCGCCGGGATGGTGAAGATCACGCCGGCGGCGATCGACGAGCCGGCCGAGGCGCCGGTCTGGACGATGTTGTTCTCCAAAATGGTGCCGCCACCGAGCAGGCGCAGCACGCCCATCGAGACGACGGCGGCCGGGATGGCGGTGGCGATGGTCAGGCCGGCGAACAGGCCGAGGTAGGCATTGGCGGCGGACAGGATCACCGCCAGCACGACGGCGAGCAGCACCGCGCGAAAGGTGAGCTGCCGGGGTGCAGCGTTGTTCATGGGGAAAATCCCTGGCTGGCAAAAAACTTCGTCACGCTAGCGTCCGCTCCGCGGCAAGTCCAGCCGCGATGCGGCAATCGCCGGCAGGGCCGCGCACGGGCATGCCACGGCCCGGTGCCGGCGGCGGGTCCGCGCCTATACTCGCGGACTTTCCGCCGCCAGCATTCATCAATGTCCGCCATTCCCCTGCCCGCCGCGCGCACGGACGACTTCCTCGGCCATCCCAAGGGCGTCTACGTCTGCTTCTTCACCGAGATGTGGGAGCGCTTCTCCTTCTACGGGATGAAGGCGTTGCTGCTGTTGTACCTGACCAAGTACCACCTGTTCGGTGACAAGGCCGGGCTGGACCTGCTCGGCGCCTACGGCGGGCTGGTCTATTGCATCCCGGTGTTCGGCGGCCTGCTCGCCGACCGCTGGCTGGGCATGCGCAAGGCGGTGGTGTTCGGCGGCGTCCTGCTGGTGCTGGGCCACGTCGGCATGGCATTCGAAGGCCATGAAGCAACCCGCGTCGGAGGCGAGGTGGTGCGCGACGAAGCCGCGTTGACCGTGACCTACCTGTCGCTGGCGCTGATCATCATGGGCGTGGGCTTTCTCAAGCCCAACATCTCCACCATCGTCGGCAAGCTCTACCCGGAAAACGACCCGCGCCGCGACTCGGGCTTCTCGCTGTTCTACGCCGGCATCAACCTCGGCGCGCTGTTCGCCTCGCTGGTATGCGGCTTCCTCGGCGAAGCCTACGGCTGGAAGTACGGCTTCGGCGCGGCCGGCATCGGCATGCTGGTCGGGCTGGCGATGTTCCTGTGGGGGCAGAAATACCTGCACGGCCACGCCGAGCCACCGCAACCGGCGACACTGCGCGAACGCGTGGCCGGGCTGCCGCGCGAGTGGCTGATCTATGCCGTCGCCTTGGTCGGCGTGCTGCCGGTGGCGGCGCTGATGTGGGCCGCGGCCAATGGCGCATTCGCGCTCGGCGGCGAACTCAGCCTGGCGCTGATGCTGATGATCGTGGTGCTGGCCGGCGTGCTGCTGTGGTTCGCCTGGTTCACCGGCACCCAGTGCACGCCGGTGCAGCGCCAGCAGATGATCGCGCTGATGGTGCTGATCTTCATGGCGCTGGTGTTCTTCACCCTGTACGAGCAGACCTATGGTTCATGGGTCACCTTCACCGACCGGCTGTTGACCAAGGATCTGGTGCCGGCGCTGGTGGTGCGCGACGGCACCCCGCTGCCGTGGTCGATCGCCTCGCTGCTGCTGGCGCCGCTGGGCTTCGTGGTGGCGGCCAGGCTGTCCGACCGCAACCCGGCCTCGAACGCGCCGCGCCTGCTGTTCGCCATCATCGTCGCGGCGATGCTGGTGATGCTGGTGCGCGACTGCCTGGTGCTGCCGCAGAGCGCCGGCTCGCTGACCTACCTCGGCGCACTGTTCCTGGTGCTGCTGGCGCCGCTGTTCGCCGCGCTGTGGGCGTGGCTGGACAAACGCCGGCTGGACCCGTCCAAGCCGCTGAAGTCCTCGTTCGGGCTGGTGTTCGGCGCGTTGTCGTTCGTGCCGCTGGCGCTGGCCGCACAGCACGTCGGCGCCACCGGGCAGATGGCCAGCGTGTGGTGGCTGGTGCTGGCCTACCTGATCCTCGAAATCGGCGAAATGTGCCTGTCGCCGGTCGGCCTGTCGGCGGTCACCCAACTGGCGGCACCGCGCGTGGTCAGCCTGATGATGGGCACCTGGTTCCTCGCCACCGCCTTCTCCGAGACGCTGGCCGCGCTGTTCGGCAAGCTTGCCGCCATCGACGTACCCGAGGGCGAAGTCATGAACCTCGCCGAGGCCGCCGCCCGCTACGAACACCTGTTCTGGCTGCTGATGTGGATCGGCCTGGGCTGCGCCCTGCTCGCGCTGCTGGCCTCGCCGCTGCTCAAGCGGATGATGCGCGGCACGCGTTGAGCCGCCCATGCTCTACGCAAACACGAACCCCGGCTTGCGCCGGGGTTCGTGTTTGCATCGTCTGCGACGCCGACAATTAGAACGGAATGTCGTCGTCGGCGAAGTCGTCCATCGGCGGCGCGGCCGGCTGCTGGGCCGGAGCCTGGCGCTGCGGGCGCTGGCCGTAACCGCCGCCCTGCTCCTGATTGCCGTAGCCACCTTGGCCGCCGCCCTGCTGGCGCGGGGCCTGCTGGCGCTGCGGGCGGTCGCCGCCGTAGCCACCACCACCGCCACCTTCACCGCGACCGCCAAGCATCTGCATCTCGTTGGCGACGATGTCGGTGCTGTACTTCTCCACGCCGTCCTGGCCGGTGTACTTGTCGTAGCGCAGCTCGCCTTCGACGTAGACCTGCGAGCCCTTGCGCAGGTACTCGCCGGCGATTTCACCGAGCTTGCCGAAAAACACCACGCGATGCCATTCGGTGCGCTCCTGGTTGTTGCCGTCGCGGTCCTTGCGCACGCTGGTGGTGGCCAGGCTGATGCGGGTCACGGCCATGCCGCTCTGGGTGTATTTCACGTCCGGGTCGTTGCCGAGGTTGCCGACCAGGATGACTTTGTTGATGCCGCGGGCCATGTGATTCGCTCTTTGCGTTGTGTGCCGGGGTGCGCCGGGCCTGCTGCGGGCCCGCATCCATTCCACCCTGCCACTGGCACGGGGGAGACAGGGGACGAATCTTAGCGCATCGGCCGCGGTACCGGCCGACGGCCGCCCAACAAGGCACTGTGCCGACGGCGCGACACGGCCAAACCCTACGCCGGCAGCATATCCGGCCCATTGTCCAGCGGACATGGCATGATGGCCGGCGTCTTCACGCTGCCGGCAAAGATGGTCATCAAGGGCAAAGCCACGTCACTGGACATCGCGCACATGGCGGGCGTCTCGCAGCCCACGGTGTCGCGCGCGCTGCGTGGCAGCCCGATGGTCAACGCCGAGACCCGCAAGCGCATTCTCGAGATCGCCCGGCAGCTCAACTACAAGGTGGACAAGAACGCCTCCAGCCTGCGCTGCCAGCAATCGGGCACGCTGGCGCTGCTGTTCTTCGAGGACCCGACCCCGGACGATTCGCTGATCAACCCGTTCTTCCACTCGATGCTGGGCTCGATCACCCGCGCCTGCGCGCTGAAGGGCTACGACCTGCTGGTGTCGTTCCAGCAGCTGTCCAGCGACTGGCATGCCGACTTCGAGGACAGCAACAAGGCCGACGGCATCATCCTGCTCGGCTATGGCGACTACCACGAATCGGTCGAGCGCCTGCAACGGCTGGTCGAGCAGGGCACGCACTTCGTGCGCTGGGGCGCGGCGCTGCCCGGCCAGCCCGGCGTGTCGGTGGGCAGCGACAACTTCCAGGGTGGGTTCGACATCACCACCCACCTGCTCGACCAGGGCCGCCGCCGCATCGCCTTCCTCGGCCATGCCTCCAGCCACTATCCCGAGTTTGAAGAGCGCTATCGCGGCCATGTGCAGGCGTTGCGCGCGCGCGGGCTGGCCGTCGAGCCGGCGTTGCAGCACGACGCCATCACCACCGAGGAATCCGGCCATTCCGCCTGCCATGCGCTGCTGGCCGATGGCGAGCGTTTCGATGCGGTGTGCGCGGCCAGCGACCTGATCGCCATCGGCGCGATGCGCGCCCTGCGCGAGCATGGCCTGAACGTGCCGCGGGACGTGGCAGTCACCGGTTTCGACGACATCCCGCTGGCAGCCTCGGTATCGCCGCCGCTGACCACGGTGCAGCAGGACACCCGCCAGGCCGGCCAGTTGCTGGTCGACAAGCTGCTGGCGCTGATCGCGGGCGAGACGGTGGACGGGATCAGCATCCCGGTGAAGCTGGTAGTGCGGGAATCGTCGCGGGCGTAGATGCGGGGCTTGCCCCGTATGAGGCATTACCGGAAAGGCGCCATGCGGGGCAAGCCCCGCATCTACAGGATCAGCCGAAATCCTTGAGCAGTTCGCCCACGCCCGAAGGCGCGATTTCAAAGCCCAGCGGCGTGCCCGGGTTGATCACCACGCCATAGCCGCCCGGCACGCGGCGCAGCGCGTCCAGCATCAACCAGCGGATCAGGTGCGGCGCCTGCTGCGAATGGATGCCGACCCGTGCCATGTCGGTGAACACCGCCACGTGCAGCACGCCCTGCTTGTCGAACAGCAGCGGATCGAAGCCGCTGCCGTCGGGCGTGACCAGCCTGCCGGTGAGCAGCACGACCTCGGAAGCGACGAAGGCCTGCATGAAGGCGCGGATCGGCAGCTTGCCGTCCATTGCCGACTGCAACAGCGTCTCGACGGGGGTCTGCGGGGGAAGCGTGTTCATGGTGGAGGATGGGCGTTGAGGTGGCGATTGTAGCCATGCTCGCCCTGCAGAAGCGGCGCAGGAACGATGTAGGAGCGACGCGAGTCGCGATGGGCTTTCCCGGTACAGCCCCTCGCGACTCGCGTCGCTCTTACAGGGAGACACAAAGGCTACTGCGCCAAGCGCGTGTCGCGCGCCGCCTGATCGGCCATTGCCGCATCCAATCGCTCCTGCAATTGTGGCTGTTTCACCGGCGCATCGAGCACGAACACCTTGACCCCATGCGCCGGCACTTCGGCATGCAGCACGTCCTTCACCGCCACGCTGCCGCCATCGAGCACGTCGCGCCACTGCCCCTGCTGCAGGTAATCGCGCACTTCAAAATCCTGCGCGGCATCGCCCTTGTTGAGCAGCACCAGCGCGGCCTGGGCGACGTCACCCTGCTGCAACACGCGATAGAACACGGCTTGATCGCCCTGCAAACGCTCGTTGACCTGCAGGCCGCGCTGCAGCGCCGGGGTGGCTTCGCGCAGTTTGGCGATGCGTTGCAGCGGGGCGAAGATCGGGCTTTGCGGCGCGGCATCGACACGCTGCTGGCCGAAGTAGGCGCGGTTGCCGGCATGCTCGGCGCGGCCGCGCATGAAGCCGGTTTCCGAGCCGTAATAAAGCACCGGGATGCCGCGCGCGGTGAACAGCCAGTTGTGCGCGTCGATGAAGCCTTCGTCGCTGGCGTCGATGCGCGACATGTCGTGGTTGTCGTAGAACGTCATCAGTTCGTAGGGGTTGGCATACGGGCCGCCGCTCAGGTGCAGCGGCTCGGCCAGCGCCTCGAAGCCCTTGCCTTCGTGCCCGAACACCGTCTCCAGCGCGCCGCGCAGCGGGAAATCCAGCACGCTGACGTTGGCGTTGGCCGGCCAGGTGTGCTCGGCGATGCGCGCGGCGTCGTAGTCGAATGCCTCGCCGAACATGAACATGCCCGGGTGCTCGGCGCGGATGCGGCCGACGAATTCATGCCACCACTGGTGCGGCAGCCAGCCGATGGTGTCGATGCGCAGCGCGTCCACGCCCTGCCCCGCCCATTGCAGGTAGGCGCCGGCGAGGTAGTCCATCACCGCCGGGTTGTGCTGGTTGAAGTCGGACAGCTCGGCGAGGTTGCCGTCGAAGATCGAGCCGGTGTCGCCATCGACCGGGCCGATGTTGTTGTAGAAGGCATGCGGCGGGTTGTGCTGCGGGTCCAGTTGCTGCGGCGGCAGGTTCTGGTGGTCGGCGACCAGCGTGCCGTCCCTGTCGAACAACTGGCCGAACTGCGGCTGGCGCTCGGGCATGGTCCAGGCCGGCGAGCCGTGGTTGCCGACGATGTCCAGCACCACCTTCAGCCCGGCGGCGTGCAGGCCGCGAGTGAACCCGGCGAAATCGAGACCGGCGCTGGGCAGGTGCTCGTCGAGCGTGTGGAAATTGATGCCCCAGTAGCCGTGGTAGCCGGTCTTGCCGCGGTCGGTCAGGCTGCTGGTGCAGCTGATTTCCCTGCTGCCGGTGAAGGCTTCGTCCGGGTTGTCGACGATGGGCGTGATCCACACCGCGCCGAAGCCGAGGTCGCGGATGTAGCCGGCGTTGTCGAGCACGCCGCGGAAATCGCCGCCGAGGTAGCCGATGTTGCCGTCGATGCCATCCGCGCAGTGCACCGGGATGTCGAAGGTGCGGTGTGCGCCACCCTGTTCGCGCTGGTCGTTGGCGGTGTCGCCGTTGACGAAGCGGTCGGTGACGACGAAGTACACCGCGTCGCTGGCGAACGGCTCGGTGGTGCCGACGTAATCGGGGCGCGTGCCGGCCGCGGCGCAGCCGGCCAGCAACGCAAGGGAAAGTGCCGAAGCAAGGCCGGCAACCGACAAACGCATACGCATCACACCACCTCCGAACGGGAAGGAACCCGCAGCACGCACAGGCCGGCGACGAACAGGCTGCAGCCGCCCAGCACCAGCACGTGCATCGGCACGCCGCCCAGCCACGCGCGCAGGGCGAAGCCGAGCGCGCTGGCGGCCACCAGCTGCGGGATCACGATGAAGAAATTGAAGATGCCCATGTACACGCCCATCTTCTTCGCAGGCACGCTGTCGGACAGCAGCGCATACGGCAGCGACAGGATCGAGGCCCAGGCGAAGCCGACGCCGACCATCGACAGCAGCAGCCACTTCGGATCGCCGATGAACATCAGCGACACCAGCCCCAGCCCGCCCAGCCACAGGTTGAGCAGGTGGCTCCAGCGCAGGCCCAGCGCCCGCACCATCAACGGGATCACCAGCGCCGCCAGCGCGGCGAAGCCGTTGTAGGCGCCGAACAGCACGCCCACCCAGTTGGCGCCTTCGTTGTAGGCCGCCGACTGCGGATCGGTGGAGCCGAAGTGGGTACCAGCCACCGCCGCAGTGGTGTAGATCCACATCGCGAACAGCGCGAACCACGAGAAGAACTGCACCCACGCCAGCCGCCGCATCGTCAGCGGCATCGCGCGCAGGTCGCCGACGATGGCCGCCAGCATGTGCGTGCCTGGCAATACCCGCGCCAGCGCCAGCAACACGCCGTAGGCGGCGCACAGGCCGGCCAGCACGTAGAGCATTTTATCGCCCTGCCGCCACGCGATCAGCGCCGCCAGCACTACCCCCAGCAGCAGCCATGCGCCGGCCTGCGTCCACGAAGGCACGCCGCCGGTCGAGGCCACGCGATGGCCGGCAACGGGTTCGGCATCGTCGAACGCGGCCAGCTCCGCGGGCGAATATTCGCGGGTGCTGAACACCGTCCATGCAATCGCGGCCAGCAGCACCGCCGCGCCGAAATAGAAGGCGTAGCGCACCGTATCCGGCACCTCGCCCGGCGCGGCGGTATTGGCCACGCCCCAGCGTGCCAGCAGGAATGGCAGCAGGCTGGCGATGATGGCGCCCACGCCGATGAAGAAGCTCTGCATCGCATAGCCGGTGGGGCGCTGGCGCGGCGCGAGCTGGTCGCCGACGAAGGCGCGGAACGGCTCCATCGACACATTGATCGAGGCGTCCAGCACCCACAGCGTGCCGGCAGCGATCCACAGCGTCGGCGAGTTCGGCATCAGCAGCAGCGCCAGCGTGGTCAGCACCGCACCGATCATGAAGAACGGCCGGCGCCGGCCCCAGCGGGTCCAGGTGCGGTCGGACAGGTAGCCGATCACCGGCTGCACCAGCAGCCCGGTCAGCGGCGCGGCGATCCACAGCCCCGGCACCGCCTCCATCGACGCCCCCAGCGTCTCGAAGATGCGGCTGGCGTTGGCGTTCTGCAGCGCGAAGCCGAACTGGATGCCGAGGAACCCGAAACACATGTTCCATATCTGCCAGAACGACAGCTGCGGTTTGCTGTTCATCAAACGCTCCCCCTCCAAGGAAATCCGATGGTAGAGGGGGGGCGGCGAATGCGCACCGCCGGTGCATACGTATTCAGTGCCGCCGGCACGGCCGATGCACGGGCGTACCGTGGAATAGTTCATGCCAGCCGTTCCACTGTTACGGAGCACACCGACATGCCCGCACGACGCCCCACCCTTCCCTTCCTGCCGGCGCTGGCATTGCTGCTGGCCGCCGTGCTGCCGGCCCGTGCCGACACCCTGGCGCACATCGCCTCGCCCGGCGACGTGCTGGCGGTGACGCTGGAATCGCAGCACGAAGGGCGCATCGCCTACCGCGTCGAACGCAAGGGACAGGCGGTGATCGCGCCGTCGCGGCTGGGCTTCCTGCTCGGCGACGGGCGGCTGGAACGCAACGTCGAACTGGTTGGCCAGTCCAGCCGCAGCTTCGATGAAACCTGGGAACAGCCGTGGGGCGAACGCCGCCTGACCCGCAACCACTACAACGAGCTGCGCGCCAGCTTCGTCGAGAAAGCCGGCGCCGGCCGCGACTACCCGCGCCGCTTCGACGTGGTGTTCCGCGTCTACGATGACGGCATCGGCTTCCGCTACGAATTCCCGCGGCAGGCGGCGATGCAGCAGGCGCGCATCCGCGCCGAGCTGACCGAGTTCAGCCTCGCCCGCCCGGCCACCGCATGGTGGATCCCGGCGTTCGAGTGGAACCGCGAGGAATACCTGTACCAGCGCACGCCACTGAAGGAAGTGGGCACCGCACAGACGCCGCTCACCCTGCGCGACGACAGCGGCCTGCACATCTCCATCCACGAGGCCACGCTGGTGGATTACGCCGGCATGAACCTGGCCCGCGGCGACGGCGATGTGTTGCGTGCCGCGCTCACTCCCGGCGGCGATGGCGTCGCGGTGGTGCGCACGCTGCCGTTCAACACGCCGTGGCGCACGATCCAGATCGGCGAGCATGCCGCCGACCTGGCCGAATCCAGCCTGATCCTCAACCTCAACGAGCCCAATGCCATCGGCGACGTGAGCTGGTTCACCCCGGCCAAGTACGTTGGCGTGTGGTGGTCGCTGCATCTGGAAACCGAGACCTGGGCCACCGGCCCGAAGCACGGCGCAACCACCAAAAACACCCGACGCTACATCGACTTCGCCGCCGCCAACGGCTTCCGCGGCGTGCTTGTGGAAGGCTGGAACCCCGGCTGGGACGGCAACTGGTTCGCCGACGGCGGGAGCTTCGACTTCACCCGCCCGACCGCCGATTTCGACCTGCCCGCGCTGGCCCGCTACGGCGCCGGCAAGGGCGTGCACCTGATCGGCCACCACGAAACCGCCTGCGCGGTCAGCCATTACGAACGCCAGCTGCCGGCCGCGCTGGAACTGTATGCGCGCAACGGCGTGGACGTGGTCAAGACCGGCTACGTCTGCGACGCCGGCGACATCCAGCGTCAGGACGAGGTTGGCGGCCCGGTCCTGCGCGAGTGGCACGAAGGCCAGTGGATGAGCAACCACCACCTGCGCGTGCTGCGGCAGGCGGCGGCCCGGCACATCGCCATCAACGCGCACGAACCGATCAAGGACACCGGCCTGCGCCGCACGTACCCCAACTGGGTGTCGCGCGAAGGCGCGCGCGGCATGGAGTTCGCCGCCTGGGGCAACCCGCCCAACCCGCCGGAACACGAAGCCACGCTGGCATTCACCCGCATGCTGGCCGGGCCGATGGATTTCACCCCCGGCATCGTCAGCCTGAAGGGCCGCAACGGCCAGCTGCTGCGCAGCACCCTGGCCAAGCAGCTGGCGCTGTACGTGGTGCTGTACAGCCCGATCCAGATGGTGGCCGACCTGCCCGAGCATTACGCACAGCACCCGGACGCGTTCCAGTTCATCAAGGACGTGGCGGTGGATTGGGAGGAAAGCCATGTGCTGAATGGCGAGGTCGGCGAATACGTGACCTTCGCCCGCAAGGCCCGCGGCAGCGGCCAATGGTTCCTCGGCAGCGTCGGCGATGACCACCCGCACGCCCTGGACACGCCGCTGTCCTTCCTCGACCCCGGCCGCCGCTACCGCGCCGAGATCTACCGCGACGGCGACGGCGCCAACTGGCGGGACAATCCGTTCGCCTTCGCCCGCGAAATCCGCGAGGTCGGCAACGGCGACCGGATCACCCTGAAGCTCGCTCCCGGCGGTGGCGCGGCGATCCGCTTCGTGCCGTTGGATTGACGCCGCAGGTCATTTCGCCGCCATCGACACCACATGCGGGGGCGGTGATGACAGGCACCATCGTTGCCATCGTTGTCATGGCTGGCTTTCACCATGTCCGCGCATTGAATACGTATGCAGACCGATTCCGCGGCGATGCCCGCTGATTACCATGCATGTCAGTCGCAAACAGGCATAGCGCATCGGCGACAGACAGCCCGGCATACGCGCCGGGTGCATGGAAACAGACAACCAAGCGACATCACCTGGGAGAGGGGAGAATGTTGAACAGCAAGCGCAATCTGTTGAGCGTGGCACTCGCGTCGGCAATCACGCTGACCATCGCCAACGCACAGGCACAGGACGCCGCCAGCGATACCGCGGCCACCGACACAGCCGAGGCAGTCGATCTGGAGACGGTGACCGTCACCGGCATCCGTCGCGGCATCGAGAGCGCAATCTCGGTCAAGCGTGATTCCACCTCGATTGTCGAAGCCATCTCGGCCGAGGACATCGGCAAGCTGCCAGACGTATCCATCGCCGAATCCATCGCCCGCCTGCCCGGCCTGGCCGCCCAGCGCGTGGCCGGCCGCGCCCAGGTCATCAGCGTGCGCGGCCTGTCGCCCGACTTCGCCACCACCCTGCTCAACGGCCGCGAAATGGTCAGCACCGGCGACAACCGCAGCGTCGAGTTCGATCAGTACCCGTCCGAGCTGATCAGCGGCGTCACCGTGTACAAGACCCCCGATGCCGGCCTGGTCGGCCAGGGCCTGTCCGGCACCCTGGACATGCAGACCGTGCGCCCGCTCAGCTACGGCGAGCGCGTCATCGCCGTCAGCGGCCGCTACCAGAAGAACTCGCTGGGCGAAGCGGCAGGCGTCGATCCCTACGGCAACCGCTTCAACGTCAGCTTCGTCGACAAGTTCGCCGACGACACCATCGGCGTGGCCATCGGCTACTCGCATTCGGACATGGCCAAGCAGGAGAACCAGGTCGGCCTGTACGAGCCGTGGCAGGCCATCGGCGACGGCTGGCGCCCGGGCGTGGCCGCAGGCACCTTCTACTCCGACGGCATCAAGGCGCTGCGCCGCACCGGCAACGCCAAGCGCGACGGCGTGATGGCGACCCTGCAGTTCCGCCCGAACAACGCTTGGACCAGCACGCTCGACGCCTTCTACACCAAGGCCAAGGAATACGACACCGCCAACCAGATGGAAATCCACCTGGGCGACTACAACGGCGGCTACGGCCGGCTGGACGTGACCGACGTGGTGGTCAACGACAATGGCAGCTTCGTCAGCGGCGTGGCACACAACGTCTACCCGTTGGTGCGTGGCATGTACAACCATCGCGAAGACGAGATCAAGGCGTTCGGCTGGAACAACGAATTCAACATCGGCGATGTGCGCCTGACCACTGACGTCAGCTGGTCCAAGGCCGAGCGCGATGAAATCAACCTCGAGAACAACCTGCAGCTGCTGCCCGCGCCGCAACTGGATTCGGTGGTCCTCAACTTCGCCGGTGGCAACTTCCCTCAGTTCACCCCGGGGCTGGACTACTCCGACTACAGCAAGCTGTACCTGACCAACACCATCTACGGCTCGGGCTACGGCAAGACCCCACACGTGGACGACGAGCTGAAGGGCCTCAAGCTGGCGGTCAACTTCCCGGCGCCGGAAGGCTTCAACTGGTTCTCCGACATCGACGTGGGCTTCAATTACGCCGACCGCAGCAAGAACAAGACCCAGGCCGAAGGCAACATCAACCTCGGCGCGCAGGGCGATACCAGCATTGGCTCCGAATTCCAGTACAAGCCGGTCAACCTCGGTTTCGCCGGTGCCGGCTACATTCCGGCATGGAACGTGCCGGCCGCCGTCGCCCAGTACATGACGTTCAACCCGACCACCACTGAAAGCTACCTGATTCCCAAGCAGTGGACCGTGGACGAGGAGATCGCCACCGTGTTCCTGCGCGCCAACATCAACACCCAGATCGGCTCGGTGCCGGTGCGCGGCAACATCGGCATCCAGGGCCAGCGCGTGGACCAGTCCTCGCAGTCCAACTACTGGGACGATTCGCAGCCGGTGGGCAGCCAGGTCATTCCGATCGATGAGGGCAGCAAGTACTTCGAGTTCCTGCCCAGCCTGAACCTGGCCTTCGAACTGCCGGCCGACAACACCGTGCGCTTCGCACTGGCCCGGCAGGCTGCGCGCCCGCGCGTGGACGAACTGCGCGCCTCGATGGAATTCGGCATGGACACCAGCCGCGGCAAGCCCGGCGCGAGTGGCGGCAACCCGCACCTGAAGCCGTGGCTGGCCAACGCGGTGGACCTGTCGTGGGAAAAATACTTCGGCAACAAGGCCTACGTGGCCGCCGCGGTGTTCTACAAGGATCTGAAGACCTACATCTATACCGAGACCCGCGACGGCTACGACTTCACCGACCAGGTGGCGGCATGGCTGAACGTACCCGCCAATGAAGCGCAGCTGCAGGTGCCTGCGCAGATGACCGGCAACTACAGCGCCCCGTTCAACGGTAGCGGCGGCAGCCTGCGCGGCGCGGAACTGACCGCTTCGCTGCCGCTGGACCTGTTCATCGATGCCCTGCGCGGCTTCGGCGTGGTGGCCAGCGCCAGTTTCAACGACAGCAGCATCAGCATCCCGCCGGACCCGGCCACCACCTCCAGCGTCGGCAGCGACCCGATCATGCTGCCAGGCCTGTCCAAGCGCGTGTACAACTTCACCGCCTACTACGAGAACAGTGGCTTCGAAGTGCGTTTGAACCAGCGCAAGCGTTCGGACTTCATCGGCGAGATCGGCAACTTCAACGGCGCCCGCACCCTGCGCTACGTCAAGGGCGAGAACGTGCTGGACGCACAGGTCGGCTACAACTTCGGTGACGGCACCGCGCTCAAGGGCCTGAGCCTGTTCCTGCAGGCCAGCAACCTGACCAACTCCAAGTACGAAACCTACGCCGGCACCAAGGACCGGCCGCTGGAAACCGTGGAGTGGGGCCGCAGCTACCAGGTCGGCGTGAACTACAAGTTCTGATCCGGGCGCCAGTCGTTCCGCAACACCAAGGCCCGCTGCTCACGCAGCGGGCTTTTTCGTAGGCGGCCCTGCCCCGCAAAAGCGCGTGCAGGCCGGTTGAACATGGTGCGTCCCGACAACCTGCTGCCGGACAGAGCGACGAAAGCCCCCTCTTCAGCCAGACGCCTGCCGCAGGAGCGCTGGCGACAGCCAACAAAAAGGCGGAGATTGCTCTCCGCCCCTGCTTCACCTCGTGTCGGACCGATCAGCCGCGCCGCGCGCAATACACCGCGTGCGCCGGCAACGCGAGTTCACCGCCTTCAGCCTGCCCCACCGCCGGTCCCGGCAGCGCCAGCGCCTGCCATGTACCTGCCGGCAGCGCATGCCGCACCGGCTCGGCGGAAAGATTGAATGCCAGCAACAGGGTTTCCCCGCCCAGCGAGCGCTCGAACATCAGCACCGGCTCGGCGCTGTCGAGGAAACGGATGGAACCACCGACCAACGCCGGTTGCGTCCTGCGCCACACCATGAACGCACGGAACGCATGCAGCGCCGAGTCGCCGTCCGCCTCCTGCGCCTGTACCGACAACGCGCGATGCTCGGCCGGGATCGGCAGCCACGGCTTGCCGCTGCTGAAGCCGGACAGTTCCGCGCCGGTCCACGGCATCGGCGTGCGGCAGCCATCGCGGCCCTTGAAGTTCGGCCAGAAGGTGATGCCGTAAGGGTCCTGCAGCGCCTCGAACGGCACCTCGGCCTCGCCCAGCCCCAGCTCCTCGCCCTGGTAGATGCACACCGAGCCGCGCAGCGAACACACCAGCGCGGCCAGCATCTTCGCCATCGCCGGGTTGGCCGGCGCACCGCCCCAGCGCGTCACCGCGCGTTGCACGTCATGGTTGGATACCGCCCAGCACGGCCAGCCGTCGAGCATGGTCGCTTCCAGCTTCTCCACCGTGGAGCGGATGTAGCCGGCGCTGTAGTCGTCCACCAGCAGCTCGAAGCTGTAGCCCATGTGCAGGCGGCCCGGCGCGGTGTATTCGGCGGTGGTGGCCAGCGAATCCTCGGAGGAGATCTCGCCCAGCGTCACCGCGCCGGGGTACTGGTCCAGCAGCGCGCGCAGGCGCTCGAGGAAGCCGATGTTCTCCGGCCGGGTGTTGTTGTAGTAGTGGTACTGGAACGCATACGGATTGTCCGGACTGAAGCCGCGGCCGACGCGCTCGCTCGCCGGCTTGGCCGGGTTGTCGCGCAGCTGCGCGTCGTGGAAGCAGAAGTTGATCGAATCCAGGCGGAAGCCGTCGACGCCGCGGTCCAGCCAGAACTTCACGTAGTCCAGCGTCGCCTGCTGCACCGCCGGGTTGTGGAAGTTCAAATCCGGCTGCGAGGAAAGGAAGTTGTGCAGGTAGTACTGGCGCCGGCGCGGTTCCCAGCGCCAGGCCACGCCGCCGAAGATCGACAGCCAGTTGTTCGGCGGCGTGCCGTCCTCGCGCGCGTCGGCCCACACGTACCAGTCGGCCTTGGGGTTGTCGCGGCTCTCGCGGCTTTCCCTGAACCAGGCGTGCTCCACCGAGGTGTGGCTGAACACCTGGTCGATCATCACCTTCAGGCCCAGCGCGTGCGCCTTGGCCAGCAGCCGGTCGAAGTCGTCCAGCGTGCCGAACAGCGGATCGACATCGCGCTGGTCGGCGATGTCGTAGCCGAAGTCGGCCATCGGCGACTTGAAGAACGGCGACACCCAGATCGCGTCCACGCCCAGCGAGGCCACGTAGTCGAGCCGGTCGATGATGCCCGGCAGGTCGCCGACGCCATCGCCATCGGTATCCAGGAAGCTGCGCGGGTAGATCTGGTAGATGACGGCGCCCCGCCACCAGGGAGTGTTCGACATCGAGCGCCCCTCCGGGCTGTGCGTGCCCGCGGTGGGGCATGGATGGATGAACCTCTCCAGCTTAGCGGCGGCCCTTCCGCCATGGAGCGCAGTGCATACGTATTCACGGCGTGATCGGCCGATCCTGCCCCCGTCGGCGGCACCGCCTATAATCCGCCGATCCCTCTCGACGCCACCGCATGAGCACCGCCGAAGACCGCCGCCCCGCGCTGGGCCTGCCCGCCATCCAGACCCTCGCCGCCGCGGACATGGCCGCCGTCGATGCGCTGATCCGCCGCCGCCTGTCCTCGGACGTGGTGCTGATCAACCAGATCGCCGACCACATCATCTCCGCCGGCGGCAAGCGCCTGCGGCCGATGCTGGTGATGCTGGCCGGCCATGCCGCCGGCAACTGCGGCGCCGACCACCACCAGCTGGCCGCGATCATCGAGTTCATCCACACCTCCACCCTGCTGCACGACGACGTGGTGGACGAATCCGACCTGCGCCGCGGCCGCAGCACCGCCAACGCGCTGTGGGGCAACGCGCCGAGCGTGCTGGTCGGCGACTTCCTGTATTCACGCAGCTTCCAGTTGATGGTGGAACTGGACCGGATGGAGGTCATGCAGATCCTCGCCGACACCACCAACCGCATCGCCGAGGGCGAGGTGCTGCAACTGCTGCATGTCCACAACCCGGACACCGACGAGGCCGCCTACCTGCGGGTGATCGAGCGCAAGACCGCGGTGCTGTTCGCCGCCGGCACCCGCTTGGGCGCGCTGGCCTCGGGCGCCAGCGAAGCCGTGCAGCGGCGGCTGTACGACTACGGCATGGCATTGGGCTACGCCTTCCAGATCGCCGACGACGTGCTGGACTACTCGGCCAATGCCGAGGACCTGGGCAAGAACCTCGGCGACGACCTCGCCGAAGGCAAGGCCACGTTGCCGCTGATCCATGCGATGGCGCATTCGGATGCCGGCGTGTGCGAACGCCTGCGCGAGATCGTGCAGGACGGCGACGCCGCCGCGATGCCGGAAGTGCTGGCCGCCATCCACGCCACCGGCGGGCTGGAATACAGCCGCAAGCGCGCGATGGAGTACGCCGACGCCGCCGAGCGCGCACTGGACGACCTGCCCGAGAGTGACGCGGTCGCCGCGCTGCGCGGGCTGGCCCGCTACGCGGTCGCGCGCGATCACTGAAGTAACGGGCGTTTCGCCCGTCTGCGTGGATGCGGGGCATGCCCCCGCACCCACGGTTGTCACTCAATCGCCGAGGCGTTCTTCCAGGAAGTCGTCCAGCATCTTCCACGCCCGTGTCGCCGCGCGCGGGTCGTAACGGCAGTTGCTGGCCGGGTCGCTGCCGGCATCGGCCTCGGCGAAGCAATGCACCGCGCCACTGAAGTTGACGAACTGCCAGTCGGCGCCTGCCGTGTCCATCTCGCTGCCGAACCTGGCGATGTCCTCGGCGCTCACGCCGCGGTCGGCCGCGCCGTTGAGTACCAGCATCGGCACCTTGCCACTGTCCGCTGCAGCCGGCAGCGGTGAAACCAGTCCGCCGTGCAGGCTGACCACGCCCGCCAGCGGCAGGCCGGCGCGCGCCATCTCCAGCACCGTGCTGCCGCCGAAGCAGAAGCCGACCGCGGCGATGCGGGTGGCATCCAGCGGCGCGGTGCCGGCCTGCGCCTTCAGCGCATCCAGTGCGGCCCCGGCACGTGCACGCAGGCGGGCACGGTCCTTCAACAATGGCTGCGCGGCGGCGGCAGCCTCGTCGTTGCCCTTCGGCCGCACCTGGCTGCCATAGACGTCGGCCACCAGCACCACGTAGTCATCACCGGCGATCTGCGCGGCCTTGTCGATGGCCGAGGCATTCACCCCGCGCCAGTTCGGCACCATCACCACGCCGGGGCGGCGGGCATCGCCCGCGTCGTCATAGACCAGCACGCCGCTGTAGCTGGCCCCGTCCAGTTGCCACTCCACCGGGCGCTGCTGCAGTTTCGCCAACGCCGGCATCGCCGCCGACAGGCACAACGCCATCAGCGCCAGTTGCCATTTCCGCATCGCACGCATGGGACCGCTCCGGTTGGGGAATGCAGCGAGTCTATGCCGCATCGGTGGCGGCGGCATCCCGCGCGGAGGCGTGGCCCCGATCTGCGGGTCATGAGGACAGGTCGGGGCTACGCCCCCGACACGGAACGCGAAACGCCCCAACCCGCTCCGTCGTCAGGCGATGCCCAGCCCCGGGATCGCGCTGATGTCGTCGGGATCGAAGCCGGCCAGTTCGGCGAAATGGCGGCCGCGCGCGACGTAATCCCGGTAGGCGCCGAAGCTGGGGGCGCCCGGCGACAGCAGCACCACCCCGCCCTGTTCGCCCAGCGCCGCGCGCGCCAGTTGCACCGCCTGCGGCAGGTCGGCGGCGGCATGCACACCGAATCGACCTGCATCAGCCAACGGTTCCAGCAACGCGTGAATGCGGGGGCCGTTGACGCCCATCGTCACGATCTCCACCGGCGCACTGCCACGCATGTGTTCGGCGAAGTCGTGCCAGTCCAGCCCGCGGTCGTGGCCGCCGACCAGCAGCGCGATGCGCTGCCCGGCGAAGCAGTCCAGTGCCGCCAGTGTGGCGTGCGGGGTGGTGCTGATCGAGTCGTTGACCCAGCGCAGGCCATCGCGCTCGCCCAGAAATTGCAAACGGTTGGGCAGCGGGCGGAACGACTGCACCGCCGGCGCCAGCGCCACCGCGTCCAGCCCCAGCGCCTCCAGCGCTGCCAGCACCGCGCACAGGTTGCCGCGGTTGTGGCGGCCCGGCAGCGGCGTGTCCGCGGTGTCGAACACCGCCTGCACGCCACGGTGCACGACTTCGCCAACCATGTGCCAACCCTCGGGCTGGTTGAACCAGACAATCTCGCTGTGCGGCAGCTGCAGGCCACGCAGGTGCTCATCGGCGGCGTTGAGCACCGCCACCCGCGGGTGGCCTTCGGTCACCAGCGACAGCTTGTCGTCGATGTAGCGCTGCTCGCTGCCATGCCAGTCCAGGTGCTCAGGGAAGAGGTTGAGCACGACCGCAACCTCCGGCCGCGCACCACTGCGCGCGACGTCGCCGGTCTGATAACTGGACAACTCCACCGCCCAGTAGTCCGGCGCCTGCGGTGAATCCAGCACCTCCAGCAACGGCAGGCCGATGTTGCCGGCCAGTGCGGTGCGGTGCCCGGCCGCGCGCAGCAGGTGCGCCAGCAGCGAGGTGGTGGTGCTCTTGCCCTTGGTGCCGGTGACGCACACGGTGTCGCGCAGGTTGCCGTCGGCATCGGCATGCTCGCCGAACCACAGCGAGGTGCCGCCGATGAACCGCGTGCCCTGCGCCGCCGCGGCCCGTGCCTCCGGCTTGTACGGGCTGATGCCCGGCGATTTCACCACCACGTCGAAACGCGACAGGGCTTCGCCGGTGGCGGCGGTTTCCACCCGCAGCACATCCCCCACCTCGGCGCGGACGCCTGCAGCCTCCGCCTCGGGGCAGAACAGCGTCAGCGGCAGGGCTGGCAGGCGTGCGCGCAGCGCATGGAAGGCCGCGCGGCCTTCGCGGCCCCAGCCCCACAGCGCGACGCGCCGGCCTTCAAGCTGTGAAATTCGCACGCAGGCGCTCCCACAGCGCCGCCGGGATGCGGTGCTCGCCTTCGATGGCCAGCAGCGGCTCGATCCGCAGCTCGTCCTCCGCCAGGGTCGGCTGGATCAGGCTGGCGAAACGCTTGACCAGCACGTCCTCCTTCCATTCCGGGCGGGTGGCCAGCGTCGCCAGCGCCGCGCGCGATTCCCTGCCCTCGCCCACGCATTCGAACGGCTTGTGGTCCTGGAACTCCAGCAGCGCGTCGAAGCCGGCGCCCTGCGCCTCGTCGTCCAGCAGGTTGCGACCGAAGATGCGCACCAGCCGGGTCTTGGGCATGAACGGCGCCAGCGCCAGGAACACGAAGTGGCACTTCGGGCATACCCCGCACCAGCGGTTCACCGGGCGCTCGCCGAGGATGTGGAAGTTGCGGTTGCAGCTGGAGAAATGGGTGTCGTAGTAATCGGTTTTGGCGAACTGGCGCGCCACCGCCAGTTCCGACAGCGGCCGCAGCAGCGAGTAGTAATGCAGGTCGGCGGCGATGTGCCGCTGCACGTGTTCGCCGAAGGCCTGCTCGAACGCCCAGCCCTTGGACCACTGGTGGTTGACCTCGCCGGTGCCGGCGATCTGGCTGCCATAGCTGGCCGAACGCTCGTTGGAGAACACCACCTGGTCCACGCCCTGCACCAGCGCGGCCAGCACCATGATCGCCGAGTTCACCGCGGTCACCGGGATGTGGCCGTTCCACGCGCCCTGCCGGTTCAGCTCGAACAGCTCCGGCGCCAGCGTGCGGCCGATATTGAGCATCGGCAGGCCGGTGCGCTCGGCGCAGGCGCGGATCAGCTGCGAGCCGCCGATCCAGGTGACGGTTTCACCGACGCCGGCATGGCGCAGCGCCTCGATGCTGACCAGCGAATCCTTGCCGCCGCCGATGGCGACCAGCGCGTGTTCGCGCAGGCCGAGTGCCGGCGCCGGTGCCGGCTGCCCCTGTACCGGCAGCCTGAAGCGCCCGCGCAGGTTCAGGCCATTGCGGTAGGCGAACTCGCCCAGCCCGTTGAGGTACACCGTTTCCACCAGCGCGGCGGTATCGGCGTCGATGGCGTAGCCGTCGATGGCCACCTGTTCCGGCACCGCCGCCTTGTAATAGCTCACGCCGGCGATCAGGTGCAGCAACTGCAACGCCCGCTGCACCGCCGCTTCGCGCTCGCCATCGAGCTGGAACGGCGCACCCGGCACGGTGACGGTTTCGGTCATCTCCGGACCGTCGTCGAAGGCGTACACCAGCCGCGCCACGCCGGTATCCGCGGCGAAGTCGCAGCGGACGAAGCGGAAGCGGGAAACCTGGTTCTTGTCAAAAGCTGTCATGGCGTATCCGGATCAAGCGGACCGCGGCGCGCAGGCGCGGCGGCAAGGAGCATGCAGGGAGCGGGCGTCACGCATCGTCGATGACGTCCTCGCGCGGCAAGGCGCGGTGGTTGTAGTAGCTGGCCATGCTGTAGCCGTAGGCACCGGCATCGGCGATCAGCATCACGTCGGACGGCGCGGTGGTGGACGGCAATTTCACCCGCTGCGCGAACACGTCGCTGGATTCGCAGATCGGGCCGACCACGCTGAAATCCACGTCGCGCGCGTCGTCCAGCCGCGACAGGTTGGCGATGTCGTGCCAGGCGTCGTACAGCGCCGGGCGCAGCAGCGCGTTCATGCCCGCATCCAGGCCGACGCGGCGCACGCCGTCCTTCTCCACCACCTGCGTGGCCCGCGCCAGCAGGACGCCGGCCTCGGCCACCATGAAGCGGCCCGGCTCGATCGCCAGCCGGAACGCCGGGTGCACCGCCTTGATCTCGGCCAGGCCCGCGGCCCATGCCTCCAGGTCGAACGGCTCGTCGTCGTCGCTGTACGGCACCGGCAGGCCGCCGCCGATGTCGAGGATTTCCACGCTGCCGATACGCCGCGCGAAGCCGGCCATCTCGTCCACCATCTGCTGCCAGTGGCCGCTGTTCTCGATGCCGCTGCCGAGGTGGGCGTGGATGCCGGTGATGCGGATGTCCAGCGCGCGCGCAGCGGCGACGAACTCATCCACGCGCTGCGCCGACAGGCCGAACTTGGCGTCCTTGCCGCCGGTGTTGACCTTCTTGTGGTGGCCGTCGCCGTGGCCCAGGTCGATGCGCAGCCACAGCGTGCGGCCGCGGAACACCTCCGGCCAGTGCTGCAGCAACTCGACGTTGTCGACGGTGACGTTGGCACCGCGCGCCAGCACCGCCTCGTATTCGCCGATCGGCGCGAAGCTCGGGGTGAACAGCACCCGCGCCGGGTCGAAGTCCGGCAGAGCGGCGAACACGTGCTCCACCTCACCCAGCGACACGCACTCCAGGCCGAAACCCTCCGCCGCCAGCGTGCGCAGGATGGCCGGGTGCGGGTTGGCCTTGATCGCGTAGAAACGGCGATCGATGGCGCCGATCGCCTGCAGCTGGCGGGCGCGCTCGCGCACCGTGGGCAGGTCGTAGACGTAGGCCGGCGTGCCCTGCGCGGCCAGTTCCAGCAGCCGCTGCCGCTTCAATGGCGCCTGCCACCACGGCACGGGCCGCGGACGGATGGTGCCGTTGATCTCGCGCCAGCGCGGGCCGAACACCTGCTCCTCGTACACCGGCATCGCGCCGCTTTCGATCAGCTCGTCGTGCAGGATCGGCAGCAGCCCGTCGGCGTCGGCCTCGTCGATCACGAAAGTCAGGTTCAGGTCGTTGGACGACTGCGAAATCATGTGCACGCGCTCCTGGCCGAACGTGGCCCACACGTCCGAGAGCTTGTGCAGCAGCGAGCGCATGCCGCGCCCGACCAGGGTGATGGCCGCGCACGGCACGATCACCTTGACCTTGCAGATTTCCGACAGGTCGGCCGACAGCGCCGCCAGCACATCGGTGCTGACCAGATTCTCGGACGGGTCCAGCGACACGGTGACGTTGGTTTCGGCCGAGCCGATCAGGTCCACCGACAGGCCGTGCTTGCGGAACAGGCCGAACACGTCGGCAAGGAAGCCGACCTGCTGCCACATGCCGATGCCTTCCATCGATACCAGCACGATGCCGTTGCGGCGGCTGATGGCCTTGACCCCCGGCACCGGCTCGGCGCTGCCGTCGATGCTGGTGCCGGGCAGGTGCGAGCGCTCGGTGTCGAGGATCGCCATCGGCACGCCGGCATCGCGGCACGGCTTGATCGAGCGCGGGTGCAGCACCTTGGCGCCGGTGGTGGCGATTTCCTGCGCTTCGTAATAGTCCAGCCGGGTCAGCAGGCGCGCGTCCGGCACGTCCTTCGGGTTGGCGCTGAACATGCCCGGCACGTCGGTCCAGATTTCCACCCGGCTGGCGCCGAGCAGTGCGCCGAAGTAGGCCGCCGAGGTGTCCGAGCCGCCGCGGCCGAGGATGGCGGTGCCGCCATCGCCGTGACGGGCGATGAAACCCTGCGAGATCAGCATGCGCGCGGGCTGCGCCGAGAAGCGCTGCCTGAAACCGGCCTCGCCCTGCCACTGGCAGTTCACCGACAGGCGCTGCGACCACTCGGTCTGGTTCGGCGCCGGCGGCAGCGCGTTCAGCCAGTCGCGCGCGTCCATCCAGCCGAAATCCAGGCCGGTGCTGCGCAGGTAGGCGGCACCGATGGTCGAGGACAGCAGCTCGCCCTGTCCCAGCACCTCGGCCTGCCAGTCCAGCGGGCGGCGGGCCGCGCGCGGGTCGTCCAGCAGCGCCTGCAACGCCACCAGCCGCTCGGCCAGCACTTCGGTGCCCAACTCCAGTTCGGCAAGGAATTCGTTATGGCGGGCAACCAGCGCGGCCACCCGCTCACGGCTGTCGGCGGCGCCATCGGCGATGGCGGTCAGCTCGTTGGTCACGCCCGACAATGCGGACACCACCACCAGCACCCGGCCGCCGGTTTCGTCCGCACGTTTTTTCGCCAGTTCCCCGATCGTGTTCCAACGATGACGACGCGACACCGAGGTGCCACCGAACTTCAGGACGATCCAGCGATCGACGAGGGGGGAAACGGACATTGGCGTGGGGATTCACAGTGGGGAAAGACCCGGCAAGCGGGCGGAACCACCGATTCTATGCCAAGCCCGGCCCTGCGGCGGCGGCGATTTCAGCGTGCGACGGTGGCCGGCTATGCTTGCCCTCCCCCCACAGCACGCCAACGCCATGAGCCAACGCCGTTTCCTGCAACTGGACGTCTTCGCCGCCCGTCCCGGCACCGGCAACCCGCTGGCCGTGATCGCCGATGCCGAAGGGCTGGACGCCGCCGCCATGCAGGCCATCGCCGCGTGGCTGGACCTGTCCGAGACGGTGTTCTTCCTGCCACCGGAAGATGGCGCCGACTACCGCATCCGCATCTTCACCCCGACGATGGAACTGCCGTTCGCCGGCCATCCCAGCGTCGGCGCGGCGTGGGCGGCGGTGGAGCTGGGCCTGGCCACGCCGGTTGACGGCCAACTGGTGCAGCAATGCACCGCCGGCCTGCTGCCGGTGCGGGTGCAGGGCGGCGGCCGCTTCCGCCTGCTGCACGTGCGCAGCCCGCTGGCGCAGCAGCGCGAAACCGCCGCGCCGGAACTGCCGCCCGGCCTGGTCGCGCTGGCCCACCCGGCATCGCAGGCACGGCTGTGGAACAACGGCCCGGACTGGTGGCTGCTGGAAGCGGCCGACGAAACCGCGCTGCGCCGTTACACGCCGGAGCTTGCGGCCATCGCCGCCCTGCCCGCCGGCGGCAAACTCGCCGTGTTCGCCGCCGCCGCGCGCCCGGACGTCGGCTACCAATATGTGGTGCGCGCCTTCGCCCCCGGCGTCGGCATCAACGAGGACCCGGTGACCGGCAGCGCCAACGCGCTGGTCGCCGCGCACCTGCTGGAACAGGGCCGGCTCGCGCCGGGGCAGCAGTACCGCGCCAGCCAGGGCCGCGAGCGCGGCCGCAACGGCGAGGTCCACGTGCAGGTCGACGAGGAAGGCCACGTCTGGATCGGCGGCGAAGTGCAGCCGGTGATCGACGGCCACATCGACTGGTAACCCCTACCCATTACGGAAACAACGCATGACCACCCGCCGCTTCCTGCAACTGGACGTCTTCGCCCCGCGCCCCGGTACCGGCAACCCGCTGGCCGTGGTGCTCGACGCCCAGGGCCTGAGCGCCGCGCAATGCGCTGCATCTGCGCGGCGCTCAGGCCCTGGGCGTCGAGCACCACGGCCAGCGGGTTGCCGCAGTAGGCCTGCTGCTCGACGCCGAAGGCCTGGACGATGCCGCCATGCAGGCCATTGCCCGCTGGACCCGGCTGCCGGAAACCACCTTCATCTTCGCCCCTACCGCGCCCGGCAGCAGCTACCGCATCCGCATGTTCGCGCCGCAGAAGGAAGTGCCGTTCGCCGGCCATCCCAGCGTCGGCAGCGCCCACGCGGCGCTCGAATGCGGGCTGGCCGTGCCGGTCGGTGGCCTGCTGGTGCAGGACGGCATCGCCGGGCAATTGCCGCTGCGCGTGGATGAAACCCACGGCGTGCGCAGCATCGCCATCCGTACCCCGCGCGCCTCCGTGGCGGAAATCGTGGAAGCTGACGACACCCGCCTGCGTCCAGCCATCGCCGGCTGGGCGCTGGGCGCACTGCCGCCGGTGCTGATGGACGGCGGCCGCCGCTGGTGGCTGGTGGAACTGGCCGACGAGGTCGCGCTGCGCACGCTGGTCCCGGACTGGGACGCCATTGCCACGCTGGCCGAGACCACCGGCGCGATGGGCGTGTTCGCCTACGCCCGCGCACACGGCCAACCTCATGACATGGCCGTGCGCGCCTTCGTCGGCAATGGTCGCCGTTTCGAGGACGCCGCCTCCGGCGCGGCCAATGCCGTGCTCGCCGCATGGCTGGACGAACGCAACGCCCTGCCCGGCAGCGGCAAGCGCTACACCGCCAGCCAGGGCCGCGAGGTCGGCCACGATGCGCTGCTGCAACTGCGCATCGACGAACAGGGCGAAGTCTGGTCCGGCGGGCAGGTGCAGACCGTCATCCGCGGAACCATTGACTGGCAGGCCGGTCACGACCGATCAAACGCATTGATGTAGGAGCGACGCGAGTCGCGACCTTTGGCGGTACCGGGAAAGCCTCGGTCGCGACTTGCATCGCTCCTACAGTGCTTCTGCGTCAGCACGCATTGCTGGACCGGCGGGCAGGCGCTGGCTGTCATCCGCGGAACCATTGACTGGTAGACCGGTCACAGCAGCACACGCCAGACAAGTGGAAGCGCATGCGCCGATGGATCCTGCTGCTGTCCCTGCTGTCCCTGCTGTCCCTGCTGTCCCTGCTGTCCCTGCTGTTGCTGCCATGCATGGCGGCTTTCGCCGACGCGACCGGGCCGGCATCGCCGCAGCGCGTCCTGTTCGTCGGCAACAGCCTGACCTATGTCGGCAACCTGCCCGCCACGTTCGCCGCGATGGCCAATGCCAATGGGCATGCCGTCCACGCCGCGATGATCGTCGAAGGAGGTGCGACGCTCGACCAGCGCGTTGTCGACGGCTCGGTGCAACGGGCGCTGGCCGACTACAAGCCGGCGGTGCTCGTGCTGCAGGAGCGCGGCGGCGACCTGCTGTGCATGCCCACGGAAGATGCCTGCATCCGGTCCGAGCGGGCGATACAGGCCCTAGCGCAGGCCGGCCGCGCTGCCGGCGCCAAGGTGGTGCTGCTGGGCAGCTATCAGGCGCACCCGCGCGCCTCGGCCGAACTGGTCGGGAAAGAAGGCGCGGCGGCGGAACGGGCCGGCATTGCCTACGTCGAGATTTCCGGGAGCCTGCGCCGGCTTTCCGGCGAAGCACCGGCGCTTGCGTGGTACCACGCCGATGGCATGCACCCCGGCCCGGCGCTGACCCTGCTGGATGCCATCCAGCTGTATCGCACACTGTTCGGTGCGATTCCCGCGCAGGGTTTTGACGTTGCCGCACCGGTCTACACGACGAGCAGCGGGTTGCACGCCGAATTGCGCGAGGCCGATGCGGCGGCACCGCGACCGGATACGCCACAGGGCATCCACTACGACGGCACGATGGTCGAGTACCTCGGCACGGCACTGGATTCCGGCAACCAATAAGCCTGCATCATTGTAGGAGCGACGTCAGTCGCGACCGGGGCGGTATCGCGAAAGCTCCGTCGCGACTGACGTCGCTCCTACAATCGCTCCTGCAAGGAATTCGGTCAGCGCGAAGCGCGCAGCGCCTGCTGCTCCACCAGCGTCAGCGCCACGTTGTCGCGCAGGTAGGCCGGCTGCACCAGTTCCGGGGCGATGCCTTCGCCACGGGCGAAAGCCGGCACGGCGATCTTCAGCACGCCCGATGCGCGTGGCAACGCCTGTGCATCGACCGAGGACAGACGCGCCTGCAGGCGATCGGCGAGCAGGCCCTCGGCAGCGGCGAAGCCGGTGCCCACGCCGGCCCAGCGGCCGCCGTCATCGGGCAGTTGCAGCGCATCCGGGGCGACCACCACTTCACTGCCCTGTACCTGCATCAGGCCGTCGGCAGCGCGCAGGCAGCGCGCGGCATAGACCTCGCCCATGCGCGCATCGATGCAGGCCAGCACCTGCGTGGCGTCATCCGGTGCCTGCATCGCCAACGTCTGCAGGGTGGATACCGGCAGCAAGGGGCGATCCAGCGCCAGCGCGATGCCCTGGGCGATGGCGATGGCCAGGCGCACGCCGGTGAAGGCACCGGGGCCACGGCCGAGGGCGATGGCGTCCAGCTGCGCGCGGACGATGCCGGCCTCGGCCAGCAATGCCTCGGCCCACGGCAGCGTCAGTTCGGCATGCCGGCGCGGCGCCACCTCGAAGCGTTCCAGCACCTGCCCATCGACATACAGGGCGACGGAGCAGGCTTCGGTGGCGGTTTCGAGGGCGAGCAGTTTCATCGGGCGCAATGCGGGAAAAACAGGGCACAAGGGTAGCACCCTGCCTGCACTCCTCCCTCGCGGGAACAAACGCAGGTCGGGGCTATATCCCCGACATTACGGACACTCGGCGTCGGGGATGTAGCCCCGACCTGCGCCGACACCTTCACTCATCTCCCGAAGGGAGAGCGGCGTTGAAGAACGCGCGCACATCGGCCAGTTCGCGGGTGCGCCGGAACGGCGGCAGCGAGTCGAGGAACACGCGGCCGTAGCCGCGGCTGAGCAGGCGCGGATCGCACAGCACCAGCACGCCGCGGTCGCTCTCGCTGCGGATCAGCCGGCCCACGCCCTGCTTCAGCGCGATCACCGCCTGCGGCAGTTGTTCGTCGCGGAACGGATTGCCGCCGGCGCGACGGATGGCGTCCAGCCGTGCTTCGTATACCGGATCGTCCGGCGCGGCGAACGGCAGCTTGTCGATCACCACCACGCTCAGCGCGTCGCCGGCCACGTCCACACCTTCGCGGAAACTGGCCGAACCGAGCAGCACGCCATTGCCCGACTCGCGGAAGCGCTGCAGCAGGCTGGCGCGCGGCGCTTCGCCCTGCACGAACAGCGGCCACGGGCCGCCACGCAAGGCCTCGGCAGCTTCCCGCAACGCGCGGTGCGAGGCGAACAGCAGGAAGGCGCGGCCCTGCGAGGCTTCCAGTACTGGCCGCAGGGTGGCGATCAGCGCCGCGCCGAAGCCGCGCGATGCCGGGTCGGGCAGGTGCTGCGGCAGGTAGCACAACGCCTGCCGCTGCCAGTCGAACGGGCTGGGCTGGACCAGCGTGTCCGGGTCGTCCAGCCCCAGCCGCGCGGCGAGGTGGCCGAAGTCGCCATCGACGGTGAGCGTGGCCGAGGTGAACACCCACGCCGCCTGCGAGCGCTGGCGGTGCTCGCGCAGCGGACCGGATACGTCCAGCGGCGTGCGCTGGCAGCGGAAGCCGCGCGGGGTCAGTTCGTACCAGAGGACTTCAGGGAACGCGGAGCCGGAAACCGGGAATGACGCGTCGTCGGACAACAGCCAGTCCGCCGCTTCCATTCCCTGTTCCCCGTACCCGGTTCCCTGCCCTTCACCCAGCCAACGCTCCAGCCGCGATACGCCTTCGCGCGCCCGCGCATGGCAGGCATCCAGCCCCGGCGAGGCCTCGCGCACGCCGGCCAGCGCGTCGCGCAGCTGCATCAGCGCCGCCGACAGCGCGTCGAAGCCATCGGCCACCGCCGGCAGCGCCAGCGCGCGCCATTGCGTGCCACGCGGCGGCAGTTGTTCCATCGCCGCGCGCAGCTCGCGCAAAGCCAGTTCCAGCGTGGCCGCAGGCTGCTGCAATGCCGCCTGCGCACCGGCCACGCTGCGGCACTCGCTCAGGCAGTCGCGCGCCAGTTCCTGCCACGGACGCATGCCGAAGCCTTCGCCGAAGAAGTTGGCGGCCAGCTCCGGCAGTTGGTGCGCCTCGTCGATGACGAACGCCTGTGCGCCGGGCAGGATCTCGCCGAAGCCCTCCTGCTTGAGCGCCAGGTCAGCCAGCAGCAGGTGGTGGTTGACCACGACGAGGTCGGCTTCCTGCGCGCGCTGCCGCGCCTGCACCACGAAGCAGTCGCTCCAGAACGGGCAATCGCTGCCGAGGCAGTTGTCCACGGTCGAAGTGACCATCGGCAGCAGCGGCGAGTCGTCGGCCAAGCCATCCAGTTCGGCGATGTCGCCGTATCGGGTGCGCCCGCTCCAGGCGACGATGCGCTGGAACTGTGCGGCCTGCTCGGGGGAATGGAAACGCGGTTCGCCGCGCGCCTGGTCCAGCCGGTAGCGGCACAGGTAATTCGCCCGCCCCTTCAGCAAGGCGCTGCGCAGGCCGACGCCGAGCGCGGCGCGCACCCGCGGCAGGTCGCGGTGGTAGAGCTGGTCCTGCAGGGCACGGGTGCCGGTGCTGACGATGGTCTTCAGCCCGGACAGCAGCGCCGGCACCAGGTAGGCGAAGGTCTTGCCGGTGCCGGTGCCGGCCTCGGCCAGCAGCACGTCGCGCTGCTGCAGGGCGTCGGCGATCGCTTCGGCCAGCCGCAGTTGCGCCGGGCGCGGGGTGAAGGCATCGAGCTGCGCGGCGAGCACGCCGCCCTCGCTCAGGGCTTCACGACTGGCGGCGGCTAGTTGCATGGGAAAACCGGGAACGAGGACGCGGGGAAACGGGAATGAACGATCATCGGCGACCGCAGGCTGCATTCCCCGCCTTCGATCAATACCGGATGATCCCCGGCACGGTGCAGCCTTCGATCTGCGCATGCGCCGATGCCGCGTTTTCCTTCTCGGCACGCGCCAGATGCGCCTGCTCGATGGTGGCCCAATGGCGGCGGCACAGCGGGCCGGTGCGCGAGCCCAGTGCCACCGCCTTGCGCGCCAGCGTTTCCGCGCGTGGCCAGTCGCCCTGCAGCAGCGCGATTTCCGCGCGCTCCTGCAGCACCGCCGGGTCGCCATCGACCAGCAGCAATGCCTGGTTCAGCGCGTCGGCGGCGCCGGCCAGGTCGCCGGCCTCGCGGCGGGCATTGGCGGTCTCGCGCAGGTCGTCCACCTGCGGGTCGCGCAGCGGCTGCACCGACACTTCCTTGTCGTCGGCACCGGCCACGGCCTGCACCACAGCCAGTCGCTGCATGGGCGTGGCGGTATCCGCCGGCAATGCGGGCGGCGTGCTGGTACAGGCACTGAACAGCAGGGAGATGACCGTGGCGGCCAGGGAGAATCGAATCGGGGAAAAGGCATTCATGCGGGCATTATCGCGCGGGCACGTCTGAAGGCTGGGTGGACGCCGGTTCCGGTTCCTTGCGGTCCAGCCCGAACCAGCTGCGCCAGCCACCGCTCTGCTGCGCTTCCTCCTCCGGCGCGGCCGGCGGTGCGCACGGCGCGTAGGCCGGCGCGAAACCGGCCACGAACGGGAAGCGGCGCGCGCCGGGGCAGTCCGCGTCGGTGCTGGCGTTGCCTTCGTCCGTCACGTACTGCCAGTCCAGTCCCTTGCTGTTCACCCGCAGCGGCGCGCTCGGCAGGCTGCGGAAGATGCCCGCCCACACCCGCATCGCGGCGGTGGCACCGTACAGGCCGGCCTGTTCGTTCTGGTCATTGCCCATCCAGATCACCGCCAGATGGTCGCCGGTATAGCCGGCGTACCAGCTGTCGCGGCCGTCGTTGGTGGTACCGGTCTTGCCGGCTGGCTGCAGCCGGCCCAGGCCATCGGCATTGAGCCCCGCCGCAGTGCCGCTGGACACCACCTGCTGCAGCGCCACGCTGATCAGGTTGGCGGCGATGGAATCGCCCTCCTGCGCCGGCGCCGGATCCTTGTCGTAGCGCTTGAGCAGCTTGCCCTGCGCATCGACCACGCCGCGCACGGCGTGCAGCGGCTGGATCTCGCCGCCGGAGGCGAGGAACTGGTAGAGCTGCGCCATGCCGTAGGGACTCTGGTCGGTGGAGCCGAGGATCACCGCCGGGTTGGGCTCGGCCTTGAGGCCGGCCAGCACGTGGATCAACTGGGTCAGCCGCTCGGGCCCGACCTGCATGCCCACCCGCACCGTGGCCTGGTTGTAGGAACGGGCCAGCGCATCGACCAGCCGCACCGTGCCGTGGCTGCGGTTGTCGGCATTGCCCGGCGACCAGCTGCGACCGCGGCCCAGTTGTACCGTGACCGGCGTGTCCTCGACCCACGACGCCAGCGACCAGCGGTCAGGCTGCGCCAGCGCCAACAGGTAGACGAACGGCTTGAGCAGCGAGCCCACCGGGCGCTGCGCCTCGATGGCGCGGTTGAAGCCCGGCTCGGCGACGTCACGGCTGCCGACCACGGCCAGCACGTCGCCGTTGTGCACGTCGGTCACCACCAGCCCGGCCTGCAGTTCGGGCCGGCGCTTGCTCTCCAGCGATTTGATGGTGCTGGCCACCGCGCCTTCGGCATAAGCCTGCGCCGACGGCGACATGCCGGTGAACACGTTCAGGCCGGCCCCCTGCAGTGCGCTTTCCGGGTAGTCGTGGCCGAGCTGGCGGCGCACCAGGTCGATGTAGGCCGGGAAGCGGTTGGCGGCCACCAGCCCCGGCACCTTCGGCACGCCCAGCGGCGCCTTCAATGCGCGCTGGTATTCGGCATCGTCGACCAGCCCGTTCTCGTGCAGCTTGCCCAGCACGAAGTTGCGCCGGTCCAGCGCGCGCTCGGGATTGCGGCGCGGATCGTAGTACGAGGGCCCCTTCACCAGCCCGATCAGCAGCGCCACCTGCTCGGTGGTCAGCGAATCCAGGTCGCGCCCGAACCAGAACTCGGCGCCGGAGGCCACGCCGTGGATCGCCTGGCTGCCGCGCTGGCCGAGATACACCTGGTTGAGGTACGCCTCCAGGATCACCGGCTTGTCGTAGCGCGCCTCCATGATCAGCGCGTACAGCACCTCGTTGAACTTGCGGGTGACGGTCTGCTCCTTGCCGATGCCGAGCAGGCCGCTGCGCGCCAGCTGCTGGGTCAGCGTGCTCGCGCCCTGCCGGACCTTGCCGCCGGAACGCACCGCCACCCACACCGCGCGCGCGATGCCGCTCAGGTCGATGCCGTGGTGGCGGTTGAAATCCTTGTCTTCCACCGCCTGCAGGCCGGTGACCAGCAGCTCGGGCACTTCGGCGATGCGCACCAGCCGCCGCTCCTCCTGCTTCTGCCCGTACAGGGTGGCGATGCGCGCCGGGTCCAGCCGCGCGGCCTTCAGCGCCTTGTGCGCGGCGCCGTCGCGCAGCGAGGCCACCCGCCCGCCGGACACCGCCACTTCCACCTGCCGCGGCGCCACGCGCCCATCGACGTCGACGTAGCCGCGGCTGGAAATGGTGAAGCGGCCGCCCTTCGCCAAGTAGGTACCGGGGCTCTTGCCGGTGCCGTCGTCGCGGTAGCCGGAGGCGGCCAGCTCGGTCTTCAGCGTATCCACGTCCATCGCCACGCCCGGGGCCAGCACCAGCGGCCGCGCATAGACGCGGGTGGGGATCTGCCAGCGCAGCTGCCCGAAGCGCTGCGTCACCTGCGAGTTCAGGTAGGCGGTGTAGGGGATCAGGAAGCCCAGCCCAAGGGCCACGGCGGCCATGCCCCAGGTGATCAACCGGTTGCGCCAGCGTGCGCGGCGGTCGCCGGTGTCGTCGTCCAGTTCGTCGGAATCGTAGCGTCGCGGCACGGGGATGCGAGAATGTAGGTTCAGGCGAGTCTAACGCAGCCCCGCGCCCCGGCAGGGCGGCACGCCCTTCCCCGCTTAAGCTGGAGTTCCACCGGAATGTCGATGTCGCTGGCCGACGCGCGCTACCACCTCGACCGCGTCACCGGCCTGATCCGCCGCAGCCTGTCCAGCCTGCGCACCCGCGGCTGGCGCGCCACCCTGCAGCGGATCGGCGTGCACCTGCGGCGGCAACCGCCGCCGCGCCGCGAGCCGCTGTACGTCCCGGCCGCCACCCCGTTTGCGCCCTTTGCCGTGCCCGCCAGCGAGCAGCCACGGGCCAGCATCGTCATCCCGGTCCACAACCAGTGCCGGCACACGCTGGCCTGCCTGCGCGCACTGGCGGCGCACCCGCCCGCGGCGGCCTGCGAAGTCCTCGTGATCGACGACGGCAGCAGCGACGAAACCACGCAATGGCTGCCGCAGGTCGAGGGCTTGCGCTACCACGTGCGGGAGCGCAACGGCGGCTTCATCGCCGCCTGCAACGACGGCCTGCAACTGGCACGCGGCGACTACGTGGTGCTGCTGAACAACGACACGGTGCCGCAGCCGGGCTGGCTGGACGCGCTGCTGGACACCTTCGCGCGCGTGCCCGGCGCCGGACTGGTCGGCGCGCAGCTGCTGTACCCGGACGGGCGCCTGCAGGAATCGGGTGGCGTGGTGTTCACCGACGGCAGCTGCTGGAGCTATGGCCGCTTCGAATCGGCCGAGGACCCGCGCTACGCCAGCCTGCGCGACGCCGACTACTGTTCCGGCGCGGCGCTGGCGATCCCGCGCGCACTGTTCACCGGACTGGGCGGCTTCGACACGCGCTACGCGCCGGCCTATTACGAGGACACCGACCTGGCGTTCCAGGTTCGCGCCGGCGGCCGCCGGGTGCTGGTGCAGCCAGCCAGCCGCGTGGTGCACGACGAGGGCACCAGCAACGGCACCGACACCAGCAGCGGCGTCAAGGCCTGGCAGGTCCGCAACCGGCAGGTGTTCGCCGACAAATGGCGCGACGCGCTGGCGCGGCAACTGCCGGTGGGCAGCGTGCCCACGCCCGCACGGCTGCATCGCGGCCAGCGGCAGATCCTGATCGTCGACGAAGTGGTGCCGCAGCCCGACCGCGATTCGGCCTCGCTGCGCCAGTTCAACCTGATCCGCATGCTGCTGGCCGGCGGTGCGCACGTGGTGTTCCTGCCCACCCGCGGCCTGCATGGCGGCGCCGCCACCGAGGCCCTGCAGGCGCTGGGCGTGGAGGTATGGCATGCGCCTTTCCTCGACGGCGTAGGCAGCTGGCTGCGCGAGCATGGCCGGCGCTTCCGGGTGGCAATGCTGGTACGCCACCACGTCGCCCGCGAATGCCTGCCGCTGCTGCGCCGGCATGCGCCGCAGGCACGCGTCGTGTTCGACACGGTGGACCTGCATTACCTGCGCGAACGCCGCGGCGCCGAGCTGGCCGGTGACCCGCGCCTGCTGCGCGCCGCTGAGCGCACCCGCGCCAGCGAACTGGCGGTGATGGCGGCCACCGACGTCACCCTGCTGGTCAGTGCCGCGGAGAAGGAGCAGCTTGCGGTTGACGCACCACAGGTCGAGGTGGAGCTGTTGTCCAACCTGCACGAAGTAGCCGGCCACGGCCGCGACTGGGCGCAACGGCACGACCTGGTGTTCGTCGGCGGCTTCCGCCACCCGCCGAACCTTGACGCGATGCAGTGGTTCATCGGCGAGGTGTTCCCGCTGGTCCACGCACGGCTGCCGGACATCCGCTTCCACTGCATCGGCGCCGACGTGCCCGACGACCTGCAGGCACTGGCGGCCACCCGGCCGGGCGTGCAGGTGCACGGCTATGTGCCGGACGTGGTGCCGTGGATGGAGGGCTGCCGCATCGCGGTGGCGCCGCTGCGCTTCGGCGCCGGGGTGAAGGGCAAGGTCAACCTGAGCATGGCCCACGGCCAACCGGTGGTGGCCACCACCTGCGCGGTGGAAGGCATGTACCTGCGCGATGGGCAGGACGCGCTGGTCTCCGACGACGCGCAGGCCTTCGCTGATGCCGTGGTGCGGCTGCACGACGACGCCGCGCTGTGGCGGCGGCTGTCCGGCAACGGCCTGCACAACATCGCCCGGCACTTTTCGATGGACGCCGCGCGCGACACCGTCGCGCGGGTGTTCTTGGGCTAGCGCTCGACACTCCCTACCCGCTCGGCGAAGGCCGGCAACTCCGGCGTCGCCGGGTCCAGTTCGCGGGCCTGTTCCAGCGCCCTTGCGGCGAACCCGACATCGCCCGCACCCAGCCGCTCGCTGCCGACCGCAAGCCAACGCTGGGCGAGGCGGCGGCGCGCGGCCGGCAGGCCGTCATCCCCCGCGGCCAGGGCCTGCCATGCATCCAGGCAGGCGCGTGCAGCCTGCAGGCGATTGCCGCGCAGGTTTTCGTCCAGGCACCCGCGCGCGGCCGGCAGCAGCCGGGCCCCGGCCTGCCTGATCCGCGCATCGTCCGGCGCCAGCGCCTGCGCCGCCTTGAAATGGTCGTAGGCGCTGGCGCCGGGCGGCAGCAGCCATTGCCCCCGCGCTTCTGCCGCCGCCATCCGCGCCAGCAGGGCCTTGACCCGGTGCTCGCGCGCGGCCGGTGACAGCGCTGGATCCATCGCCCGCGCCGCAGCGCGCGCACGCTGCAGGGCCAGCCCGGCCGCGGTGACTTCGGGACTCTCCGGTGCCAGCGCCCGCGCCCGCACCAACGCCCGTTCGGCCGCGTCGAAATGGAAGTCGCCGGCCAACCGGCCCGCCTCGCGCGCCTGCGCCTGCCCGACACGCTGCAGGCCCTGCCGCGCGGCGGGATCCTCGTCCACCGCCAGCAGTTGGCCGAAGCCTTCGGCCGCCTTGTCCAGCCGCCCCTGTGCAAGATCACGCTCGGCCCGCTGGCGGCGCTGCTCCAGCGCGGCGTTCAATGCCGAACGCGCGGCCGGCAGTTCGGAATGGCCGGCGTCGTAATGCTCCACCCGCCGCAGGTATTGCGCGGCCTGTTGCAGGCGGCCGCGCGCGGCATCGTCGGTGGCCGTGGCCAGCAGTTCGGACAACGCGGCGTCGCGCCCTTCCAGCGCGCGCATCTGGTCCGGCTGCAGCGCCAGCACCTGCTGGTACAGCGGCAGGGCGCTGTCCGGCCCATCGTCCAAGTTGCCCTGCGCCTGTGCCTGATCCGCGCGCTGCAGCAATTGCAGGAAACCGCCACGGCCCCGCCCGCCCGCCTGCAACTGCATGGCGATGCCATCGATGTCGGTGCGCGGCATCTGCAGCTCGCGCGCCAGCGCCAGTGCTTCACGCGCCACCTCGGCCTCGCCTGCCGCCAGCTGCCGGCGCGCCCGTGCCAGTGCCGCATGGCCGGTGGCGACCAGCGCGTCGCGCACGTCGCGGCGGTCGGGGTCGAGCGCGGCGGCGGCCTCGAAACGCTCGCGTGCGCCACTGCCGTCGGCCGCACTCAGGCGCCCTTCGCGCAGGGCGTGATGACCTTCGTCCAGCAGCTGCTGGATGCGCGACTCCGGCCAGAAGCGCTCCGCCAACGGTTGCCGGAACAGCGCCAGCAGCAACGCGAGCCCGGCCACGCCGATGGCGATCGCCCACCATGCACGCGGGCTGTTCCAGCCACGCGCCACCCACCAGCGCGCATACAGGCGCAGGCGTTCGGCGAGCTTGTTCATCCGCGTCCGTTGCATCGTCCATCCATCCCGGCGGCCCGCGCCCGTCACGTCAGCCCATGCGCCGGGCCTCATCCACGCCGGGCAATGCGTCCATCTTGCCCAGCAGCGTGGAGAGCTGGCCGTAGTCGTTGACCTTCAGCCGCAGGCGCAGTTGCACGCGGCCGCTGTCGCGCAGGTTGTCGCTGTTGATGTTGAGCACGTAGGCGTCCTCCTGCGCGATCAGGTTGGTGATGTCCTTCAGCAGCCAGCGCCGGTCCATCGCGCGGACCATCACGTCCACCTCGTAGCCGGAGCCGGCGCGGCCCCATTCCACCGGCAGCACGCGCTCGGGATGGGCGGCCGACAGCCGCGCCAGCGCAGCGCAATCGCTGCGGTGCACGGTGACGCCGCGGGTGCGGGTGAGGTAACCGGCGATCGGCTCGCCGGACACTGGCCGGCAGCAGCGCGCCAGCTGCACCAGCAGGTTGCCCACGCCCTGCACGGTGAAATCGGACTTGCCGATGCCGTCGCGGCGCGCGGTCGGGCGCGGCAGCGGCGGCGTGGCCGGCGCCGGCTGGTTTTTCTCCTTCTCCGCCTCCAGCAGCGCACGGCTGACCTGGCTGGGGCCGGTGTCACCGAGCGCGACCTGGATATGGAGGTCATCGACGCTGTCGGCGTGGAAGCGCTTTGCCGCCACCATCAGGTCGGCCTGTTGCAGGCCCAGCCGCTTGAGCTCGCGCTCGAGCAGTTCGCGCCCGGCCTGCACGTTGCGCGCGCGGTCGAGCTTGTGGAACCAGGTGCGCACCTTCTCGCGCGAGCGGCTGCTGGCGAGGAAGCTGTTGGCCGGCAACAGCCAGTCGCGGCGCGGGTCGGCCTCCTTGCCGGTGAGGATTTCCACGCGGTCGCCACTGCGCAGGCGATAAGTCAACGGCACGATGCGGCCATTGACCTTTGCCCCCTTGCAGCGGTGCCCGACCATCGTGTGCACGTGGTAGGCGAAATCCAGCGGTGTGGCGCCGGCCGGCAGGTCCATCACCTCGCCCTTGGGGCTGAGCGCGTAGACCCGGTCCTCGATCAGCTCGGCATCCAGTGCGCCGGCCAGGTCATCGGGGTTGGCCGCGTCCTGTGCCTGCTCCAGCAGCTGCCGCATCCAGGTGATCTTGCGGTCGAACGACTTCTCCGCGCCCTTGCCGCCCTCCTTGTATTTCCAGTGCGCGGCCACGCCCAGTTCGGCTTGCGCATGCATTTCGAAGGTGCGGATCTGCACTTCCACGGTGCGCCCTTCCGGACCGATCACCGCGGTGTGCAGCGAGCGGTAATCGTTGGCCTTGGGGCGGGCGATGTAGTCGTCGAACTCGCTCGGAATCGGCGTCCACAAGGCGTGCACGATGCCCAGCGCGGCGCCGCGAGACAGGGCAACCCCACGCTTGCCAGCAGCACGATGCCCAGCGCGGCGCCGCGAGACAGGGCAACCCCACGCTTGCCAGCAGCACGATGCCCAGCGCGGCGTAGCAGGCGGCGACGTCGTCCACCATCACCCGTACCGCGCGCAGGTCGTAGAGCTGCTCGAAGGCCAGCTGCTTCTTCTGCATCTTCCGCCAGATGCTGTAGATGTGTTTGGGCCGGCCACTGACCTCGGCGCGGATGCCGTGCGCGGCCAGCGCCGCCGACAGCTTGCGCTTGACCGCCTCGACGTAACGCTCGCGGGCGATGCGGGTTTCGTCCACCTCGCGGGCGATGTGGCGGTAGGTGTCCGCGTCGAGGAAGCGGAAGGCCAGGTCCTCCAGCTCCCACTTCAACTGCCAGATGCCCAGCCGGTTGGCCAGCGGCGCGTGGATGTCGCGGGTCAGCTGCGCCAGCGCACGGCGCTGCTCCTCGGGCAGCCGGTCGGCCGCGCGCATGCAGGCCAGCTGCCGCGCCAGCAGGATCGGCACCACCCGCAGGTCGTGGACGATGGACAGCAGCAGCCGGCGCAGGCCTTCGCTGTTGCGCCCGGCCTCGCGCCCGGCGTGCAGCGCCCACACCTGGTCGGCGGCGTCCTGGCCATCCAGCAGGCCGCGCACCGCGGTGGCCGTGTTGCCCAGCGGCAGATCCGGCAGGCGTGCGCGCAGCCCGGGCAGGTCGAACAGCAGGGCGGCCACCACCACTGCCTCGTCGGCGGACAGCAGCGCCAGCGAATCCAGGGTGTCGGCCAGCACCGGCCAGGGCAGCCGCGGCGGCACGGCGGCATCGGGCTGTTGCCAGGCATCCTGCAGGGCCTGCCGCAATGGCCCGGACAACGCGCCGCAGGAGGGGCGTTGCAGCAGGGCATCCAGGCCGGAAAGGGAAGAGCGTGTCACGGCAATCAATCGCGGGCGGTTGCCCCTACACTAGCGCCCAACCCTCACCGGGAACAATCGTCCATGATGACCACACGCCTGTCGTTTCCATTCGCCGCTCTGCTCCTGCTCGCCCCGGTTTTCGATGCCCACGCGCAGCGCGTGGTGGAAGACGACCTGCAACGGCAGATGACCACCGGGGAATTCAAGGCCGCCGGGCTGGACAAGCTCAGCCCGGAAGAACTGGCCGCACTCAACGCCTGGCTGCAAGGAAAGGTGCAGCAGGCCACCGCCAGCGCGGTCGAGCAGGCGCGCGAGGAGGGCCGGCAGGACGTGATCGTCAAGAACCGCGGCTTCTTCGACTTCGGTTCCAGCGAACCGATCGAAGCGGCGCTGGTCGGCGAATTCACCGGTTTCGGCAAGGGCCGCCAATACACGCTGGACAACGGGCAACTGTGGGAACAGACCGACGATGCGCGGGTGGCCGGCGTGCGCAAACAGGCGCCCAAGGTGAAGATCACGCCGGGGCTGATGGGCGTGTGGTACCTGCAGGTCGAGGGCCTCAATACCCGCGCCAAGGTCCGCCGCAGCAAATGAACCGGCGCCTCCCGATCGTCGCGTTCGTCATGCTGATGCTGCTGCCGGGCCTGGCCGCGGCGCAGGTGTACAAGTGCAAGGGCAAGTCCGGGGAAACCATGTATTCGGAGTTCCCCTGCGACGCCAGCGCGCAGCCGATGAAGCTGCGCGATGACCCCGTCGCCGCGGCGGCACCGCCACCAGGAGCGGACGGTGGCGGAATGCCCACGCCCCGGACAAACGATGCCCCCGCCCCGGCCACCGGCGAGGCCGACCGCAGCGCCGAACGCGAGTGCGTCGCCAACGCCACCGCCTCCATCTACGGCCCGTCCAACGACCGCGTGGCCGCACACCAGCAGCAGCTGGCGATGCTCAACGAACAACTGGCGGGCGCCGACGCGCAACGCAACCAGGCACTGCGTGCGCGCATGACCACGCTGCGGCAGGCCATCACCCGTGAGCACGCCAACGCGAACACCCTGGTCAACGCGGCGCGGCGGCGCTGCATCGAGCAATACCGCACGACGCCGTAGGCGCGGGGCTCGCCCGCCACCGAGTCATTTAACGTAGATGCGGGGCTTGCCCCGCATGGGGGCTTTCCCGGTGAATCTCCCTGCCGGGCAAGCCCGGCAGCTACGGATCCAGCGCACCCGGAGGGAACGATCAACCGCGCAGTGCCGCCACCCGCTGCGCCAGTTTCTTCGGCGAGACGCCGGCACGGAAGCCCAGCTCCTGCGCGAACAGCGACACCCGCAGTTCCTCGATGTCCCAGCGCAGCGCCGACCACTCCGGCCGCGCCGCCCTGCCCTGTACCTGCGCCTCTTCCAATGCATCGACGAAGGGCTTGAGCTCCAGCATCCGCGCCTGGTCGCGCGGCGGGTCGCGCTTGGCACGCTCGCTGCGCAGGATCATCGCCTTCAGGTAGCGCGGGAACTGTGCCAGCGCATCGGCCGGGGTTTCGCGCAGGAAGCCGGCGTGGACCAGCCCGGCCAGCTGCCGCTCCATATCGTCGAGGTTGCCGCGCGCCCAGCCCATCAGCGGCGCTTCCAGCAGCGGCCGCAACTCACCGACCAGGCCGAGGATGGTCTCGGCCAGCTTCAACCGCGCCATCGCTTCGCCGAACACTTGCTTTGCCGCGTCGGCACGGCGCTGCTCGAAGGTTTCGGGGGTACGGATATCGCCCAGCCCGTCGGCCAGCACCGCATTCATCGCCGCGTCCACCAGATCGCCGCGCAGCCTTTCCTGCGACTCGATTGCCGCATACAGCAGCCCGGTCTTGGGCGATACCGGCAACTGCTTGCGCGCCTGCTTGAGCTTGTCGGCCAACGCGATTTCCAGCAGCCGGCGCACGCCCTGCGGATGTGCCAGGCGCGCCTCGTCGCGGTCGGCAAAGATGCGCAACGCGGCAGCCTCGCCGGTATCCACCAGCGCCGGGAACGCAGGAACGCCGGCTTCGCCCGGCACCTGTTCGGGAATGGCCGTGGCAGGGAACTCGCGCAGGCCTTCGGCGGCCAGCGCCTGCCCGGCGCGCGCGGCAAAGGCATGGCCGGCACGCTCGCCGAAACGCGCGCGCAGCGCGTCGAGGTCGCGCGACATCGCCAGCGGCTTGCCCTTGTCGTCGCCCAGCCGCAGGTTCATGCGCAGGTGCGGCTCCAGCGCGGCCTCGTCGAAGTCGGTGGCCGCCACCTGCGCGCCGGTGGCCTTGCTCAGGAACCGCGCCAGTTCGCCGCGGATGTCGTCGGCCGAGGGCTGCGGGAATGCCTCGAAGAAGGCGCGGCCGAAATCCGGTGCCGGCACGTAGTTGCGGCGCATCGCCTTGGGCAGGCTGCGGATCAGCGCCGCCGCCTTGTCGGCGACGAAGCCCGGCGCCAGCCACGACAGCCGCGCCGCGTCCAGCGCGCCCAGCAGGTGCAGCGGCACGTCCAGGGTCACGCCGTCGTCCTCCGCGCCCGGCTCGAAGCGGTAGTGCAACGCCAGCCGCGCGTCGCCGAGCGCGAGGTATTTCGGGTAGCGCTCCTGCTCGCTGCCCTCGCCCGGCAGCAGATCGGCCAGCGACCAGTGCAGCGCGCGGCGCTTGTCGGCCGGCAGTTCCTTCCACCACGCATCCAGCCGGCTGGCCGAGTGGATCTCGGCCGGCACCCGGTCCAGGTACCAGCGCGCCTGCCAGTCCTCGTCGGCGACGATACCGGCGCGGCGCAGCTTGGCCTCCTCTTCGCGTGCCTGTTCCAGCACCTTCAGATTGTCGGCGACGAAGCCGGCGCGGGTGTTGATCTCGCCGGTCACCAGCGCCTGCCGTACGAAGATGTCGTGCGCTTCGCCGGGGTTGATGCGGCCGTAGTGCACCGGCTTGCGCGGCGCCAGCACCAGCCCGAACAGGCTGATCTGCTCGGCCGCCAGCACTTGCCCCTGCGCGCGCGACCAGTGTGGGTCGAAGTGCTTGCGCGCCAGCAGGTGCGGCAGTTCGGCGATCGCCCAGTCCGGTTCGATCGCGGCATTGGTCAGGCCCCAGACGCGTTGGGTGTCGAGCAGGGTGGCGCTGAGCACCCACGGCGGCGGCTTCTTCGCCAGCGCCGAGCCGGGGAACAGGTGAAAACGACGCTGCCGCGGCGCCTGGAAATCGCCCTTCTCGGTGCGATGTCCGATCTGCGTCGGCAGGCCGGCGAGAATCGCGCGGTGCAGCGCCTGATAAGCGGCGGCGCGGGCTTTTTCGGGCACGCCGGGGGAGAAAACGGGGTCCGGTTCACTTTCCCCACGTTTTTTTGCCGATTGGCCGGATGTTTGGGGGGAAAGTGAACCGGACCCCGTTTTGCCCTCCCTCGCCAGCCGTGCCGCCTTGTGCAGTTCGCCGCGCGTGGCCTTGCGCCGGGCTTCGCCATCGCCGCCGGCCGGCAATGCCGCCGGTGCCGACAACAATGCCTTGGCGAACGCGCCATCGCTGCCGCCGTCCCAGCCCAGCTCCTCGCACAGCAGGCGCAACTGCCGGTGCAGTTCGCGCCACTCGCGCATGCGCAGGAAGCCGAGGAAATGGCGACCGCACCAGTCGCGCAGCTTCGATTGGGTCAGTTCCTCGTGGGCGGCGCGGTAGCCCTCCCACAGGCGCAGGATGCCGATGAATTCCGAACGCGGGTCGGCAAAGGTCGCATGGGCGTTGTCGGCGGTCTCGCGCGCTTCCGGCGGCCGCTCGCGCGGGTCCTGGATGCCGAGGAAGGAGGCGATCACCAGCATCTCGTGCAGGCAGCCACCCTTCTGCGCGGCCACCAGCATCCGCGCCAGCTTCACGTCCACCGGCAACCGTGCCATCTGCCGGCCGATGGCGGTGAGTTTGCGCTCGCCGTCGATCGCGCCGAGCTCGGCCAGCTGCTGCCAGCCATCGGCCACCGCACGCTCGTCCGGCGGTTCGAGGAACGGGAAATCCTCGATCTTCCCCAACCCCAGTTGCAGCATGCGCAGGATCACCCCGGCCAGCGAGGAGCGACGGATTTCCGGGTCGGTGAACTCCGGGCGCGACTGGAAGTCGGCTTCGGCATACAGCCGGTAGCACACGCCCTCGGCGATGCGCCCGCAGCGGCCCTTGCGCTGGTTGGCGCTGGCCTGCGACACCGGCTCGATGTGCAGCCGATCCAGCTTCTGCCGCGGGCTGTAACGCTTGACCCGCGCGTAACCGGGGTCGACCACGTAGCGGATGCGTGGCACCGTCAGCGAGGTCTCGGCGACGTTGGTGGTCAACACCAGCCGCCGCTTGGGGCCGGGGTTGAACACGCGATCCTGATCCTTGGCCGACAAGCGCGCGTACAGTGGCAACACCTCGGTTTCGCGGTATTTGCGCCGTTCCAGCGACTGGTGCGCATCGCGGATCTCGCGCTCACCGGGCAGGAACACCAGCACGTCGCCGCGCGGGTCGGCACGGGTGATTTCGTCGATGGCCGCGACGATGGCGTCGTTGACGCTGCGCTCGCCGCCGTCCGCGCCATCCTCGCCGCTGCCGCCTTCCAGCGGCCGGTAGCGCACTTCCACCGGCCAGGTGCGGCCCTCGACGCCAACCACCGGGGCATCGTCGAAATGGCGCGAGAAACGCTCGGTGTCGATGGTCGCCGAGGTGACGATCAACTTCAGGTCCGGGCGCTTGCGCAGCAGCTGCTTGAGGTAGCCGAGCAGGAAGTCGATGTTGAGGCTGCGCTCGTGTGCCTCGTCGATGATCAGCGTGTCGTAGCGTGACAGCCAGCGGTCGCTGGCGATCTCGGCCAGCAGGATGCCGTCGGTCATGAACTTGATGCGGCTGTCCTCGCCCACCTTGTCGGTGAAGCGCACCTGGTAGCCGACCACCGTGCCCAGCTCGGTCTGCAGCTCCTCGGCGACGCGCGTGGCCACCGCGCGCGCGGCGATGCGGCGCGGCTGGGTGCAGCCGACCATGCCGCCCTCGCCACGGCCGGCAGCCAGGCACAGCTTCGGCAGCTGGGTGGTCTTGCCCGAGCCGGTCTCGCCGGCGATCACCACCACCTGGTGCTCGCGGATCAACGCGGTGATGCGCCCGGCTTCACGCGCGATTGGCAGCGCCTCGTCCAGAGTGATGGCGATCGGGCGCGCGGCGCGTTGCCGGCGCTGGGCGCGGGACTGTTCCAGCAACTGGTTGAACGCCGTCTCGGCGGCGGCATCGGCCGGCTTGCCCTGCCAGCGCGACCACAACCCGAGCAGCCGCCCGCGGTCGCGGCTCATCGCCCCGTCTATCGCCCCACGGGCATGGCGCAGGCGCGCGGCGGTGTCCTTTTCGATAGCACTCATCAATCGTTCAACGTGGAAACTTGAAATACCGGTAGTGTCCCGATATCGGTATTGTGAAGCCATTCAACCCGCCAAGGAGCAAAGCGTCATGGCCAAGAGCAGCAAACCGGAAACCGGCAAGAAAAAACTCGCAGCCGCCGCACCGTCGGCACCGGGCATCGACATCGGGATCAAGGACGCCGACCGCAAGAAGGTCGCCGACGGCCTGGCGCACTTCCTCGCCGACGCCTACACCCTGTACCTGAAGACCCACAACTTCCACTGGAACGTCACCGGGTCGATGTTCAATTCGCTGCACACCATGTTCATGGACCAGTACACCGAACAGTGGACTGCGCTGGACGATATTGCCGAGCGTATCCGCGCCCTGGGCTTCAATGCCCCCGGCTCCTACCGCGAATTCGTCGCGCTGACCTCGATCGCCGAAGAACCCGGTCTGACCGAAAGCCCCGATTGGCGCGAGATGGTGCGCCAGTTGGTCGATGGCAACGAAGCGGTATGCCGCACCGCGCGCAAGGTGCTGGAGCAGGCCGAAAAGGCCGGCGATGCCCCCAGCGAGGACCTGCTGACCCAGCGTCTGCAGACCCACGAAAAGTACGCATGGATGCTGCGTTCGCTGTTGCAGTAAACCCTTCGGGCCTTCGCCCCTGCGGGTTTTCCACGGTTCCGCGCGCGGAACCGTGGACCCTGCTTCATCCGCCTGCCAGATTCCCCCGCCTCCGGCGCGCCCCCTTGACTCAAGGGGGCTCTGCTCCAGATTCGTTCCTGCGTGAGTTGCGGTAAACCTGCGGGCATTCGCCCTTCGGTTTTCCAGGGTTCCGCATGCGGAATCCTGGATCCTGCTTCATCCGCCTGCCAGATTCCCCCGCCTCCGGCGCGCCCCCCTGACTCAAGGGGGCTCTGCTCCAGATTCGTTCCTGCGAGAAATAGTGTTGCAGGCACTTCTTCGGCCGCTCTGATGCGGATTTTTCCGATCATGGCGCAACGCCTTCGCGGAGGCCGGACACGGGCCGCGCGGTATCCTATGCGGCATGCAATCCCCCGCCCATGAACTGCTGAAGCGCGTCTTCGGCCATGACGCCTTTCGCGGCAACCAGCAGGCCATTGTCGAGCACGTCAGCGCCGGCAACGACGCGCTGGTGCTGATGCCCACCGGCGGCGGCAAGTCGCTGTGCTACCAGGTGCCGGCGCTGCTGCGCGAGGGCTGCGGCATCGTCGTTTCACCGCTGATCGCACTGATGCAGGATCAGGTGGAAGCCCTGCGCCAGCTCGGCGTGCGCGCAGAATTCCTCAATTCCACGCTGGACGCCGGAACCGCCAGCCGGGTCGAGCGCGAACTGCTGGCCGGCGAGCTGAAGCTGCTCTACGTCGCCCCCGAGCGGCTGCTGACCGGGCGTTTCCTGTCACTGCTCGAACGTGCGCCGCTGGCCCTGTTCGCGATCGACGAGGCGCACTGCGTGTCGCAATGGGGCCATGACTTCCGGCCCGAATACCTGGGCCTGTCGATGCTGCACGAGCGCTGGCCGCAGATCCCGTGCATCGCCCTGACCGCCACCGCCGATCCGCCCACCCAGCGCGAGATCGCCGAGCGCCTCGACCTCGAACAGGCGCGGCACTTCATCAGTTCCTTCGACCGCCCCAACATCCGCTACACGGTGGTGCAGAAGGACAACGCCAGGCGCCAGCTGCTGGATTTCCTGCGCGGCCACCGCGGCGAGGCAGGCATCGTCTACTGCATGTCGCGGCGCAAGGTCGAGGAAACCGCCGACATGCTGCGCGGCGAAGGGCTCGATGCCCTGCCCTACCACGCCGGCCTGCCGGCCGAGGTGCGTGCGGCCAACCAGCGCCGCTTCCTGCGCGAGGACGGCATCGTGATGTGCGCCACCATCGCCTTCGGCATGGGCATCGACAAGCCGGACGTGCGCTTCGTCGCGCATGTCGACCTGCCAAAATCGCTAGAAGGCTACTACCAGGAAACCGGCCGCGCCGGCCGCGACGGCGAGGCCGCCGAGGCATGGCTGTGCTATGGACTGGGCGACGTGGTACTGCTCAAGCAGATGATCGAGCAGGGCGAGGCCGGCGCGGAGCGCAAGCACCTTGAGCGCGCCAAGCTCGACCACCTGCTCGGCTACTGCGAATCCATGCAGTGCCGCCGCCAGGTGTTGCTGGCCGGCTTCGGCGAAACCTACCCCCGGCCCTGCGGCAACTGCGACAACTGCCTGACCCCACCGGCGACGTGGGACGCCACCGTCGCCGCGCAGAAAGCGCTGAGCTGCGTCTACCGCAGCGGCCAGCGCTTCGGCGTCGGCCACCTGATCGACATCCTGCGCGGCAGCGACGGTGAGCGCATCCGCCAGCTCGGCCATGACAAGCTCAGCACCTTCGGCATCGGCAAGGATCTGGACTCACGCGGCTGGCGCGGCGTGTTCCGGCAACTGGTGGCTGCCAGCCTGCTGGAAGTGGACCCGGAGGCGCACGGCGGCCTGCGCCTGACCGACGCCAGCCGCGACGTGCTCAAGGGCCGCCGCCAGCTGATGATGCGCCGCGAGGCGCCAACCACGCGCGGCCGCGGCGAGCGCGACCGCAGCAGCAGCCCGCGCACCGGCGTGGCGGTGCAGCCGGAAGATCTGGCCCTGTTCAACGCCCTGCGCGGCCTGCGCGCGGAACTGGCGCGCGAACAGAACGTGCCGGCGTTCGTGATCTTCCACGACAGCACCCTGCGCAACATCGCCGAACAGCGCCCGGACAGCCTCGACGCGCTGGGCCGGGTCGGCGGCATCGGCGGCAGCAAGCTGGCCCGCTACGGCCAGCAACTGGTGGAGATCGTGCGCGAACAGGGGTAAAGCAACGCGGCGCCTTGCCTGCGGATGCACGGAGGCCGGAAGAAGCCGTCAGCCCTGCTGTGCTCCCGCCAGCAGCTTCAGCCCTTCGGCCTTGCGCCGCTCGGGCGCGGCTTCGACCTGCAAGCGCGCCAGCACCGGCTCGGCCTGCCGCAAGGCATCCAGCGCCAGCTGCCGGTGGCCCAGCCTGAGCAGGGTTTCAGCCAGTTCGGTGCGGCACACCGCGGTTTCGATCCCGTCTTGGCCATGCTGCACGCGCGCGAACTCCAGCGCGGTCCGGCGCAGTGCGAGCGCGGCGGCGCCTTCGCCCTGCCGTTCGGCCAGATCGGCGCGGATGCGCAACAACCGCAACTGCAGGATGGCCGGTATCCGCGCATCAAGTGCTTCCAGCAACGCCCGCGCCTGTTCCAGCTCGCCCTGCCGGACATGCCAGTCGATGCGGTTCAGGCGCGCCTCGATGCGCCCCGGCGCGTCCGCCGGCAACGCGGCATCCAGTCCCGCGTCGGCATGCAGCAGCAACTGTCCGGCCTCGTCCATGCGCCCCTGCCGCGCCAGCAACGCACCCAGCCCCGATTCGGCGCGCAGGCTGGTCGGCGAAGCCTCCCCCAGCCGCTCCTTGCGGAGCGTCCATGCCTGCCGGTAGAACCGCTCGGCCTGCGCAACGTCGCCGCGCAATTCCTGCAATGTGCCGTAGTTGAACAGCCCCATCGAATATTCCACCGAACCGGTGCCGTCGATGAGCGCACTCAGGCGGTGGCGCTGCTGGTACTCGCGCTCGGCAGCGGCATAGTCGCCCGCATCCATGTACAGGTCGGCGAGCCCATCGTGCTGCATCAGCACGAAGCTGCTCTGCGGCCCGTACAGTGCACGCGCATGGCGCATGCCCGATTGCAGCAGCGGCAGCGCCTGAGCGAACCGGCCCTGCTCGCGCAGCACCTGCGCGAGGCGCATCTCCGTGGCCAGCACCATGCTCGTGCGCCGCCCGTGCACGCCATCCAGCACCCGGCGGAACTCGCGCTCGGCCTGTGCCAGCCGCCCCCAGCGCAGGTACATCAGCCCCTTGTTGTAGGCCAGCTCCAGCATCTGGGTGGTCGCGCTGCCTTCGGGCTGCCTGCCGTACAGCGACATGGCGGCGTCGAATGCGGCCTCACCGCGGTCGAAACGCTGCTGGTTCACCAGCGCCAGCCCCCGGGCGAGGTGGAGCCGGGCCCGCACCATGCCGGCGCCACTGCCCGGCAACAGCGCCAGGCCCCGTTCGGCCAATGTGTTCCCCTGCACGCCGTCGCCATCCTGCGTCTTCTGCACGGACAACTCGGCCAGCGCCGCCGCCGCGTCCATCGGCCGGCCCACGCGCGGGTCCATGAAGCCATCGTGCGCCTGCTGCAGCAGCAGCTCGGCCCGATGCGGAACGCCGGAATTGCGGTAGGCCGTGCCCAGTACCATCCGCATCCTCGCCAGCTGCGCCGGCGCATCGGCCAGGTCGCGGGAAACCCGCAGCGCCGCCTTGTCCAGCAGTTGCCGCGAGGAAAGTTCCTCCTGCCCGCGCTCGGTACGCAGGAACGGGTCGGCGATCTCGAACACGCCCACCATGAAGTCGCCCACCTGCCGGGCGATCGCCGCCTCCTCCTCGGCCTGTCGCCGCGCCTGCACCAACCCGGCGACGAACAGCCCGGCCAGCGAAAGCGCGCCGGCGGCAAGGCCGCGCCAGTTGCGCTGCATGCCGCGCAGCAGCCGATAGCCGCGGCCCCCTTCGCGCGCAAGCACCGGCTGCCGTTGCAGGTAGCGCGAGACATCGGCCATCAGCGCTTCCACCGAGCGGTAGCGCCGCGTCGTTTCCAGCGCGCAGGCCTTGCCTGCGATAGCGTCCAGGTCACCGGCCAGCGCCTTGCGCCAGCGCAGCCCGGCCGGCGCATTGGCCGAAGGTGACGCCACCGGTACGTCTACGTCCTGCACGCCGCGCCCGCAGGTGCGCGTGGACAGCAGTTCCACCAGCATCACGCCCAGGCTGTAGACGTCGCCGGCCACGCCCACGTGCTCACCCCGCACCAGTTCGGGGCTGGCATAGGCCGGCGTGCAATAGCCACCTTCCAGGCGGTCACGCGCGTCATTGAGCAGCCGCGCCAGGCCGAAGTCGAGCAGCACCGGCCGGCCATCACCACGGACCAGCACGTTGCTCGGCTTGAGGTCGCAATGCAGGACCAGGTGTTCGTGCGCCGAGCGGACGATGGCGCAGACCTCGAGAAACAGCTGCAAGCGCTGCTCCAGGCCCAGTGCATGGCTGGCGCAATAATGGTCCAGCGGCAACCCGTCGACGTATTCCATGACCAGGTACGGGTACCCGTCGGGCGTGGTGCCACCGTCATAAAGCTGCGCAACATCGGGCAGGAGCAGATCAGCCAGCACCTGCCGCTCGGCCTGCAACTGCTCCACTTCGCCCGCCCCCGGCAGGCCATGCAGCAGCTTGATCGCCACCGTGCGCTGGTAAAGGCCGTCGTCGCGCTCCGCCTTGAACACCGTGCCCATGCCACCGCTGGCGATGCGCTCGGTCAGCCGCCACGGCCCCAGCCGTTGTCCCGCATCCAGTTCCGGCGCCAGTGCCTGCCCAAGGGCCGTACCCAGGTGATGATTGACCCGGCGCAGACCCCCGGTCTGTGCGTGCAGCAACTGCAATACCTCTTCGGCAAGCGCCGGATCACTGCAGCGCAGGTCCAACGCCTGTTGCCACCGCTCGCGCGGCAACTCGCAGAGGGCATCGAACAGCTCGCGTACCTGGCGCCAGTGCAATTGGCCGGCGCCGTCCCCGGTATCCGCCATCAGGCCAGCTGGCGGTTGAGCCATGCCCGCGCGAAACGCAGGTCACGGTCCACTGTCGGTGCCGACACACCGAGCACCACGGCGATCTCGTCGCGGCTCATGCCACCGAAATAGGTCAGCTCGATCATGCTTGCCGCCCGGGGCTCCAGCTCGGCCAACCGGTTCAATGCCTGATGCAGGGCCATCACGTCATGGCCACCGCCTTCGTCATCGGCGACCTCGCCGGCGTGGGACAACGTGAGATGCACGAGGTTGCCGCCGCGCTTGTCAGCCGAGCGGGCGCGCAGGTGGTCCACCAGCACCGCGCGCATCTTCAGCGCCGCCACCGCGATGAAATGGGCACGGTCCTTGTAGTCCACGTCCGAGCCGAGCAGGCGCATCATCGATTCGTTGACCAGCGCGGCCGGCTGCAGGGTACCGCCGACCTGGTTGAGCAGGCGGCTGCGCGCAACCTGCACGAGGTCCGCGTACAGCGCCTCGAACAGGCTTTCCCGGGCCTGCAGGTCGCCGTCCTGCCAACGATGCAGGAGTTGGGTGATCTGGGTATTCAAGCGCCCCCCGGCGTTACCGGAAAACACGACCTTCAAGCGTCGCAATGGCTGCAGATGGTAGGGCCGGCATTGCCGGTTGCCAACCGCCCAATGGCGCGATGCCGCCTGCAAGTCCCGGAAACGAGAAGGCCCCGGACAATGCGGGGCCTTCTGGCGATCATGGTGGGCCGTGAAGGATTCGAACCTTCGACCAAAAGATTAAAAGTCTTCTGCTCTACCGACTGAGCTAACGGCCCAAACAAAGACCCGGCATGCCGCCGGGGTGCGCATTCTAGCGCAACATGCCTGAAACCGGAATTCAGGCGTAGTGCGTCGGATCGGGCAGGCCGGCTGTGGCGAAACCGTCGGCGCGCAGGCGGCAGGCATCGCAATGGCCGCAGGCACGGCCCTGCGCGTCGGCACGGTAGCAGGATATGGTGAGCGCGAAATCCACGCCCAGGCGCTGCCCTTCGCTGGCGATCTGCGCCTTGCTCAGGTGCTGCAACGGCGCATGGATGCGGATGCCCGCGCCCTCCACGCCGGCCTTGGTCGCCAGGTTGGCCAGCGTCTGGAACGCGGCGATGAACTCGGGACGGCAATCCGGGTAGCCGGAGTAGTCCACCGCGTTGACACCGCAGAAGATGTCGTTGGCGCCCAGCACTTCGGCCCAGCCCAGCGCGAGCGACAGCATGATGGTGTTGCGCGCCGGCACATAGGTGACCGGGATGCCGTCGCCGCCGCGCTCTTCATCGGTACGAACCGGAACGTCGATGTCATCGGTCAGCGCCGAGCCGCCGATGCTGCGCAGGTCCACGTCCACCACCTTGTGCCGGGTCACGCCCATTGCCTGCGCCACGCGCGCGGCCGCATCGAGCTCGGAGGTATGGCGTTGGCCGTAGCGCACGCTCAGCGCATGCACGTCGAACCCCTGCTCGCGCGCCATCGCCACGACCGCGGCCGAGTCCATGCCGCCGGAGAGAAGGACAACTGCTTTTTTCATGGTTGGAAAGCCGGGAACGGGAAATCGGGAATGGTAAATCCCCGGGCGTATTGCCCTGCACGCAGCATGGATGAATCAGGAGATCCCGCATATGGATATGGCACGAGGGGTTCGATTTCCGCCGTTTCCGACGCCCTGCTCCCGTTTCACCGCCCGGGCTCGTCATTCCACAGCAGCTTGTGCAACTGCATCTGGAAACGCACCGGCAGGCGGTCGGCAACGATCCAGTCGGCAAGCTCACGCGGTGCCAGCTCGCTCTTGCTGGGCGAGAACAGCACCATGCAGCGCTCGTGCAGGCGATGCGTGGCCACCATGTCCCGCGCCCATTCGTAATCGCTGCGGCTGCAGAGCACGAACTTGAGCTGGTCGCGTGCGGTCAGCAACGGCAGGTTCTGCAGCCGGTTGCGCCCCATTTCGCCCGAGTCCGGCGTTTTCAGGTCGACCACGCGCGACACGCGCGGATCGACGCCGCCGATGTCCAGCGCACCGGAAGTTTCCAGCGACACGTCCAACCCGGCATCGCACAGCTGGCGCAGCAGCACCAGGCAGCGTTTCTGCGCCAGCGGCTCGCCGCCGGTCACGCAGACGTGGCGCACGCTGTGGCCCAGCACTTCGGCGACGATATCGTCGATGTCACGCCACTGGCCGCCGTGGAAGGCGTATTCGGTGTCGCAATAGCTGCAGCGCAGCGGGCAGCCGGTCAGGCGCACGAATACCGTCGGCCAGCCGGCGGTGTCCGCCTCGCCTTGCAGCGACAGGAATATCTCGGTGATCTTCAGTCGCGGCAACGGCGACTGCACGATTTCACTGGGCACGCTGGCCGCGGGGTGGTTCATTGGTATTCATCCGCGCCGCGTCGGCACGGCAGGCCTCAAGGCAGTTGCTGGCCGAAGCGGATCGACTGCAGGCGGTCCTGCGCGGTCCGTGCCGCATCGCTGCCGGGGAACCTCGTCGCCACCTGTTCGAGCGTCTGCTCGGCCTGGCCGGCATCACCCTGCCCGTATTGCGACAGGCCCAGCTTCAACAAACCGCCGGCGGCCTTGTCGTGCGTGGGATAGCGGGCGACCAGATCGCGGAACTGCGATTCGGCCATCTGGAAATTGCGGGTGGCGTAATAGCTTTCACCCAGCCAGTACAGCGCATTGGGCGTGTAGACGCCGTTCGGATACTGCTCCAGGAAACCCTGGAACAAACGCGCCGAATCGTCGTAGTTGCCGTTCTTGAGCGCATCGAATGCCAGGTTGTAGGCGGCGCGTTCGTCGCCTGCCGCCGCCACCGCGCCGGCATCGCCGCGCACGGTCGGGGCTTTTTCCACAGCCGCCACCGCGGGCTTGACCGGAGTTGCAGGCGGCGCATCAGGAGCCATTTCCCCACCGCCCTCGAGGCGGTTCAGGCGGCCATCCAGATCCAGATACTGGTCGCGGTTGCGCTGCTTGAGCTGCTCGTTCTCGTGCTGGAGCTGCTCGATGCTGCCCTGCAGGGCCTGCACCTGGGTGCGCAGTTGCTGCAACTGGTTGAGCAGGTCGATGTTGGCCTGACTGTTGTTGGCCTGTGCCTCGAGCACGCCAACGCGGTCGGCCAGACTTTGCCGCTGCGCCTGCGCGGACGCCAGTGCGGCAGCCACGAGGGCTGCCGCAACCACGAGCATCATCGTCTTGATGCCGGTACGCATCGATTACTGCGCGGTGTAGACGATTTCGACGCGACGGTTCTGCGACCAGCAGGACTCGCTCGAGTCGGTGCAGACCGGGCGCTCTTCGCCGTAGGACACGACGGTCAGCTGCGTGGCCGAACCACCATTGGCCTGCAGGGCCGAATTGACGGCATTGCCACGACGCTCGCCCAGAGCCTGGTTGTAGGCGCGGCTGCCGCGCTCGTCGGTGTGGCCCTGCAGGGTGATGCGCGAGGACGGACGGTCACGCAGGTACTTGGCGTGGCAGGCCATGATCTGCTGGAACTCCGGCTTCACGGCATCCTGGTCGAAATCGAAATAGACCACGCGCTGGCGCAGGCAGGCATCGGTATCCAGGTCGCCCGGGCCGTACAGACCGGAAGACTGGGCCGGAGCCGGCTCGGCCGGGGTGGGCTCGACCGGCGCAGCCGGCTGTTCCTTGACCTTCTTCGAGCAGCCGGCCAGCACGGCCACGGACAGCAGCGAAACGAGCAGAACACGAGTGGACTTGTTCATGGCGATACCTAAGGCTCCTAGGCCAGATTGATGGGGTTAATGCGCTTGCGATATTAACATTTAATCAACGCGTAGTACGGTAGGGACCCCACGCGGGCTCCCTCACGTCACCGTCCGCCAGCACCAGTCGTTGCCGCACCCTGGCGTCGGCCGATACCGCGTACAGCACACCGCGTCCACCCTCACGGGCGGCATACAGCACCATGCCCGCATTGGGGGCAAAACTGGGGGATTCGTCCAGCGAACCGGGGGACAGCGTGCTCCAGCGCGGCGAGCCCAGGCTGCTGTCCATCAGCGCGATCTTGTAGGTGTTGCCGGCGCCCTGCGCGACGGCGATCTTCTTGCCGTCGAAAGAGACGGTGGCCTTGGCGTTGTAGTTGCCTTGGAAGGTCACCCGCGAGGCGCTGCCGCCGCTGGCCGCCACCTGGTAGATCTGCGGGCGGCCGCCACGATCGGAGGTGAAGTAGATGGAACCGCCGTCGGCGCTCCAGGTCGGCTCGGTGTCGATGGCGAAGTGGTTGGTCAGCTGGGTCAGCTGCTTGCTGCCCAGGTCCATCACGTAGATCTCCGGGTTGCCACTGCGCGACAGGGTCAGGGCCAGACGGCGGCCGTCCGGGGAGAAGGCCGGGGCGCTGTTGATGCCGCGGAAGCTGGCGACCAGCTCGCGGGCGCCACTGGAAATGTTCTGGATGTAGATGGCCGAATTGCCGCGCTCGAAGCTGACGTAGGCCAGCTGATTGCCGTCCGGGCTCCACGATGGCGACAGCAGCGGCTCGGCCGAGCGCACGATGGTCTGCGGGTTGTAGCCGTCCGAGTCGGCCACCATCAGTGCGTAGCGCATGGCGTCGCCGCGGCCGCTGGCGGTGACATAGGCGATGCGGGTCCAGAATGCGCCACGCACGCCGGTGACCTTCTCGTAGATGGCATCGGCCATCTGGTGGGCGACGTCGCGCATGGCGCTGGAACGGGCGGTCATCGCAAGGCCGAGCATGCGCTCGCCCTTGGCGACGTCGAACAGTTCGTATTCGACGCGGTAGGCACCGGCACCGGCGTCGAGCACGCGGCCGACGACGAGGTAATCCTGCTTCAGTGCGCGCCACGTCGGGTACTGCACCTCGGCACCACGGGTCGGGCGCTCGACGATCTGCGCTTCGGGCAGGGTGCGGAACTGGCCGGAACGGTCCAGGTCGGCGCGCACCACCGCCGCGACGTCCGTGGCCGGCGTGCCGGCGCTGCCCTGGTAGGGCATGGGTACCACGGTGACCGGCAGGGCGGAGGCGTTGCCACCGACGATGTCGATCTCCAGCCCCTTCTGTTGCGCCATCGCCACGATGGGCAGCAGCAGGACGGTCAGGGTAGCCAGCCAGCGAAGTGGTTTCTTCATGGAGTGCTCAACGGATGCGGATGAACAGGAGGAAGGGATAACAGCAGGCGGATGAACATTTTCGCAATCATGAACGAAAGCCGCGTGAAATCTGGCCCCTGATGATGCCGGTGCCACCGGGTTCAACGATCCTGTGCATCGAAATGGAATGTGATTTCACGCTGGAACACCGACTCAAAACCACGGTACGGTAAAGGCTGTGCGCGCAACACCGCCGCTTCAACCGAGCGCCGACCGGCGGCGCCATAGGGGCAACTGGCTGCAAATTGCACCCCACCGTTGGGGGGCACCTCGCCGCCCGGCAATTGGCGAATGGTGATCGTGCATTTCTGGCCCAATGGCACCGAGTCCGGCCGCACCCATTGGTTCTGGACCGCCTGCGTGATCGCCGCCACATATTTGGCCAACAGGTCGTCGCTGGTGCCGCCCTGCCCCGGCGACGGCTGCGCGGCACCGCTGCTGGCCGCGCTGGACGACGACGAGGTGCGCAACGTGCCGTCGTCGTCCAGCGCGGCCAGGCGCTGCTGGCCGCGCTGGACGAGGCCGCCTGCGCACGCGACTGCGCATCCCTCACCTGGTTCAGGCGCTGCTCGGCCAGCTTCGCCTCGCGCTCGGCCTGCTCGCGCTTGCGGCGGATCTCGGCGATCTTCTGCTGGCGCTCCTGCTCGGCCTTGGCCTCGTTGGCCTGGCGCTGTTCCTCGGCCAGCTTCTTCCGGCGATCGGCCTCTTCCTGCTGTTTGGCCAGCCGCAATTTCTGCTCGGCCTCCTCCACGCGCTTGCGCTCGGTCAGGTCGATCTGCTCCTGGCGGCGCTTGGCTTCCTGCTCCTGCTTTGCTTTTTCCTCGGCGATGGCCAGCGCGCTGACGCGCTCCTGATCGACGTTGTCCGGCTGGGCGATGCGCTCCTGCGCGTTGTACTGCTGCGGCGTAGGCGCGTCCTGCGGCCGAGGTTCGGGAAGCGGCTGCGGCGGCGGGATGGTGTCCTCCGCCACCGGTTCGGGCTGCACGTCCTGCACCGGCTCGGGCAGCGCCGGCAGCTTTTCGGATGCGCGCAGCGCACTGCGTGCGGCCGCGGCCTCGGCCGCCGACAGCTGCAGGCTGGCCTCCACCGCCGGGTCGCCCGCGGCCGCCTCGGTGCTGCGCGAGGGCGACCACAGCCAAGCGACGATGAACACCAGCGCGACCAGCACGTGCACCAGCAACGCCAGTACGACGGGCATGCCCCATTCGTCGCCGGGGTCGCGCGGCGGCGGCATGACGTCAGTGTGCATCGGTCGCCAGACCCACCTTCTCGATCTTCGCCGCCTTGATCACGTCCATCGCCGCCACGACCTTTTCATAGGCCACGGCCTTGTCGGCGGCCACGATCACGCGCAGGTCCTTGTCCTGCGAGGCCAGTGCGCCCAGCTGCACCTGCAGCGTGGCCGCGTCCATCGGCGCCGGCTCCTTCGCCTCGGGAAGTTTCAGGCTGAGCTGGCCGTCCAGGCGCACCGAGACGATCACCGGGTCCTGCTTGCTTTCCAGCGCCTTGGCGTTGGAGGTGGGCAGATCGACCTCGAAACTGAGCGTGAGCAGCGGTGCGGTGACCATGAAGATGATCAGCAGCACCAGCATAACGTCGATGTACGGCACGACGTTGATCTCGGACTTGAGCTTGCGGCGCTTGCGCCGGGAAATGCCGGAAATCATGGCTGCTTACTCTTCACCGCCGGACTGGCGCTGCAGGATCGAGCTGAACTCTTCGGCAAAGGTTTCGTAGCGCACCGACAGCCGTTCCACGCGGGTGGTGAAGCGGTTGTAGGCCCAGGTCGCCGGGATCGCCACGAACAGGCCGATGGCGGTGGCGAACAAGGCTTCGGAGATGCCCGGCGCGACCGAGGCGATGCCGGCCTGCTCGCCGCTGCTGATCATGTCGTGCATGGTCACCATGATGCCGAACACGGTACCGACCAGGCCCACGTAAGGTGCATTGGAGCCGATGTTGGCCAGCAGTTCCAGATTGCGCTCCAGCCCGTCGACCTCGCGCGCGAAGGTGGTGCGCATGGCGCGCTGGGTGCCTTCCAGTTGGGTGCGGCTGTCCAGGCCACGGCGACCGTTCAAGCGGCTGTATTCGCGGAAGCCGGACTCGAAGATCGCTTCCAGCCCGTCCACGGAGCGGTTGCGGTCGGCGGCCGAGGCGTACAGCTTGCCGAGGTCGGCGCCGGACCAGAAGCGGTTCTCGAAATCGTCGGCGGCGCGGTCGGCGGCCTTGAACACCCGCGCCTTGCGGAAAATGATCACCCAGCTGATGAACGAGCCGGCCAGCAGCAGCAGCACGATCAGCTTGACCGGGATGCTGGCCTTGAGCATCAGGTCCAGGTAGTTGATGCCGCCATGACCGGCCTGGGCCACGGTCTGCGCCGCCGCGGCGCTGACGTCCGCCGGCAGTGCCTCGGTCACGGTGGCCTGCAGGGCCAGAAGCAAAGCGATCATCCGTTGTTCCTCAATCTTGCGCGTGTGGGGTTTCGAATCGTTTGAGCGTGGCGTACAGCGTGTCGTGCATGGCCTGCGGGCGGAAGTCGCGGGCACCGACCGCGGCCAGCCGCACCTGCGCGGTGACCAGCGGCTGGCCGTCGCGCAGCACCGCCTGCCGCATCACCAGACTGGCGCGGCGGCATTGCAGCAGTTCCACCGTGGTCTGCAATGCGTCGTCCAGCCTGGCAGGCTTGAGGAAATCCAGTGTCATCGCGCGGACCACGAACACCTGCCCGTCGCCATTACGCATGGTTTCCTGCCCATAGCCCATCGCCCGCATCCACTCGGTGCGCGCGCGTTCCATGAATGCCACGTAGCGGGCGTGGTAAACCACGCCACCAGCGTCGGTATCTTCCCAATAAACGCGTGTCGGCCAACTGAACCGGACCTCACTCGACATCGGGCGGCTCCACGAACAGGTCGGCGGGCGCGGCCCGGGCCTTCAGCCCCATGTGCCGGTAGGCCTTGTGGGTGGCCATGCGCCCGCGCGCGGTGCGCACCAGGAAGCCCTGCTGGATCAGGTACGGCTCGACCACGTCTTCCAGCGTGCCGCGTTCTTCCGACAATGCGGCGGCCAGCGATTCGATGCCGACCGGGCCACCGTCGAAATATTCCACCAGCGTGCGCAGCAGGCGCCGGTCGAGTTCGTCAAAGCCTTCCGGATCGACCTTGAGCATCTGCATCGCCGCCTGCGCCACGTCCTGGTCGATGTGGCCACCGGCCTTGACCTGGGCGTAGTCGCGCACGCGTCGCAGCAGGCGGTTGGCGATGCGCGGGGTGCCGCGCGAACGCCGCGCGATCTCACCGGCGCCCTCGGCGCTGCAGTCGATACCGAGGATCGCCGCCGAGCGGCGCACGATGCGGGTCAGCTCCTCGGCCGAGTAGAATTCCAGCCGCTGCACGATGCCGAAGCGGTCGCGCAGCGGCGCGGTCAGCAGGCCGGCGCGGGTGGTGGCGCCAACCAGGGTGAAGGGTTGCAGGTCGAGCTTGACGCTGCGCGCGGCCGGGCCTTCGCCGATCAGGATGTCGATCTGGAAGTCCTCCATCGCCGGATACAGCACTTCCTCGACCACCGGCGACAGGCGGTGGATTTCATCGACGAACAGCACGTCGTGCGGTTGCAGATTGGTCAGCAGCGCGGCCAGGTCGCCGGCCTTCTCGATCACCGGCCCGGAGGTCACCCGCAGCGCCACGCCCAGCTCGTTGGCGATGACGTGGCTCAAGGTGGTCTTGCCCAGCCCGGGCGGGCCGAAGATCAGCACGTGGTCGAGCGCCTCACCGCGCGACTTGGCGGCCTGGATGTAGATGTCCATCTGCTCGCGCACCGGCTGCTGGCCGAGGTAATCGGCCAGGCGTTTCGGGCGGATGCTGGCGTCGGCAGCGTCGTCTTCGCGGGTGGCGTCGGCGCCGATGATGCGGGGTTCGGTCATGGCGTGATTATGCGGCAAACCAGTCGTTTCCGAATTGAAGTTGCCGGCTGCCGGCCGGCAACTTCATGAACCTCCGGATGCGGCCGCCGCCCCTAGATCTCCACCTGCGCACCCAGCTCCACCAGCCGGTTGCCGGGGATGCGGAAGAAACCGGTGGCCGAGGCGGCGTTGCGGTGCATGACCGCGAACAGCTTGTCGCGCCAGATCGGCATGCCGCGGTTGGCGCTGGCGACGATGGTCTCGCGGCTGGCGAAGAAGGTGGTGTCCATCGGGTCGAAATAAATGCCGCCGTGGTCGCAGGAACGCATAAGCGCCAGTGGCACGTCAGGGGTCTCCATGAAGCCGAAGCGGACGTGGATGCGGTAGAACTCGTCGCCCACCGGTTCGACCTTCAGCCGCTGCCCCGCCGCCGCGTAGGGCACCGGCAGGGTTTCCACGTGCAGGAACACGTTGCGCTCGTGCAGCACCTTGTTGTGCTTGAGGTTGTGCATCAGCGCATGCGGCACCACCGTGGAATCGGCGGTCAGGAACACCGCCGTGCCCGGTACCCGCACCGGTGGGGCCAGCATCAGCCCCGGCAGGAAGCTGTCGATGCGGATGCCGTCCTTGCGGATTTCGTCGCGCAACAGCTCGCGGCCGCGGCGCCAGGTGCGCATCATCGTGAACAGCACGATGCCCAGCACCACCGGGAACCATGCGCCCTGCAGCAGCTTGGCGCCGTTGGCGACGACGAAGGCCAGGTCGATGAAGAAGAACGGCACGCACAGGGCGAGGATCCAACGCCGCGCACGCGGCCACAGCACGCGCGCCACCAGCGCCAGCAGCAGGGTGTCGATCAGCATCGTCGCCGATACCGAGATGCCGTAGGCCACGGCCAGGTTGGACGAGCTGCGGAACGCCAGCACCAGCCCGAACACCATCACCGCCAGCCCCCAGTTGATGCCGGGGATGTAGATCTGGCCGATGGTGTCATGCGAGGTGTGCTTGATGCGCATGCGCGGGATGTAGCCCAGCTGCATGGCCTGCCGCGACACCGAGAACGCGCCGGTGATGACCGACTGGCTGGCGATCACCGCCGCCATCGTCGCCAGCACGATCATCGGCACCAGCGCCCAGCCCGGCACCGCCTCGAAGAACGGGTTGGCCACCGCGTCGGGCCGGCGCAGCACCAGCGCGCCCTGCCCCAGGTAGTTCAGCACCAGGCATGGCAGCACGAAGAAATACCAGGCATGGCGGATCGGCGGTGCGCCGAAGTGGCCCATGTCCGCGTACAGCGCCTCGCCGCCGGTCACCGCCAGCACCACCGCGCCGAAGATGAAGATGCCGTGCCAGCCATGCTCGACGAAGAAGCGCACCGCCCACCACGGATTGAACGCCTTGAGCACCTCCGGCGCGGCGACCACGTTCCAGATGCCGATGGCCGCCAGTGCCACGAACCACAGCATCATCACCGGGCCGAACACCTTGCCCACCTTCTCGGTGCCGAAGCGCTGCGCGGCGAACACCGCCGCCAGCACCACCAGGGTGATCGGCACCACGAAGTGGCCCAAGGCCGGCGCGGCCACCTGCAGGCCCTCGACCGCGCCCAGCACAGAGATCGCCGGGGTGATGACGCCGTCGCCGAAGAACAGCGAGGCACCGAAGATGCCGAGGATGCCGACCACGTAGGCCGAACGCGAGCCGTTGCGCAGGGTGCGCTGGGCCAGCGCCATCAGCGCCATGATGCCGCCCTCGCCGTCGTTGTCGGCACGCATGATGATGGTCACGTACTTCAGCGTGACCACCATGATCAGCGCCCAGAACGCCAGCGACAGCACGCCCAGTACCGTGTCGTGGCCGCTGTCCAGGCCGTAGTGCGGCGAGAACGCTTCCTTCAGGGTGTAGAGCGGGCTGGTGCCGATGTCGCCGTAGACGACGCCGAGCGCGCCGACGATCAACGCCAGGCCGGCGCCACCGCCGGGGGTTTCTTGCTTGTGGGAAGCAGTGGACATTGCGGTCTCGGGGCGGCCACGCGGCCGGGAAAGGATGCGTCAGCGCAGCGCCGATTGCAGCGCCTTGCGGATCACCGTGGCGACGTCATCGCCCTCGGCGGCCGCATCGCGCGCCATCTTCGCCGCCTCGGCAGGCTTGTAGCCCAGTTGCTGCAGGGCCACCGTGGCCTCGGACACCGGGTCGGCGGCCGCCGCACCGGCCATCGGCGCGCCACCGCCGGAGAACTCGGCGGCCTTGTCGCGCAGCTCCACGATCATGCGCTCGGCGGTCTTCTTGCCGATGCCGGGAATGCGGGTCAGCGCGGTGACGTCGCCGGCCTGGATCAGCCGCGCGAATTCATCGACGCTGGCCCCGGACAGCACCGCCAGCGCGATCTTCGCGCCGATGCCGGTGACCTTCTGCACGTCGCGGAACAGGCGCCGCTCGCCCTCGCGCAGGAAACCGTACAGCGACACGCTGTCCTCCTTCTGCGCGTAGTGGGTGAACAGCACCACCTCGCGGCCGATGTCGGGCAGGTCGTAGAAGGTGCTCATCGGCGCCTCCAGCTCGTAGCCGACGCCGCCGACGTCGATCACCAGCCACGGTGGGGCCTTGTGGGCGAGGATGCCGCGCAGACGTCCGATCATGGGAAAGCTCCTGCTGTTTCCTTCTCCCTTCGGGGTGAGGGAGCGTGGTTCATGCGCCACTGGCGCCTGCACGCCCGAACGCCCTGCGCGCTGCGCAGGGAGAGGGGCTTTGATTCTGCGCGCGCTCCGTTCATTTCCGGCTCCACGCGGAACGCACGTCCACGCCCAGCCGGTTCGCCGTCGCACGCACATGCGCATGGGTGATGGCCACGGCCAGCGCGTCGGCGGCATCGGCCTGCAGCTTGCCCTGCAGGCCGAGCATCAACCCGACCATATGCTGTACCTGCTGTTTCTCCGCACCACCGCGGCCGACCACCGCCAGCTTGATCTCGGTGGCGGCGTATTCGCTGACCGGCAGGTCGCGCAGCACCACCGCACACAGCGCCGCGCCGCGCGCCTGGCCAAGTTTGAGCGCGGAGTCTGCGTTCTTGGCCATGAACACCTTTTCGATCGCCACTTCCTGCGGCCGGTATTCCCCGATCAAGGCGTGCAGTCCCTGCGCCAGCACTTTCAGGCGCTGGGCGAAGTTGTCCGCGCCCAGCAATACCAGCGGCTGGTGGTGAACGTGCCGCGCACGGCCGCCGGCATCGACGTCGATGATGCCGATGCCGGTGCGCTGCGAGCCGGGGTCGATGCCGAGGATGCGGGTCATTGCCGTGGCCGGGAGGGACGGCGGCCATCATCGCCGGCCGCCGTCTCACGCGATGTGACGCGCGCGCTCAGGCCAAGCCGGCCTGGTCGACGTTGGAATACACGTCCTGCACGTCGTCCAGGTCCTCGAGCATGTCCAGCAGCTTCTTCACCTGCAGCGCGACATCGCCCTCGACGGCGATGTCGTTGTCGGCGCGGAAGGTGATCTCGGCGTGGCCGGCAGCCAGCCCGGCCGCCTCCATCGCGTCCTTCACCGACTGGAAGCTTTCCGGTGCGGTGATGACGTCGATCGAAGCGTCATCGGGATAGACGACGATGTCGTCGGCACCGGCCTCGATGGCCGCCTCGGTGATCTTCTCCTCGTCGGCGCCCGGTGCGTAGCTCAGCACGCCCAGCCGCTTGAACATGAAGGCCACCGAGCCCTCGGTGCCCATGTTGCCGCCACACTTGGAAAACGCATGGCGTACGTCGGCCACGGTGCGCACGCGGTTGTCGGTGAGGCAGTCGACGATGACCGCCACGCCACCGGGCGCGTAGCCCTCGTAACGCACTTCCTCGTACTCGACGCCTTCCAGCTCGCCGGTGGCCTTCTTGATGGCACGCTCGATCACGTCCTTGGACATGTTCGCGGCCAGGCCCTTGTCCATCGCCACGCGCAGGCGCGGGTTGTTGTTGGGGTCCCCTCCACCGCCGCGCGCGGCCACGCCGATCTCGCGGATGATCTTGGTGAAAATCTTGCCACGCTTCGCGTCGGATGCGTTCTTGCGGGCTTCGATGGAGGGACCTCTACCCATTGGGATCTACCGTACTTCTGTCAGGAACAGGAGCGCGGATTCTAACCGATCCCCGGCAGGCTCCCGTCAGGCGGCGCGGCGCGCGCGCCCTTCGCGGAAGCGCCCGTGGCGCAGGAACGCGGCGGTCAGGTCGGCCACCTCCGGCGACAGCACCAGGCCGCTGTGGCTGGCCTGCACCACGCAGTGGTCGGCCAGGCCCGGCAACCGGGTTTCGGCCAGCGCCACGGTGCCGTCGGAGTCACCCTGCATCGCGCCCATCAGCGCACCCAGGCCATGCGGCACGCTGCCGGCCACCAGCCCCACTTCCGCCCGGCCATCCCATTCGGCCAGGCCGTGCTGCAACAGGTCGCCGCTGCGGCCCAACGCCGCCATCCAGCCGTGGCCGGCCAACATCCTGGCGGTGTCGCTGCCGAGCAGCGGGGAACCGAGGCAGACCACGCGCGGCACGTCCAGTTCCGGCGCCCGGCGCAGCGCCTCCAGCGCCACCAGCCCGCCCAGGCTGTGACCGACCAGCGATACCTCCCCCAGCCCACGCAACCGTTCGACCAGCGCCGGCACCGCCACATCGGGGCCACCGAAAACACTGGGATAACCGAAGCTGGCTACCTCGAACCCGCGCAGGCGCAGGCGCCATGCCAACGGCCCCACCCAGGCCCGTGCGTTCCAGATTCCATGCAGCAGCATGACAACGGGGCGGTCGATTCCTGCATTTCCCTTCATGCCACACCGCATCGCAAGACAGATGGCCTGTATTGGACAGGGTGGTATTGAAACGGCAGGTGAAACGTCGATGACACTCTAGCCATGCCCATGGCCGCAATCCTGAAGGCAATCATCATGGCCACATGCCCCTCACGGCGATGCGTAGAACACCGGTCGGCATTCAAGACGGACCAGTGCCGGCATCATGCCGTTGTTTCCAAGCCCTGGGCGACAGCCCGCTATGCGCCTTGAACGCACGCGACAACGCCGCCTCGCTGCCATAGCCGATCTCGGCGGCGATGATCTTGAGCGGTCGCCCCTGACGCAACGCCTGTTGCGCAAGGGCCACCCGCCATCCCAGCAGATATTGCCCTGGCGTGCTTCCCACCGTTTCCCGGAAGGTGGCTGCAAATACGCTGCGCGACATGCCCGAGACGGCAGCCAGTTCCTCCAGCGTCCATTCGCGGCACGGGCCTTCCTGCATGGCGACAAGCGCGTGCCGCAAGCGCGGATGTGACAGCCCGGCCAGCAAGCCGCTGGCAATCTCGCCCCGCTCCATCAACTGGCGCAGCAACTGGATCATCACCACCTCGAACAGGCGGTCGATCATCGCCTGGCGGCCACAACGCCGCTCGAAGGCTTCCTCGAACAGCAGTGCCAGCACCGGCTCGGCACCTTCGAGTGCGGCCAATGGCATACACACAAAGGCGGGCAACGCATCGGCCAGCGGGTTGTGCATGCCCCCCTCGAAACGCAGGTTGGCGCAGGTCAGGTCGGCGCCGTGCTCGGGGTCGGAACTGAAGCGGTGGGACAGCGGCCGCGGATACAGCAACACGCTGGGCTGGTCGATCCACACCGGCGGACCGCCATGAGTCACCTCCAGCGGCCCACGCCGCAGCAGGTGCAGCTGGCCATGGACATCGTCGGCCTCCAACAGGTTGATCCCGCACAACGCACCGGCGTTGAAGACCTGGGCGCTTACCGGAAAACGTTCCAGCAGGACGGCGAGGCGGTCGACCACTTCGTACTCCAAGTCAAATTTTCAGGACTTCACGTCGCAAATCGTATCAGCCAGACGCGCAAAGTACGTCCTGCCCGCCGGGCATACATCCCTCAGCCAACGGAATCCACCATGTCCATCGACAAGATCCTCTACGCCGCCACCGCCACCGCCACCGGTGGCCGCGAAGGCCAAGCCCTCTCCTCCGACGGCGCCCTGGCCGTGAAGCTGTCCACGCCGCGCGAGCTCGGTGGCGCCGGCGGCGACGGCACCAACCCCGAGCAGTTGTTCGCTGCCGGCTATTCGGCCTGTTTCCTCGGCGCCCTGAAGCTCGTCGCCGGCCGCCAGAAGCTGGCCCTGCCCGCCGACAGCCGGATCACCAGCAAGGTCGGCATCGGCCCCATCGCCAGCGGTTTCGGCATCGAGGTCGAACTGACCATCCGCCTGCCGGGGCTGCCACGCGAACAGGCGCAGGCGCTGGTCGAGCAGGCCCACATGATCTGCCCGTACTCCAATGCCACCCGCGGCAACATCGACGTGTCGCTCGTGGTCGCTGACTGACCTTCCATGCACATCCCCCCGATCAGGAGAACCATGACCATGAACACCATCACCAACACCGTTGCCGCCACCTTGCTGGCCGTCGCCGCCACCGGCACCCAAGCCAGCGAAAGCCCGGACCGGATCGCCGCCCGCGCCACCGTGCAGGGCAACTACGTCACCACCGCCGACGGCGTGCAGCTGTACTACAAGGACTGGGGCCCGAAGGACGGCCCGGTAGTGACCTTCAGCCACGGCTGGCCGCTCAGCTCGGACAGCTGGGAATCGCAGATGCTGTTCCTGGCCGATCACGGCTATCGCGTGGTCGCCCACGACCGCCGCGGCCACGGCCGTTCCAGCCAGCCGTGGGACGGCAACGACATGGATCATTACGCCGACGACCTGGCCGCGGTGATCGATACGCTAGACCTGAAGGACGTCACCCTGGTCGGCTTCTCCACCGGCGGCGGCGAAGTGGCCCGCTACATCGGCCGCCACGGCACCGGCCGGGTGAAGAAGGCGGTGCTGATCAGCGCCGTGCCACCGCTGATGCTGCGTACCGACGACAATCCGGGCGGGCTGCCGATCGAGGTGTTCGACGGCATCCGCAAGGCCTCGCTGGAAAACCGTTCACAGCTGTACCTCGACATCGCCTCCGGCCCGTTCTACGGGTTCAACCGCCCCGGCGCCAAGGTGTCGCAGGGCCTGATCGACAGCTGGTGGGCGCAGGGCATGCAGGGCGGGCACAAGAACACCTACGAATCGATCGCCGCGTTCTCGGCCACCGATTTCCGTCGGGACCTTCAGGATTTCGACGTGCCCACGCTGGTGATCCACGGCGACGACGACCAGATCGTGCCGATCGACAGCTCCGGCAGGGCTTCGGCCGCACTGATCGAAGGTGCCGAACTGCTGGTCTACCCCGGTGCACCGCATGGCCTGACCGATACCCACAAGGATCGCGTCAACCGGGACCTGCTGGCATTCCTGCGCAAGTAAGCGGGTGGTGCGATACCCGAACCGGAACGGCCGTACCGACATACGGCCGTTCTCCCCGCAGGAAAGCAGCCGGACCGCCAGCACCGCGCCTTGCCAGCGATTTTCGTTTGCGCTACAAAAGCCCGGTCGAAAAAGGCGGGCCGGTGTGGTGAGCCCCGGCCAGCTGCCCTGGCGACTGCCAGGCAGCCCTGTTCCAGTCCCGATGGGGACGCGGACCACGACGGAAGGCGGACGTGTGCCGCTTCCTGTCGCCGCGTGCGCGCAGCCCTCGTTGGCAAGCCCGAATGCTGCTTTCCAGGAAGCCCGGCCACGGCCTTTGCCGTCGCCTGCGGCATTCGACCTGGAGTTCCTGTCCATGCACCACACCCCCGTACTTGTCGTTGGTGGAAGCCTTGTCGGCCTGTCCACCTCGCTGTTCCTGTCCATGTACGGCATCGCCCATGTGCTCGTCGAGAAGCATCCGGGCAGTTCGCCACACCCGCGCGCAATGGGTTTCACCGAACGCACCCTGGAGCTGTATCGCGCGGCCGGCATCGGCGAGCGCATACCGCAGGTGCCGGCCGGGAGCCAGCTGCGCCGGGTCAAGGCGCAAAGCCTTGCCGGCCACTGGAGCGAACCACTGCCGTGGACGCCGGGCAAACCGGGGCCACCGGCATCAGCATACTCGCCGTGCCGTGGCGCCGCCATCGCCCAGGACAGGCTCGAGCCGATCCTGCGCGAGGCCACGGCCGAGCGCGGCGCGGACCTGAGGTACGGGCAGCGCCTGCTTGGCTGGCGCGAGGTGGAAGACGGCATCATTGCCACCATCAGCGACCGTGCCGGCGGCACCCGCAATGAACTCCATGTCACGTATCTGCTGGCCTGCGACGGGGCCGCCAGTCCGATCCGCGAACAGGCCGGCATTGCCCGTATCGGGGTTGGCCACCTGCACACCCTGCGCAGCGTCCTGTTTCATTGCCCCGGCGCCGACGCATGGCTGGATCGCGGGGTCCGGCAGTTCCAGATCGACAACCCGCGCGTACAGGGCTTCCTGACCACCTACGGTGACGGACGCTGGGTACTGATGTTCGACGACGACCGGCCGCGCGGCGGTGCCGAACTCGACGACGCGATCCGTGCCGCACTGGGCCGCGACATCCCGTTCGAGCGCATCACCACCGGCCGCTGGGAGATGGCCGGCCGCATCGCCGCGGCCTACAGCAGTGGACGCGTGTTCCTGCTCGGCGACGCTGCGCACCAGTTGCCACCCACGCGCGGCGGGTTCGGTGCAAACACCGGCATCGACGATGCTGGCAATCTGGCCTGGAAACTGCAACTGGTGCTGCGGGGCATTTCCAGCCCGTCCCTGCTGGACAGTTATGGCAGCGAGCGTCAGCCGATCGGCTGGCTTCGCCACCAGCAGACCTTCGCCCGGCCCGACCATGCGCGCTGGCTGGAATCTCCGCTGGAAACCACACTCCACGGCGAGGCCGCGATGGAACTGGGTCAGTTGCAGCGCTCGCACATCGTCCTCGGTGCCGGTGCGGAACTGCCTGCAGCCGCTTCCCCGGAAAGCTGGGCCGGCCAGCCCGGTACCCGTGCACCGCATGTATGGGTCACCCGGCACGACGTCCGCATCTCGACGATCGACCTGTTCGCATGCCGTTTCACCCTCCTCAGCCAAGCCCCGGAGTGGATCGCCGCCGGCAGGAACGTGGCCGGGCATTTGGGGTTGCCGCTGGATACCGTGCAAGTCGGCATGGATATCCGCTTCGATCACCCGGAAGAGTTTGCCGATGCTTTCGGCGTGACCGCGCGCGGCGTCTCGCTGGTCCGCCCGGACGGCGTGGTCGCATGGCGTCACCCGGATGAGGCACGGGACCGGGAAACCTGCCTTGCCGATGCATTCCGCCGGGCCGCCTGTCTGCGCGGCTGAGCGACAAATACCGTGAGCGACTCACGCACGGTGGTCACCGGCAAGACCGGGGCCGGTACAACGTTGATTCCCCTGCTTCCCATCTGGATGAATACCAATGATTGAACCCCTGATTTCCCTGCTGATGCTTCTGGCTGGCGCTTCCCCCGTCCAAACCGGCGCCACGCAGATTTCCGACCCGGTCGCAGCCTGCCATGCATGGATCGAAGACCGCGCCTGGAGCGACCAGGAAGACGATCCACAGACCCTGGTCCTTTCCCCGGTGGCCGCCTGTTTCGATGGCGCCATCGCGAGTGGTTCGCTGGAGGCGCTGCACGCCTGGATCGATGCGGTCCCGGCAAGCGCGCAGCCGGTGCTGGTCGTGCGTTCACGCGGCGGGGATTCGGAAACCGCGCTGGCACTGGCCGAGAAACTGCAAGCCCGCGACACCGGCGTGCACGTGGTCGAAGTCTGCGCTTCGGCCTGCGCCAATTACTTCTATGCCGGCGTACGCGACCGCCACATCCAGCCGGCGTCGCTGCTGCTCTTCCACGGCGGTTTTTCCGCCAACAACCGCGCCCGGGGGCTGGCCATGCTGGAGGCATATCTGAGTGGACCGCAGGGAGCGACAGTGCCCGATCCGGAAGCCAACCGTCGGGCGGTCGGGCAAACGCTGGATGCATTGCAGGCGCGCCAGGATGCGCTTTATCGCCGGATCGGCGTCGATCCGCGCATCGTGCACGGGTTCGACGCACTGGACGTGGATACGCTCGACGACGCGCACTGCGGTGGTCCCTCGCCAGCGCCACGCCACTTCCTGTACTTCGACGATGCGCAGATGGCACGCCTCGGCATCGCCCCCGCATCCGGACATACGGAACAGGACCCGCTGCGGGTCAACGCAGCCATTGCCGCCCTGGATGCCGACTTCATCGCCTGCCGCGCCCCCGAGACATCGTTCGCCGGAACCGGTGCGCGGGAAGCAGACTCCGCTCGTTGAAGGATGGCCCCGACCATGACGGGACGATGGGTCATGTTTTCAGGATTGGAAGCAACCTTGAATCCTGAGCGAGTCCCTATCTTGAACTCCACTGGCCGACCGGCCAGCCAATCACAGACCGGAAGGAGATCCACCATGAAGTCGTTCAAGTCCATCGCCCTGGCCACCGCCATCGCCACCACCTCGGCCTTCGGTGCCGATGCATCGGCCACCGAAGCCGGGGACCGGAACACCACCGTCATCCTCGTACATGGCGCCTTCGCCGAGTCCGCCAGTTGGAATGGCGTGGTGCCGCACCTGACCTCCCGTGGCTATGCCGTGGTTGCCGCAGGCAATCCGTTGCGCAGCGTGGCCGGCGATGCCGAGGTGGTCGATGGCCTGATCGAACGGGCACCCGGCCCGGTGGTGCTTGTTGGCCATTCCTATGGTGGCGCGGTGATTTCCAACGTCCACGCCAACCCGAAGATCAAGGCGCTGGTGTACGTGGCCGCCTTTGCCCCCGAGCAGGGCGAAACCGTGCTGGACCTGACCGGTCGTTTCCCCGGCAGCACCCTGCCCGGTGCCTTGGCCGAGCCGGTGCAGCGCGCCAATGGCGATGAAGACCTGTACATCCGCCAGGATGCGTTCGGGCAGCAGTTCGCCAGCGACGTCGCCGAGGCCGAAGCCGCGGTGATGGCCACAACCCAGCGCCCGCTGTCCAAGGCAGCACTGACCGAAGCCAGCGGCCAGCCACGCTGGAAAGACACCCCCTCATGGTTCATTTATGGCGATGCCGACAGGAACATTCCGGCCCAGGCGCTGCAATACATGGCCGACCGGGCCGGCTCGCGCGGCACGGTGGTGATCCCCGGCGCCTCGCACGTGGTGATGACCTCGCAACCGCAGGCGGTGGCCACGTTGATCGATCAGGCCGTGCAGGCAACCGTGCGGTAGGCAACATGGCAGGCATGGACAGGATGCGGCGGGCCGGAAGGTCCGTCGCATCCACCACTGCATGGAGAGGCCTGCCCTATGGCGCGGAGGCTCCCGCTGGCCGGCGCAGGATGAACTCGCGGTCGCGCACACGGCCGACCGGGAATTCGTATTCGCCCGTTTTCTCGTAGCCATGCCGGCCATAGAAGCGCTGTGCGCCGAGGTTTTCCGACCAGACGCCGATCCACAGCGTGCGCGGGCCGGCGTCCAGCAACCAGCGCTCAGCCTCGGCGAACAGCTTGCCGCCCCAGCCGCCGCCCTGATATTCGCGCAGCACGTACAACCGCTTCAGTTCACCGTCTTCCGGCCGCACTTCGACATGCGGCAGGCCGCAGGGGCCGGCGAAGGCGAAGCCGGCCGCCTCGCCGTCGATTTCCAGCAGCCATGCCGCGTAATCGCCCGATTCCAGCTGTTCGCGCTGCACGTCCACCGGGTAGGCGATGGACAGGTAGAACGCCAGATCATCCGCCGGGTACAGGTGGCCAAACGTCTCCACGAAGGTGCGCTCGGCCAGCATGCACAGCACGCCCGAATCATCGGGCGTGGCGCGGCGGATGACGGCAACCATCGCCCGCAACTCAGCCCTTGGCCGGCTGCGGACGCACCTGCACGTGCACCTCGGCCAGTTGTGCGTCGGCGATCGGCGACGGTGCGTCGGTCATCAGGCACTGCGCACCGGTGGTCTTCGGGAACGGAATCACGTCGCGGATCGACTCGGTGCCGGCCATCAGCGCGGCGATGCGGTCGATGCCGAAGGCGATGCCGCCGTGCGGCGGCGCGCCGTAATTCAGCGCGTCCAGCAGGAAGCCGAACTTGGCACGCGCCTCCTCTGCGCCGATGCCGAGCAGTTCGAACACCGCACTCTGCATTTCCGGCCGGTGGATACGGATGGAGCCGCCGCCGATCTCGTTGCCGTTGAGCACCATGTCATAGCCGCGCGACACCGCGGTCTTCGCGTTGGCGCGCAGGTCGGCCACGTCGTCCACCGCCGGCGCGGTAAATGGGTGGTGGAGCGCCACGTAACGCTGCTCCTCGTCGTCCCATTCGAACATCGGGAAGTCCGTCACCCACAGCGGGCGCCAGCCGTCGGCGACCAGGTTGAAGTCCTTGCCGGCCTTCAGCCGCAGCGCGCCCATGAAGTCGGACACCTTGTTGTAGCCGCCGGCGCCGAAGAACACGATGTCGCCGTTGCCGGCGCCGACGTGCTTGAGCAGCGCGGCGAAGGCTTCTTCACCGAAGAACTTGGCAATCGGCGAACTGACCGCGCCGGCCTCGTCGATCTTGATGTAGGCCAGCCCCTTCGCGCCGTACTTGGCGGCGTGCGCGGCGTACTCGTCGATCTGCTTGCGGCTCAACGCTGCGCCACCGGGGATGCGCAGCGCGGCGACACGGCCGTCGGCGTCGTTGGCGGCGCTGGTAAACACCGCGAATTCGCTGTCCTTGACCAGTTCGGCCACGTCCACCAGTTCCAGCGCGATGCGCAGGTCCGGCTTGTCCGAGCCATAGCGGCGCATCGCCTCGGCCCAGGTCATGCGCGGGAACTGCGCATCGAGCTCGACGTCGACCACTTCCTTGAAGGTCGAACGAATCATGTCCTCGACGAAACCCTGCACGTCGCGCTCGCGCACGAAGGCGAACTCCATGTCCAACTGGGTGAATTCCAACTGGCGGTCGGCACGCAGGGCCTCGTCGCGGAAGCAGCGCGCGATCTGGTAGTAGCGGTCGAAGCCGGCCACCATCAGGATCTGCTTGAACAGCTGCGGACTCTGCGGCAGCGCGTAGAACTCGCCCGGGTGCATGCGCGCCGGAACGAGGAAGTCGCGCGCGCCTTCCGGCGTGGCCTTGGTCAGGATCGGGGTCTCGATGTCCTGGAAGCCGCGCGCGTCAAGGTGGCGGCGCAATGCCTGCACCAGCTTGATGCGGGTGCGCTGCATGCGCTGCATCTCCGGGCGGCGCAGGTCGAGGTAGCGGTACTTCAGGCGGGTGTCCTCGCCCGGGTTCTCGTGGGCGTGGAACGGCAGCGGCGCGGCCTTGTTCAACACGGTGATGGCGGTGGCGATCACTTCCACCTTGCCGGTGGCGATCTTGTCGTTGACCGCATGGCGGGCGCGCACCACGCCCTCGACCTGCAACACGTCCTCATAGCCCAGCGACGCGGCCACGGCGAACACCTCGGCGTTGTCGATCTCCACCGTCACCTGCACGATGCCTTCATGATCCCGGAGATCGATGAAGCAGACACCGCCCTGGTTGCGGGCAACGTCGGTCCAGCCGGCGAGGGTCACGGTTTGGCCGATCAGGGTCTCGTCGACCAGGCCGCAGAAGTGGGTACGCATGGAAAGCTCCGCAGGGGGAATGCCGGCACCGGAAGGGGGCCGGGAAAGCCGGCTATTTTGCGGCCGCGCGCGGGACGGGGCAAATCCGCCGGGCGATCACGCAGGCTCTGACGAGACGCCTCCTGCGTTTGACCACCCTAACCTGAACAGGGAGATGCGCCATGAACCGCCCTTTGTGCTGCTTGCAGCCCTCCCCCACCCTGTTGCCGGGCCGGGCATTGGCGGAAATGCCTTATTCGCCGCCCCACGGAGCCGGCGGCAACCCGACCGGCGTGGCGAGGTCGAACTCCACCCGGAACAGCCGGCCATCCGGGCGCGCCAGCTCATAGATGAAGCGCCGGCCCGGCTCCACTTCCATCGCCCATGTATTGCGCACCGAACCGGCCAAACCTTCGCGCTCGAACATTGCCACCGACCCGGCGTCGACCGGAAATTCCTGGCGCACCGTCGTACCGGCGGCAACGCTGTCGCCACCATAGAGGGTGACGCTGTCCGGGCTGCCGTCGGCATGGCGGTGGTCGTGCTTCAGCCGCAGGCCGTCGCCGACGCGGGTCAGCACCCAGGTGCGCGAATGGTCATCGCCGACATGGAACGGCACGCGCAGTTCCTGCTCGGGCGTTCGGCAGCCACGCACGTGCATCACCAGCGCCTTGCCCTCGAACGGATCGGGGGTGGCACTGGCCGGCACGTTGGCCACCACGCGGCCGGCGAAAGCCTGCCCGCAGTGCTGCGCCAACGCCGCCATGAACTGCGCGGCCGGCACCGTTCCGGCGGCGGTGGCGCTGGATGGGGACACCGCTGCGGCGGAAGCTCCGGCGACGAACAACAGCGGCAGGACGCCGGCGAAAAAGGAGATTTTCATGCACCCGACCCTAGCCGCTGACCGCCGGCCAAGGCAAGCCGTCATCGGCGTTTCACCGCAGGTGGGCGGCAGCCAGTTCGGCAGCGCGGCGCAGGATGCCGTTGCGGCCGGAGGCATCCTGCGTCGCGCCCTGAAGATAGGCAGCCAGCAACCACGGCGTGCCGGCGCCGGGCGGCCACAGCACGGCGATGTCGTTGCTGATGCCATCGCGTTCGTAGCCGCTGCCGGTCTTGTCGCCCACCCGCCAGCCTTGCGGCAGGCCGGCGCGCAGGCGTTCGTCGCCGGTTTCGTTGTCGATCAGCCAGTCGGCCAGTTGCCGGCGCGGGATTTCGCCCAGCGCGTCGCCCAGCACGAAGCGCTGCAGGTTGCCGGCCATCGCTGCCGGGCTGGTGGTGTCGCGCGGATCGCCCGGTGCGAACGAATTGAGCTCCGGTTCGCGGCGCGCGGCGACGGTGACCGCATCGCCCTGCCCGCGCAGGAACGCGGTCAACCCGGCCGGCGCGCCGACCAGCGGCAGCAGCAGGTTGGCCGCGGCGTTGTCGCTGACGGTCAGCGTCGCCCGGCACAGGTCGCGCACGCTCATGTCCTTGCCCACGTGGCGCCCGCTGACCGGCGAGTGGTGGAGGATGTCGGCCTGGCGCACCGGCACGCGCTGGTCCAGCGACAGCCCGCCATGCCCGGCGCGGTGCAACACCGCCGCAACCAGCGGGAATTTGAAGGTGCTGCACATCGGGAAACGCTCCTCCATGCGGTGGCCGAAGCGTGCGCCGCTGGCCGGGTGCCACAGGCAGACGCCCAGTCGGCCGCCGCTGTGCTTTTCCAGCGCAGCGAAATTGGCAGCCGCCGCCGGCGATGGCGCGGATGCGCGGGCCAAGGCAGGCAGGGTCGCGGTGGCCACCAGCACACTGCCACCGAACGTGAGGAACTGGCGACGGGCAAGCATGGGGGTTCTCCTTGAAGAAGGTGGATGCGGCGATTTTCGACAGCATCCGGCGCAACCCACCAGCACGAAATTTCATCGGGAGCCATCAGATTTTCCAATGACTGGATGTGGCCGGAATGCCCTCCACCCATTCCTGATGGCATGATCCATCACCCTTGTTCATGGCTACGGCATGATCCGTCCCCAGCTCCCGCTCAACGCCCTGCGCGCGTTCGAGGCCGCCGCGCGCCACCTGAACTTCACCCGTGCGGCGCTGGAGTTGTGCGTGAGCCAGGCCGCGCTCAGCCACCAGATCCGTACGCTGGAGGAGCGCCTGCAGGTGACGCTGTTCCACCGGCTGCCGCGCGGGGTGGCGCTGACCGACGAGGGCGCGGCGCTGCACCCGGTGCTGACCGAGTCCTTCGACCGCATCGGCATCGCGCTGGACCGCTTCACCGGCGGGCGCATGCGCGAGGTGCTGACGGTGGGCGTGGTCGGCACCTTCGCCACCGGCTGGTTGTTGCCGCGGCTGCCGGCTTTCGCGGCGGCGCACCCGGACATCGAGCTGCGCCTGCAGACCCACAACAACCGCATCGACCTGGCCGGCGAGGGGCTGGACCTGGCGATCCGCTTCGGCGATGGCGACTGGCAGGGGCAGGACTGCACGCCCATCGTCGATGCACTGTTCGCGCCGGTATGCGCACCGGTGCTGGCGCGGCACCTGCATGCGCCACGCCGACTGGCCGGGATGACGCTGCTGCGTTCCTACCGCAACGACGAGTGGCCGCGCTGGCTGCAGGCGGCCGGCGCCGCCGGGGTGGAAGCGCGTGGCCCGGTATTCGATTCCTCGCTGACGCTGGCCAGCGCCGCGGCCTCCGGCGCCGGCGTGGCGCTGCTGCCGCTGCGCATGTTCGAGCAGGATCTGGCCGAAGGACGGCTGCTGCAACCGTTCGCACAGACGCTCACGCTGGGCCGCTACTGGCTGACGCGGCTGCGTTCGCGGCCGGAACGCGAGCCGCTCAAGCGCTTCCGCCTGTGGCTGCAGGCGCAGGGGGATTTGTAGGAGCGACGCCAGTCGCGATGGGGTTTTCCCGGTAATGCCCCATCGCGACTGGCGTCGCTCCTACAGATGCCCGGATGTCCCCGCGCGCTCAGGCGTCGAGCAATTCCATCCACGCCGCTTCGGCCTGCTCCAGCTGCTGCGCCAGCACGTCGCGCTCGCCGCCGAGCCGGCCCATCTTCGCTGCATCCGCGTAATTGGCCGGGTCGGCCAGTTGCCGGTCGATGTCGGCCAGCGAGGCGCCGAGCTGCTCGACCTTCTTCTCGGCCGCTTCCAGTTTGTGCGGGTTGACCGGCTTTTTTGCCGGGGCTGGCGCGGGCGCAACCTGCTGGACCTGCGTGGCGGGAACCTTTTCCACCTTTTCGGCACGCTCGGCCTTGCTGCGCGCGCCCTGCGCGGTGGCACGGGTGCGCAGCCACGCGGCGTATTCGTCGAGATCGCCGGCGAACGGCTCGACCACGCCGTCGGCCACGCGCCAGAAGGTGTCGCAGACCAGGCCGATCAGGTGGCGGTCGTGGCTGACCATGACGATCGCGCCTTCGAAGATGCTCAGCGCCTCGGCCAGCGCCTCGCGCATCTCCAGGTCGAGGTGGTTGGTCGGTTCGTCGAGCAGCAGCACGTTGGGCTGCTGCCAGGCGATCAGGGCCAGCGCCAGGCGCGCGCGCTCGCCACCGGAGAAGCCGTCCACCGGCTCGAACGCGCGGTCGCCGGGGAAGTTCCACTTGCCGAGGAAGTCGCGGAAGTTCTGGTTGACGCCATCCGGGTCGATGTCGCGGAAGTGGTCCATCGGCGTTGCGCCTTCGCGCAGCGATTCCACCGTGTGCTGGGCGAAGTAGCCGATCTTCATGTCCGGGTGCGCGCTGCGCTCGCCGGCCAGCGGCGGCAGGTCGCCCACCAGGGTCTTGACCAGCGTGGTCTTGCCGGCGCCGTTGGGGCCGAGCAGGCCGACGCGCTGGCCGGCTTCGAGGCCGAAGCCCACGCCTTCGAGGATCACCGCGTCGTCGCCATAGCCGGCATCGACGTTGTTCAGGCGGATCAGCGAGAACGGCAGCTTGGCCGGCTCGGAGAACTCGATGCGGAACTCGCGCTCGGCGCGCACCGCTTCGGTACCGGTCATCTTGGCCAGGCGCTTCATGCGGCTCTGCGCCTGCGTGGCCTTGCTGGCCTGCGCCTTGAAGCGGTCGATGAAGCTCTGCAGGTGGGCGCGCTCGGCCTGTTCCTTCTCATGCGCGATCTGCTGCTGGCGCAGGTGCTCGGCGCGCTGGCGCTCGAAATCGGTGTAGCCGCCGGTGTAGAGCCTGGCGCTGCCACCGTGCAGGTGCAGGGTGTGGGTGGCGACGTTGTCGAGGAACTCGCGGTCGTGCGAGATCAGCAGCAGGGTGCCGGGGTACTTGAGCAGCCACTGTTCCAGCCAGTACACCGCGTCGAGGTCGAGGTGGTTGGTCGGTTCGTCGAGCAGCAGCAGGTCGCTGGGCATCATCAGCGCACGCGCCAGGTTCAGGCGCGCGCGCCAGCCGCCGGAGAACGCAGCCACCGGGCGCGCATGGGTTTCGGCCGGGAAGCCGAGGCCGTGCAGCAGCTTGCCGGCGCGCGCCTCGGCATCGTAGGCGCCCAGTTCGGCCATCTTCGTGTGCGCCTCGGCCACCGCCTCCCAATCCTCGCGCGCGGTGGCGGCGGCTTCCTCGGCCAGCACCGCGGCCACCACGTCGTCGCCACCGAGCACGAAGTCGATGGCGCGGTCGGGCAGCGCCGGGGTTTCCTGCGCCACGTCGGCGATGCGGATCTTGCCGGGCAGTGACACGTCACCCTTGTCGGCCTCCAGCTCGCCGCGCACGGCCGCGAACAGGCTGGACTTGCCGGCGCCGTTGCGGCCGACCACGCCGACGCGGTAGCCGGCATGCAGGGTGAGGTCGACGTTGGACAGCAGCAGGCGTTCGCCGCGCCGCAGGGCGAAATTACGTAGGGAAATCATGAATGGGCTCGTTATAACCGTATGGAATGTCCAAACAAGGAGCATTCCTGCGACGCGATTCTAACGTTAACGAATACTTGACCAACGCATCGAGCGCGTCCGATCCCGTCCCGCTTCGATCGATTCCAGGCACTTTACCGAACCGCGCAATGATGTCCTGCCCGCAAAAATGCTTTCAAAAGCAACGGTGTAGACGACCGCACCGGATTTGACACAACGTAAACTTTCCATTAATCCGTGATGGCACACCCACTCCACCGGCCGACCTCGCCGCCGGGTGCCGCCAACTCCACCGGAGCCGCAATCTGATGAACAACAAATCCAGCACGCTCGCCCTCGCCGTTGCCGTCGCGCTCGGCCTCCCGGTTGCTTCCGCCTTCGCCCAGTCCAGCGCGCAGACGCTGGATACCGTGATCGTCACCGGCACCCGCGTGGCCGACCGCACCGTGGCCGAGTCGCAGTCGCCGATCGACATCATCACCCCGGAGGCGCTGTCGGCCACCGGCACCGGCGAACTGGCCACCGCGCTGGCGCGCGCCCTGCCCTCGCTCAACTTCCCGCGCCCGGCGCTGACCGATGGCACCAGCGGCATCCGCCCGGCGCAGCTGCGCGGGCTCTCGCCCGACCAGGTGCTGGTGCTGGTCAACGGCAAGCGCCGCCACACCTCGGCCCAGCTCAACGTCAATGGCAGCATCGGCCGCGGCTCCTCGGCCACCGACCTGAACGCAATCCCGATCGCCGCCATCGAGCGCGTGGAAGTGCTGCGTGACGGCGCCTCGGCCCAGTACGGCTCGGATGCCATCGCCGGTGTGGTCAACATCGTGCTCAAGGGCGCCGGCAAGGGCGGCAGCCTGGCGCTGGACTATGGCCAGTATTCGGCCGGCGACGGCAACAAGTACCAGCTCTCCGGCGATACCGGCGTCGAGTTCGGCGACGGTCGCGGCACCCTGCACGTGGCCGGGCAGGTCAGCGACCAGGACGAAACCAACCGCGCCGGCCCGTACCAGGGCACCGCCCCGGACACCGGCAACTTCCCCGGCATCGGCGAGAAGACCTTCGTCATCGGCGACCCGCGCGTGCAGGCCACGGCGGTGTCGGCCAACGGCCAATTCCAGTTCAGCGACGCGCTCACCGGCTACGCCACCGCGGCGGCCAGCAACCGCGACATCACCTCGTTCGCCTTCTACCGCTCGAAGAACCACAACCCGCTGACCGCGCAGTTCTACCCGGACGGCTTTGTGCCGCAGATCAACCAGTATTCGAAGGACCGCTCGCTGGTGGCCGGCCTGAAGGGCAGCACCGAGGGCGGCTTCAACTGGGACGTGAGCTACAACTACGGCTACAACAAGATCGACTTCCACACCCGCAACACGGTCAACTACAGCCTCGGCAGCAGCAGCCCGACCAGCTTCTACGACGGCGCGCTGGAGTACACCCAGAACGTGGTCAACGCCGATTTCTCGCAGGCGCTGGATTGGGGCCTGGCCTACCCGGTGACGCTGTCCTTCGGCGCCGAGTACCGGCAGGAGAAATGGAACCAGTCGCCAGGTTCGGCCGATTCGTACTTCGGCGGCGGCGCGCAGGGCTTCGGCGGTTTCACCGTCGAGAACGCCGTGCATTCGGACCGCCACAACTACGCCGTCTATGCCGGCCTCGAAGGCGACTTCACCGACAGGTTCTCCGCCGGCATCGCCGGGCGCTACGAGGACTATTCGGACTTCGGCAACGAAACCACCGGCAAGCTGTCGGCGCGCTACGCCTTCACCGACGCGGTGGCCCTGCGCGCCACCGCCTCCACCGGCTTCCGCGCACCGTCGCTGGCGCAGCAGAACTACCAGGTCATCACCAGCTCGGTGGACAGCAGCGGCGTGTTCACCCAGCGCGGCACCTTCCCGGCCGCCAGCGCGGCGGCCCTGGCCCTCGGCTCGGAGCCGCTGAAGCAGGAGAAGTCCACCTCCTACAGCCTGGGCCTGGTGCTGCAGCCGAGCGAACGCCTGTACCTGACCGTGGATGTCTACCAGATCGAGATCGACGACCGCATCGTGCTGTCCTCGCCGCTGAACATCGACCCGGCCGCCAGCGCCAACGCCGGCAGCCCGGGCCGGCTGGCCGCTGCCCAGGCCGCGCAGGCGCTGCTGGCCAGCCTCGGCGTCGACGGCGTGACCTCGTTCAACTACTTCACCAACGCGGTGGACACCCGCACTCGCGGCGTGGACGTGGTCGGCACCTACAGCGTGCCGCTGGCGGCCAGCGCACTGGACCTCACCGCCAGCTACGGCTACAGCAAGACCGAGATCACCGGCATCGCCGCCGACCCGGCCGCGTGGGCCACCTTCGCCGCGCTCGCGCCCTCGCGCATCGCCCGCGACGAGCGCGGCCGCATCGAGGAAGGCTACCCGAAGGACAAGGTGATCCTCAGCGGCGTGTGGAAATCCGAGCACTGGGACATCGGCCTGGCCACCACCCGCTACGGCAGCTTCACCAACCGCCCCAGCAGCGGCGCGGCCAACGACCAGACCTTCGACGCGCAGTGGATCGTCGACGTCTCGGCCAGCTACAAGCCGAGCGAACGCTGGACGCTGACCCTGGGCGCGGACAACGTGCTGGATTCGCACCCGGACCGCAGCATCTTCGCCAACTCGTCCTCGGGCATGTTCCCGTACAGCAACTACTCGCCGGCCGGCTTCAACGGCGCCTACGCCTACGGCCGCGTCACCTACAAGTGGTGAGCCACGACTGATCAGTCCACCGCATGCAGCACGCGATTGCCCCGGGAAACCGGGGCAATCCTTTTTCGGCCCGCCACGTCACGCCAACCGCGCGCCCGGCAGGACGGGGCGTTGCGCATGCCGCATGCAATCCATCCTTGTCCGCACCGCTTCCGCCCGTAGAATCATTGCATTCCCCTGCCCTGCGAGTCCCGATGCACCATGACACTGCCCTGATCAACATGATCGCCATCGGCCTGGGCCTGGCCTTCGTGTTCGGCGCCCTGGCCAACAAGCTGCGGCTGTCGCCGCTGGTGGGCTATCTGGTGGCGGGGGTGGTGGTCGGGCCGTTCACGCCGGGCTTCGTCGCCGACCAAGCGCTGGCCAACCAGTTGGCCGAGATCGGGGTGATGCTGCTGATGTTCGGCGTCGGCCTGCACTTCTCGCTGAAGGACCTGATGGCGGTGAAGGCCATCGCCATCCCCGGCGCCATCGGCCAGACTGCGGTGGCGACGCTGCTGGGCTGGGGCGTGGCCACGCTGATGGGCTGGCCGGCGCTGCACGGGGTGATCTTCGGTTTCTCGCTGGCCACCGCCTCGACCGTGGTGCTGCTGCGGGCGATGGAAGAGCGGCGCCTGCTGGAAACCACCCGCGGCAAGATCGCGGTGGGCTGGCTGATCGTCGAAGACCTGGCCTGCGTGCTGGCGCTGGTGATGATGCCGGTGATCGCCGGCGTGTTCGGGCCCGAGGCGCAGGGCCAGCACCACAGCGTCGGCAGCGTGCTGGCCTCGATCGGCTGGACCTTCGTGCAGCTGGGCCTGTTCGTGGCGGTGATGCTGGTGGTCGGGCGCCGGGTGATCCCGTGGGTGCTGGAGCGCATCGCCGGCACCGGCTCGCGCGAACTGTTCACCCTGTCGGTGCTGGCCATCGCGCTGGGCGTGGCGTTCGGCGCGGCCGCGCTGTTCGGCGTGTCGTTCGCGCTGGGGGCGTTCTTCGCCGGGATGATGCTCAACGAGTCCGAGCTGAGCAACAAGGCCGCGCACGATTCGCTGCCGCTGCGCGACGCATTCGCGGTGCTGTTCTTCGTCTCGGTGGGCATGCTGTTCGATCCGAAGATCGTGCTCGAGCACCCGTGGCAGGTGCTGGCGACGGTGGCGATCATCATGTTCGGCAAGTCCGCCGCCGCGTTCTTCATCGTGCGCCTGTTCGGCCATTCCAAGAGCACGGCGTTGACCATTTCCGCCTCGCTGGCACAGATCGGCGAGTTCGCCTTCATCATCGCCGGGCTCGGCGTGGCGCTGAAAATCCTCCCCACCACCGGGCAATCGCTGGTGCTGGCCGGCGCGCTGGTATCGATAATGCTCAACCCGCTGGTGTTCGGCCTGCTCGACCGCTGGCAGGCCCGGCACAAGGAAGCCCAGCCGGTGCCGGAAATACCGGACATCCCGCCCGGCCCGTCGCTGGACCTGCATGACCACGCCATCGTCATCGGCTATGGCCGCGTCGGCAGCACGCTGGCGCAGGTGCTGCACGACCGCGGCGTGCCGCTGCTGGTGATCGACGACAACCGCGAGCACGTCGAGCGCGCGCACGCGGCCGGCATCCCCGGTATCCGCGGCAGCGCGGCGGCCGACAAGGTGCTGGCCGAGGCCCACCCCGAACGCGCCAGTATCGCCATCCTCGCCATCCCGCAGCCACTGGAGTCCGGCGAGGCGCTGGCCAAGCTGCGTGCCATCAATCCCAACCTGACCCTGCTGGCGCGCGCGCACAGCGACGCCGAGGTCAAGCACCTGCTCGAACACGGTGCCGACGGCACGGTGATGGCCGAGCGCGAGCTGGCGCACTCGCTGGCGGAAATGGTCATGGCCACCCCGCCGTACCGCGGGCTGCGCACCGCCATGCTTCAGCCGGCCAGCGGCACATAGAGATCCGCGCGCAGGATGGCCTCGGGCACCTCCTCGGGATCATCGAGGAAGTGGTAGTGGACCGGCGCATCGCGCAGGGCGTGGCCGCTGCCGGGCAACCATTCGGCCAGCAGCCGGTCGCAGGTATCCTCCAGCCCGGAATAGGCGCCGACGTGGCGCAGGCGCGCCGCCCTGCCGCCCTCCAGCCGCAGGCACCGCAGCGGCGCTGGCGGCTGCGGCGGGGATGAATCGAAGACCAGCCCGCAGTCGAAGCGCAGTTCTTCCGGGGCGATGTCACGATGGTCGTCGCGCGGAATGCCGACCAACTGCCGCAACCGCTCCACCAGCCCATGCTGCGCGGCCCAGCCGAACAACTCGCCGAAGCCGGCATCCAGTTCGTCGAAGGCTCCCTGCCGGCGCAGCGCCACCACTTCCAGCGGTTGCAGCGCCACCACCTCCACGCTCAGCGGCGGCAGGCCGGTGGCGTCTTGGCGCGGCGGCTTCGACAGCTGTTCGATCCAGCATTCGCGCAGTTCCGGGTCCGCGCGCAATTGCGTGGGGCTGGCGTCGAACACCTCGCGGAACACCCGCGCCAGCGCCTGCGGCGTGTCATAGCCGACCCGCAGGGCGATGTCGGTCACGCTGGCCTCGCCTGGCAGGTGCTGCAGGGCCGCCAGCAGGCGCAGGCGCTGCGCGGTGCGGCCCACGGTTTCCCCGGTCAGCGCGCGCCAGACGCGGTGGAAGTGGAAGGGCGACAGGTGCGCGGCGGCGGCCAGTTCCTGCAGGTCCGGCAACGCCTGTCCGGCGCTGATCGCCTGTTGCAACCGGGCCAGGGCGCGGTCCAGTTTCGGCGGGTGCGAGGCGTTGGTCTTCATGGCGGCATCCTTCGTGTCGGTGGTCCCCATTGCAGCGCCGGCCGGCACCGGCCGCGTTCCCGATCTTGCGCTTCGTCAGGCCGTGGCCGCAGTGCCGGGAATCCGCCCGAGGTAGTCGCCGAGCAGGGCGATGGCCTGCCGCACTTTGGCCGGCTGGGTCTGCCGGTGCGGGGTGACCGCCCACGCCGGCAATACCGCGACCTCCCATTCCGGTAGCAGCCGCACCAACGTGCCCGCCGCCAGCAGCGGCGCCGCGTCCAGACTGGTGAGCACCGCCACACCCAGCCCGGATTCGCACAGTTGGCGCACCGCCGGCTGGTTGTGGCTGACGATGCGCGGGTGCGCCGGCACCTGCCGTTCCTCACCGGAAACGCGGTGCCGCCACGCCAGCCCCGGCGCCTGCACCAGCCCGAGCCACTCGCTGGCCGGCACCTGCGCGGGGTCCGTCGGCGCACCATGCATCCGCAGCCAGTCCGGCGAGGCACAGGGCCAGCGTTGCAGCGTGCCCAGCGGCTGCGCCATCCAATCGCTGTCCGGCAGGCGCCCGAAGCGCAATGCCAGGTCGATGCGTGCCTGCACCAGGTCGGTCCAGCCATCCTCGAAGTGCAGGTACAGGCGCAGTTGCGGGTGCTCGTGCAACCAACCGCCCAACGCCGGGCCGATGTGGTCGGCCATGCCCAGCGGTGCGGACAGGCGCAGCTCGCCACTGGGCGTGTGGCGCGCGGCGGAGAGCTCGGCCTCGGCCTCGCCGGCCGCATCCAGCAGCCGCACGCAGGCCGCGTAATAGCGGCTGCCCACATCGGTCAACGCCAACCGCCGGGTGGAACGGTGCAGCAGCGCCACGCCGGCCTCGCGCTCCAGCACGCGCAGCTGCTGGCTGACCGCCGAGGTGCTCATGCCCAGCGCGCGCGCCGTCGCGCTCATGGAGCCGTGCTGGACCACCTGCGCGAACAGCGCCATGCGTCTGAAATTCTCCACCGCCCTCTCCCGTCGGCGCCGCATCGTGAAGCGCAGCTTCAAGGTGATTGTGGCCCCCGCAGACTGCCGCCGCCACAGCCCCGGAGGGACACTGGCGCCCTCCCATCCCGCTTGAGGACTCCCCATGAAAATCGCCCTGATCGGCGCCACCGGCTTCGTCGGCCGCGCCCTGCTCGAAGAACTGCTGGCCCGCGGCCACGAGGTCACCGCGCTGGCCCGCCAGCCGGAGAAACTCGCCGCGCGCGAACGCCTGCATGTGGTCCGTGCCGACGTGCAGGATGCCGCGCAGGTGCAGGCGGCGGTGGCCGGCAGCGATGCCGTGGTCAGCGCCTACAATGCCGGCTGGAACAACCCGGATCTCTACCGCGACTTCATGCGCGGCTCGCGCGCCATCGTCGCCGGTACCACTGCAGCGGGCGTGAAGCGCTATCTCGTGGTCGGCGGCGCCGGCAGCCTGCTGGCCGCCGATGGCACGCAACTGGTGGATGCGCCGGACTTCCCCGCCGACTACCGCGAGGGTGCCCGCGCCGCACGCGATGCGCTGGATGAACTGCGGCAGGACACCGCGCTGGACTGGACCTTCCTCAGCCCGCCCATCGCCTTCCACGCCGGCAGCCCGGTCGAGCGCACCGGCCGCTACCGCACCGGCACCGATACCCCGCTGATGGCCGTCGACGGCCCGGGCACGATCAGCCCCGCCGATCTGGCGGTGGCCGTGGCCGACGAACTGGAACAGCCGCGGCACGTGCGCCAGCGCTTCACCATCGCCTGGTGATGCGGATGGAAGCGTCGCCCCCATCGACGGGGGCGACGCCTTCTCAAAGCAGGTTCATCTGCGGCTGCGGCTCGGCGCCTTCCCCGATGTCGCCCCCGGCCTGCGTACCGGTCCAGCACAGCCCTTCCCGCAGCGGCATCGGCCGGGCGTACAGATAGCCCTGTCCCCAATGCACGCCGAGCTTGCGCAGGCAGGCGGCGGTGTCCTCGTCCTCGACGTATTCGGCCACCACCTCGGCACCGCAGGCGCGCGCCACCGCCACCGAGGCCTGCACCATCGCGTAATCGCGCGGGTCGCGGGTGAGGTTGCGCACGAACGAGCCATCGATCTTGATGATGTCCACCGGCAGCTCCTTGAGCCGGGCAAAGCTCTGCATGCCCACGCCGAAGTCGTCGATGGCGATGCGGCAGCCGCGCTTGCGCAGCTCGTCCAGCAGCCGGCTGGCCTGCTCGGCGGTGAAGATGGCCACGGTTTCGGTGATCTCGAAGCACAACCGCGACAGCGGCAACGGCGCCTGTTCCAGCAGTTCCAGCAGGCGCACGCGAAAACTCTCCGAAGCCAGGCTCTGCCCGGTCAGATTCACCGAGATGCGGCCGCAGGCCGCCACCAGCTCCGGTGACCGCTGCAGTTGTGCGAACAGTTCGGTCACCACCGCCAGATCCAGCTCCGGTCCACGCCGTGCGGCCTCGATCGCCGGCAGGAACAGATTGGGCGTGAGCAGGTTGCCCTGCCCGTCGCTCAGCCGGCACAGCACCTCGCCGACGCTGCGCCCCCGCAACGGCTGCGCGTTCAACGGCACCAGCGGCTGGAAGCACAATTGCAAGCCGCCGGGCCGGCGCAGCAGGGCCAGCACCTGGCTGGCTCCGTGCATGCGCTCCTGCGCCTGCCGCAGCGTGGCCTGTGCGGCGTCGGCGTACAGCGGTTCGACCTCGTTGTTGCCACGTGCCTCGAACGCCAGGCTGGAGGCCTGCATCAGCGCCGCGTCCATGTCCAGCCCGGTGCCACTCCCGAACCGGGCCACCCCCAGGTACGGCAACAGGCGCACATTGCGCCCTTCCACCAGAAAGCCGGGCTGTTCGAGATCGTGCAGCAATCCGGTCCAGTCGGTTTTGCCGCCGCACTCGGCCAACAGCGCGAACTGCCCGCTGCCCAGATAGCAGGGCTGCACACCCTGCGCCTCCAGCCGCATCGCCACCGCATTCATCACCGACGACTGCGCTCCCAGCCCATAGCCGACCGCCAGCGTGTCGGCCTGGTCCAGCAGCAGGCAGGCCAGCTCACACGCATGTGGCCGTTGCGCCGCCTGCCGCCGCAACGCGCGCAGGTTGGGCAGGCCGGTCAGCGAGTCGCGTTGCGCCTGTTCGTCCAGCCGCCGCGACAGGTCCTCGCGGTCACGGTTGGCCACCAGGTAATAGAACAGCGCCATCAGCACGATGCCCAGTTCCAGCGCCAGATGCAGCAGGTTGAAGAAGCCCAGCGAGGTATTGCCCAGTTCCGCCGTCCGCCCCAACCCGAACACCATCGACAGCAGCGCCAGCGACAGCAGCGGCAGCGCATATACCAGCCGCAGGTACAGCATGCACCACGCCACCACCCCCAGTACCGCGACCCGGTAGTCGCTGAACACCATGCTGCCGTCGCCCAGTGCCGGCAGGCCGCTGCGCACGCGCAACCCCAGCATCAGGCTGGCCAGCAAGCCGAGCCCGAGCAGCACCAGCCATGATTTGCGGGCGCGGTTTTCCACCAATGGCCGTGCCCGCCTGCGCTCGGTCCAGGCCACCACCAGTGGCAGGGTCAACACCACCACACCGAAGTACTTGGCGAACAGGGTCTGGATCAGGCTGCTGAACCGGCCGGAGAACCCCGCCGGGAAGTCCCCCAGCAAGGCCAGCAGCACATGGCCCAGCGGAAACAGCAGCAGCCCGATCATGATGAACCGCGGCAGGTCGGCACGCGTCACCGACTCCCGCTCCGGCGGGCGCGGCCAGCCCATGAGCCGCCCGCACAGCACCGTCCACGCGCACCCCAGGACCGAAGCGACCAGGCCAATGCCGATGGCGTCGGCGGAATAACCGAAGGCACGGGCACGCACCACCCAGCTCAGGATGGTCAGCGCATAGCAGCCGGGAAGCACCCAACGGTCGCGGGAAAGCATGCCGATGGCCAGCAGCAGGCCGGTATGCAGGTGGACCAGCGAAGCATTGGCCGACTCCCCGTCCATGACCAGCCGGTAGCTGACCGGCAGTTGCTGCAACAACACCGCCAGGCCGCCGAGCAACAGGATTTTGCCGCTGCGTGTTGTGGCCCAATGGCTCATCCCGACCCCCCGATCGGCTGCGCTTACCCCATGCCGGCGGCGCGACGTCCCTCCACTAAATACATCCACCGCTCCGGTGGTGCAACACGCCACCCCCGCATGCCGCGGGAATGGCGCGTCGGGGGCAGGCAATGGCGGGCTCTCAGCCCTTGGCGAACTGCAGCTGGCCGCCGCCGGCTTCCACCTTGATGGTGTCGCCACCGGCGAACTCGCCGGCCAATATCTTCTGCGCCAGCGGGTTCTCCAGCTGCTGCTGGATCGCGCGCTTGAGCGGGCGCGCACCGTACACCGGGTCGAAGCCGATGTTGCCGAGCAGCTCGAATGCCGAATCGGCCACGTCCAGCTTCAGGTTGCGCTCGGCCAACCGCTTCTCCAGCCCGGCCATCTGGATGCGCGCGATCTGCTTGATCTGCTGCTTGTCCAGCGGGTGGAACACCACGATGTCGTCCAGCCGGTTGATGAACTCCGGGCGGAAGTGCGCCTGCACCACGCCCATCACCGCCGCCTTCATCTGTGTGTAGGCCTCCGGTGAATCGTCCGCGCTCAGCTCCTGTATCTGGTGCGAGCCGAGGTTGGAGGTCATCACGATGACGGTGTTGCGGAAGTCCACGGTGCGGCCCTGGCCGTCGGTCAGGCGGCCGTCGTCCAGCACCTGCAGCAGGATGTTGAACACGTCCGGGTGCGCTTTTTCCACCTCGTCGAGCAGGATCACGCTGTACGGGCGGCGGCGCACCGCTTCGGTCAGGTAGCCACCTTCTTCGTAACCGACGTAGCCCGGGGGCGCGCCAATCAGCCGCGCCACGCTGTGCTTCTCCATGAACTCGCTCATGTCGATGCGCACCATCGCGTCGCTGCTGTCGAACAGGAAATCGGCCAGCGCCTTGGTCAGCTCGGTCTTGCCCACGCCGGTGGGGCCGAGGAACAGGAACGAGCCGCTCGGGCGGTTGGGATCGCTCAGCCCGGCGCGCGAGCGGCGCACCGCGTCGGAAACGACCTTGATCGCCTCCTCCTGCCCGACCACACGGTCGTGCAGCACTTCCTCCATGCGCAGCAGCTTGTCGCGCTCGCCCTCGAGCATCCTGCTGACCGGGATGCCGGTCCAGCGGCTGACCACCTCGGCGATCTCCTCGTCGGTCACCCGGTCCTGCACCAGCCTGAAATCCTTGTGCTCGGCCTCCTGCGCGGCGGCCAGTTGCTTTTCCAGATTGGGCAGCAGACCGTACTGGATCTCGCTCATCCGGGCGAAGTCCTGCCGGCGCTGCGCCGCTTCCAGCTCCAGCTTGGCCTGCTCGATCTGCTCCTTGACCTTGGTCGCGCCCTGCAACGCAGCCTTTTCCGACTTCCAGATTTCGTTGAGGTCGGAGAACTCGCGCTCCAGCCCGTCGATGTCGGCTTCCAGGTCGGCAAGGCGCTTGCGCGAGGCATCGTCCTTTTCCTTCTTCAGCATCTCGCGCTGGATCTTGAGCTGGATCAGGCGGCGTTCGAGGCGGTCCAGTTCCTCCGGCTTGGAGTCGATTTCCATGCGAATACGGCTGGCGGCCTCGTCCATCAGGTCGATGGCCTTGTCCGGCAGCTGGCGGTCGGTGATGTAGCGGTTGGACAGCGTGGCGGCGGCGACGATCGCCGGGTCGGTGATCTCCACGCCGTGGTGCACGGCGTAGCGTTCCTTCAGCCCGCGCAGGATGGCGATGGTGTCCTCGACCGTCGGCTCGCCGACGAACACCTTCTGGAAGCGGCGCTCCAGCGCGGCGTCCTTCTCGATGTACTGGCGGTATTCGTCCAGCGTGGTGGCGCCGATGCAGTGCAGCTCGCCGCGCGCCAGCGCCGGCTTGAGCATGTTGCCGGCGTCCATCGCGCCATCGCCCTTGCCGGCGCCGACCATCGTATGCAGTTCGTCGATGAACAGGATGATCTGGCCTTCGTTCTTGGCCAGATCGTTGAGCACGCCCTTCAGCCGTTCCTCGAACTCGCCGCGGAACTTGGCGCCGGCCAGCAGCGCCGCCAGGTCGAGCGACAGCACGCGCTTGCCGCGCAGGGTCTCGGGGACTTCATCGTTGACGATGCGCTGCGCCAGCCCTTCCACGATGGCGGTCTTGCCCACGCCGGGCTCGCCGATCAACACCGGGTTGTTCTTGGTGCGCCGTTGCAGCACCTGGATGGTGCGGCGGATTTCCTCGTCGCGGCCGATCACCGGGTCGAGCTTGCCGCTCTCGGCGCGCGCGGTGAGGTCGATGGTGTATTTCTCCAGCGCCTGCCGCTGCTCCTCGGCGTTCTCGCTCTGCACGGTCTCGCCGCCACGCAACTTGTCGATGGCGGCCTCCAGCTTCTGTTTGTTGGCGCCGGCCGCGCGCAGCGCCATGCCGGCCGCGCCGCTGTCATCGGCCGCGGCCAGCAGGAACCATTCGCTGGCGATGAACTGGTCGTTATGCTGCTGGGCCAGCTTGTCGGTGGCGTTGAGCAGGCGGCTCAGGTCGTTGCCCATCGACAGGTTGCCGGCCTGCCCGGACACCTTGGGCAGCGCCTCCAGCGCCTCGCCCAGCCGTTCGCGCAGCAGCGGCACGTTGACCCCGGCCTGCGCCAGCAGCGGCCGGCTGCTGCCGCCTTGCTGGTCGAGCAGCGCGGCCAGCACGTGCACCGGTTCGATGATGCTGTGGTCGCGGCCCACGGCCAGCGATTGCGCGTCGGCCAGGGCTTTCTGGAAATTGGAGGTGAGCTTGTCCATCCGCATGGTGGTCATCCCGAATCAGGGGCCGGCGCTGCCGGCGATATTCGTTCAGATGCGGTTGCGGCGACGTGATTCAAGCCCCGCAATGGACGCCGTTCAGCAGCGCTCTTCTCCGTCCCCCATTGCCGCCGAGACAGGCCGGCCCATGCCCCAGAGCGCCCCCTCGTGACGGGAAGCTAGGCAACGCGCGGCAGAGATGGATGCCCCCCCTCGCGGCCTGCTCCCGTTCTGAATACCGAAACCGCCTCCATCAGGTCCTGTGCCTGATCTTCCATCGACCGCGCGGCGGCGGTAGCTTCCTCCACCAGCGCAGCATTTTGCTGGGTCGTCTCATCCATCTGCATGATGGCCTGGTTGACCTGCTCGATACCGGCGCTCTGTTCCTGCGAGGCAGCGGAAATCTCGGCCATGATGTCGGTCACGCGCCGCACGCTGGCAACGATTTCGTCCATGGTTGCGCCGGCACGGTTCACCAGCGACGAGCCATCGGCGACCTTGCCGACCGAATCCTCGATCAACGCCTTGATTTCCCTGGCCGCATTGGCCGAACGCTGGGCGAGTGTGCGCACTTCGCTGGCGACGACCGCAAAACCACGGCCCTGCTCGCCGGCGCGCGCCGCTTCTACCGCCGCATTGAGCGCCAGGATATTGGTCTGGAAGGCAATGCCGTCGATCACCGAGATGATCTCGGCAATCTTGCGCGAGGAGTGCTCGATTTGCTGCATGGTGCCAACCACCTGGGCTACGGCCCCCCCGCCATCGGAAGCGACGGATGCGGCACCGATCGCAAGCTGGTTGGCCTGGCGGGCGGATTCGGCGTTCTGGCGTACCGTCGACGTCAGTTCTTCCATCGAGGCAGCGGTTTCCTCGAGGTTGGCAGCCTGCTGCTCGGTACGCCGCGAAAGGTCGGAATTGCCCGTGGCAATCTCTCCGGCGGCGGTATTGATGCTGGCCGCAGCGTTCTGGATGCGGTCGACAATGGAAGTCAACTGCGCAACCGTGGCATTGGCGTCATCGCGCATGACGGCGAACACGCCATGGAAATCACCTTCCATGCAGACGGTCAGGTCGCCACTGGCAACGGCCTGCAGCAAGGCGGACACCTCGGTGAGGTTGCTGTCCGTGGTCTGCATCAAACCATTGAGCTGCTCGACCATGATGCGGAAATCGTGCTGGTACCTGTCGGTGTCGCCACGCTGGCTGAAATCGCCTGCGGCCGCGGCACCGGCTAGGCGCTGGATCTCGCCATTGATCGCGGACAGGCTGGCCTTGGTGGCATCCATGGCCTCGGTGATAACAGCCTTCTCCCCTGGCAAACGTGCCATGTCGACCGACAGATCACCGATGGCATAACGACGCATCACCTCCACGATCTGCATGCTCATGTCGATGTGTTGCGCCACCAGTGCATTCGTTTCACGAACCATTCGCCCGTACTCGCCCGGAAAGGCGGTGTCGTCCATGCGGTAACCGATCTGTCCTTCATCGTGGCGCCTGGCCATCTGGACCTGCCCGGAGATGACGCCCTTGAGCGTGGTGGTCATCACCATCATGGCATTGGCAAGCTGGCCAACTTCATCCCGTGCATGCACTTCGGTGCGATGGTCGAGTTGCCCGGCGGCCACCGCGCGCGCGGCGGCGGCCGCATCCACGACCGGGCGGATTACCGAGCGACGGATCCACCAGGCAAGGGCAAGAACCAGCAGCACCGCGGCAAGAATCGACAACACACCCGAAACGACCAGGGTATGCCGCGCTTCCCGGGAACGCACGACGACCGCAGCTTCAGCCAGCTCGGCGGTCCTTTTCACCAGCGTTTCAAGTGTTTCGCCGAGCATGCGGTCCATGCCCACGACGAGGCTGTCGCCTTCCTGCGTGTTGTAGCCGCCCGCGGCGAATTGCTCCAGCGCGGCGTGGTAGTTGGCTTCCAGCTCCTCATGCTGGTCGACGAAGTCGCGGGCAAGCTGGCGTGCCGTGTCGTCGACGAGTGCCTCGGCCAGCGCCGTGGCCAGCTCCGATGCCTCCTTGCCCTGCTTGTCGAAGGCGGCCACATACTTCACCCGTTGCTCGGGATCATGGCCGCGGATGAGGATGTTCTTCCATTCTTGCACCTGTACCCGGAAGACCCGGCTCAGCTTTTCGCCATCGGCCGCTTGTGCCACCTCGGTTGGCACATCTGTCGAAAGGCTCAGCCATGCCGAACCCAACCCCGCCAGCGCGCACAGCAGGATGACGAAAAGGCCGATGCTGAGAGAACCGACGAGCTTGGTCTGCAAACTGAAAGAGCGCGGCAGATTTGCGGTGCGCATGACAAAGCCTCTTGTGATGTCGCCGTATTAGCGGCATGTCGGAGCAATAGTTAAATGACTGAAATATTTCATATTTATTTCATTTTCGATACGGCACCCGCACATCCTCCCGGTCATGCATTCCCGGGGAAGAGCCGGTTTTCATGCACCGGCACGCCGATTGCCCACGCGGCTGCCCGGCAGGGATGACTTCGTGCTAACAGGGCACGTGGCAGGATGGCCTGCATGCTCGAAGAACAACGGTTGCAGCTGCCTCCGGCGTTGAAGGACGACGCGGCGCTTTTCCTCGATGTCGATGGCACGCTGCTCGAATTCGCCAACCGCCCTGATGCGGTGCACCTGCCGCCACAACTGCGCGACTGGCTAGCCCGTATCGGCGAACGCCTGCACGGCGCGCTGGCGCTGGTCAGTGGCCGCCCGCTGGCGCAACTCGACCAACTGTTCGCGCCGCTGCGCCTGCCTGCTGCCGGCCTGCACGGCACGCAGTTGCGCCATGACGGCAGTGACACAGCAGCGCCGACCGAAACCGCGCCCTGGCTACATGCGTTGCACCAACGCGCCATGCAGTTCGCCCATGCGCACCCGGGCGTGCTGGTCGAAACCAAGGGGCAGGCACTGGCCCTGCACTGGCGCAACGCGCCGGCGGCGGCGCAGGTGGTGGAAGCCTTCGCACGCGCGCAGTTGCCACTGCTGGAGGGCGTGCGCCTGCAACCGGGCAACCACGTGATCGAACTGGTGTCGGCCGGCCACGACAAGGGCAGTGCGGTAACCGCATTGATGGGCGCCCTGCCCTTTACCGGCCGCCGTCCGGTATTCGTCGGCGACGACCTCACCGACGAATACGGCTTCGCCGCGGCGGCACGATTGGGCGGCTACGGAATCCTGGTCGGCATGCGTAGCGGCAGCAATGCTCGCTACGCCCTGTCAGACGTGACGGCGGTGCATGACTGGCTGCGTGCCGCCGCCAGATAAGTCGCGCGACATCGCGCAAGCATCACCGGCGGCGGACCAGCACCCCGCCCGCGAACAGGAGAAAACCATGCATCAATCCAACCTCGACCTCGGCGTCATCGGCAACGGCAGCTTCGGCGCACTCATCGACAAGCAGGCACGCGTGGTGTGGAGTTGCCTGCCCGCCTTCGACGGCGACCCCGCCTTTTGCGCGCTGCTGTCGCCGCGCGCGCACGAAGGCGGCGATTTCGGCATCGAGCTGGAGGACTTCGCCGGCAGCGATCAACACTACCTTGCCAACACCGCGGTGCTGCGCACGGTGCTGCACGATGCGCATGGCGGGCAGGTGGAGGTGATCGACTTCGCTCCGCGCTGGCGCCACGACGGCCGCTTCTATCGCCCGCCCAGCATCATCCGCCGCATCCGCCCGCTGGCCGGCAGCCCGCGCATCCGCGTGCGGGTGCGGCCGCTGGCCGACTGGGGCGCGCGCATTCCCGAAACCACATGGGGCAGCAATCACCTGCGCTGGCTGCTGCCGGGTTTCACCCTGCGCCTGACCACCGACGTGCCGGTACGCTTCGTCCGCGATGCCCTGCCGTTCGTGCTGGCGCATCCGATGGAACTGGTGCTGGGGGTGGACGAAACGCTCCACCGGTCCCTTGCCGACTACGCGCAGGAAGCGCAGCAGCGCACCGAGGACTACTGGCGCGAGTGGGTGCGTTACCTGTCGATCCCGCTGGAATGGCAGGACGCGGTGATCCGCAGCGCCATCACCCTGAAGCTGTGCCAGTACGAGGACAGCGGCGCGATCATCGCGGCGATGACCACCTCCATCCCCGAGGCGCCGGGCAGTGCGCGCAACTGGGACTACCGCTACTGCTGGCTGCGCGACGCCGCCTTCGTGGTGCGCGCGCTGAACCGGCTGGGCGCGACGAAATCGATGGAAGACTTCCTGCGCTACATCTTCAACCTCGCCAGCACCGACGGCAGCCTGCAGCCGCTGTACGGCATCGGCCTGGAGGAAAAGCTGGATGAGCACGAGGTCGAATCGCTGGCCGGCTACCGCGGCATGGGCCCGGTACGGCGTGGCAACCTGGCCTGGCTGCAGAAGCAGCACGATGTCTATGGCTCGGTGGTGCTGGCCTCGACCCAACTGTTCTTCGACCAGCGCCTGAAGGACCCCGGCGACGTCCATACCTTCGCCCGGCTGGAACCGCTGGGCGAACGCGCCTGGGCGCTGCACGACGTGCCCGACGCCGGCCTGTGGGAATTCCGCGGCCGCACTGCGGTGCACACCTACACCGCGGCGATGTGCTGGGCCGCCTGCGACCGCCTGGCCAAGATCGCGGTCCGCCTGCAACTGCCCGAACGCGCCGCGCTATGGCGCGAGCGCGCCGACGCCATCGGCCAGCAGGTACTGGCACGCGGCTGGAACGCGCAGCTGGGCCACTTCACCGACACCTTCGACGGCAGTCATCTGGACGCGTCGCTGCTGCTGCTGGCCGACATCGGCCTGATCGATGCGGCCGACCCGCGCTACATCGCCACGGTCGAGGCCATCGGCAGCGGGCTGCGGCACGGCAACGCGCTGTTCCGCTACATCGCCCCGGACGACTTCGGTGCGCCGGAAACCAGCTTCACCATCTGCACCTTCTGGTACATCGACGCACTGGCCGCGATCGGCCGCCTCGACGAGGCACGCGCGCTGTTCGAGAGCGTGCTGGCGCGGCGCAACCACCTCGGCCTGCTGTCCGAGGACCTGGCCTTCGACGACGGCGAGATGTGGGGCAACTTCCCGCAGACCTATTCGCACGTGGGCCTGATCACCGCGGCGATGCGGCTGTCGCGCAGCTGGCAGGAGGCATCGTGAACCGGCTGGTGGTGGTGTCCAACCGCGTGGCCCTGCCCGGCGAGAACCGCGCCGGCGGGCTGGCGGTGGGCCTGCTGGCGGCGCTGCAGGAGCGCGGTGGGCTGTGGTTCGGCTGGAGCGGGCGCAGCGTGGCCGGCGACAGCGGCACGCTGCACGAACAGACCGACGGCAACATCCACTACGCCACGCTGGACCTGTCCAAGGCCGATCTGGACGGCTACTACAACGGTTTCTCCAATCGCACGCTGTGGCCGCTGCTGCACTTCCGCCTCGACCTTGTCGATTACGACCGGCGCAAGCGCGAGACCTACTGGAAGATCAACACGCTGTTCGCCGACAAGCTCGCGCCGCTGCTGCGCGAGGACGACACGCTGTGGATCCACGACTACCACCTGATCCCGCTGGCGGCGCTGCTGCGCGAACGCGGCATCGGCTGCCGCATCGGCTTCTTCCTGCACGTGCCGGTGCCCTCGGCCGACCTTATGCAGGCATTGCCCGAGCACCATTCGCTGTTCTCCGCGCTGTACGCCTGCGACCTGCTCGGCTTCCAGACCCGGCGCGACGTGGCCCGCTTCCAGTCGTGGGTGCGCCTGCTCGGCGGCGGCCGGGTCATCGACGACGACCGGATCGAATCCCCCGATGGCCGGCGCGTGCGCACCTCGGCGTTCCCGATCGGCATCGACACCGGGCACATCGCCCGCCAGGCGCGCGCAGCCATCGGCAACAGCGCGGTGCGCGCACTGCGGCAGAGCCTGGAGCACCGCAAGCTGACCATCGGCGTGGACCGGCTGGACTACTCCAAGGGCCTGCCCGAGCGCTTCCACGGCTTCCAGCGCTACCTCAGCCGCCATCCCCAGGAAAAGGGCAGCATGACCTTCCTGCAGATCGCACCGGTGTCGCGCGGCAGCGTGGCCGAATACCGCGCCCTGCGCCACGAACTGGAGCAACTGGCCGGACACATCAACGGCAGCAATGCCGAGGCCAACTGGACGCCGCTGCGCTACGTCAACCGCAACTACGCGCACAGCACCCTCACCGGCTTCTACCGCGAGGCGGCAGTGGGGCTGGTCACGCCGTTGCGCGACGGCATGAACCTGGTCGCCAAGGAATACGTGGCCTCGCAGGACCCGGACGACCCCGGGGTATTGGTACTGTCGCTGCTGGCCGGCGCCGCCGACGAGATGAAGCAGGCGCTGCTGGTCAATCCACATGACCTGGACGGCGTCGCCGACGCCATCGCCACCGCGGCGAACATGCCGCGCGGCGAACGCATCGAACGCTGGCAGGCGATGATGCAGCACCTGCGCGAGCACGACATCCACCGCTGGCGCAGCGATTACCTGCAGGCACTGGAAGGCGGCTGAGCCGCTGCCGCGCCGGCCTCAATCCAGGAACCGCCCCGCCTGTGCCGGCGTCGGCAGGTAGCAGGCATCGTGACGGCCGAACCAGCGGTAGCGGTTGCGCGCCAGCCAGCGGTAGGCGCCATCGCGCAGCGGCCGCGGCAGCAGGCGCGCCAGCAGTGCCAGTTTCCAGGGGCCGCCAAGGCCGGCCAGCACGCGCACGATGGCGTCGGTATCGGTGAACGCCCCGCCCGCCTCGACCAGCAGGAACGACAACGGGTCGTCCGGGTCCAGTCCGTACGCGGCCAGCAGTTGCCGCCCATGCATGCCCTGCATCGCCGCGAAGCGATAGCGGCCAGCGCGGTCGAAGCGCAACAGGAAGCGCACCCAGCGGCTGCACAGCGCGCAGACGCCGTCGAACACGATCACCGGCGGAAAACCGGGGCCCAAAACCGGGGTCAGAGTCGAATTTCCGTTTGCATCGGCGGGCGCTGGAATCATGGACGAGGGGAAATCCGACTCTGACCCCGGTTTTCCTCCGGCAGCAGCCAGCCCTCGTAGCGGATCAGGCGCCCCAGCCACGGCATCGACACATCGACGAGGAATTCGTAGCGCCCTTCCCGCTCACGTTCGCGGCACTGCACGCCGGCGAACCAGCGCGCCGGCAGCGGCACGATGCCGAACGCCCACGCGCGCGCGGCCCGCCACAGGATTTCGCCGTCCACGACTTCCAGCGCGAAGCGGAAACGCAACGCACCCAGGCGCTCGAACAGGTGGCCGTCACGCTGCCACAGCCGCGAGGCCATGCGCACGTCGCCGAAATGGCGGTTCCAGTGCTCGCCGCTGGCGTCCACGACGAATTCGACGCTTACCGGCACGTCCGTGGCACCGGGCGGCAGTCGCGCCAGCCATGCGCACGGCACCACCAGCCAGTGGGTGCCGCGCAGCACCTCGCCACGCCCGCACCAGTGCTGGCGTTCCGCTATCGAATGCAAGGCCTGCAAGCGCGACTGCAACCCTGCGAACGCGGCGCCGAGCACGTGCTCGAACAGCGGCCTGCTCACGGCTGCATCCACACCAGCGTGGCCATGCGCCCGCTGCGGCGGTCGCGGCGGTGCGAAAACCAGCGTGACGGATCGGCGATGGTGCAGTGGTTGCCACCGTGGATGGTGGCCGCGTCCATGCCGGCGGCCTGCAAACGCTGCCGCGCCAATGCATACAGGTCCACACGCCAGTGTCCCGGCCGGGTGGCGGCAAACGCGGCCTTGGCCTGCGCCGAATGGGCAAGGAAGGCGTCATGCACGTCGCTGCCGATTTCGTAATGCGCCGGCCCGGCTGCCGGACCCAGCCAGGCGACAACGTCGGCTGCCGGTGTGCGCATCGCCGCCAGCGTCGCCTCCAGCATGCCGTCGGCCAGCCCGCGCCAGCCGGCATGGGCGGCGGCCACCTCGCCGCCATCGCGGGCGGCGAACACCACCGGCAGGCAGTCGGCGGTGAGAATGGCCAGCACCGCGCCGGGAATGGAAGTCACGGCGGCATCGGCCTCCGGTTCGGCTTCAATGCCCTGCGCGGAGGGCGGGCTATCGAAGCGCAGCACGCCGGTGCCGTGCACCTGCCGCAGCCAGTGCGGCGCCGAGGGCAGCACGGCCAGTTGTTGCAGTTCGTCGCGGTTGCGCTGCACCTGCTGCGGGTCGTCACCCTCGGGCGAGGTGCGGTTGCCCATGTTGAAGCGGTCGAACGGCGGCTGCGAGCCGCCCGCGCCCTGCCTCACCGTGGTGAAGGCACGTACACCCGGCGGCGCCGGCCAATCGGCCACCAGCCACGGCATGGCGGTATTCACCAGCGGTCCCGCTCGCGCTCGTTGAAGGCCCCGGTGTCCTCGCGCAGCGCCTGCATCAGCGCCAGCAGGTCGGCCGGCACCGGCGCGCTGTTGCGAATCGGTTCGCCACTGATCGGGTGCATGAATTCCAGCGTCTCGGCGTGCAGCGCCTGCCGTTTGAAGCCACGCAGCTGCGCGACCAGTTCATCGCTGGCACCCTTGGGCAGCTTCAGCGCGCCGCCGTACAGCGGGTCGCCGACGATCGCGTGCTTCAGGTGCGCCATGTGCACGCGGATCTGGTGGGTGCGGCCGGTTTCCAGCCGGCACTCCAGCGCGGTGTGCGCACGGAATCGCTCGCGCAGGCGGTAGTGGGTCACCGCATCCTTGCCGTCTTCGCGCACCCCCATCTTCAGGCGGTCGCGCGGATGGCGGTCGATCGGCGCATCGACGGTGCCGCCGGCCACCAGCGCGCCACAGACCACCGCCAGATACTGGCGGTGCACTTCGCGCGCGGACAGCTGCCCGACCAGCGCGGTCTGCGCCTGCACGGTGCGGGCCACCACCATCACGCCGCTGGTGTCCTTGTCCAGCCGGTGCACCACGCCGGCGCGCGGCACCTTGGCCAATGCCGGGTCGCGGAACAGCAGGGCGTTGACCAAGGTGCCGGTCGGGTTGCCGGCACCGGGGTGGACCACCAGCCCGGCCGGCTTGTCGATCACGAAGACGTGCTCGTCCTCGTACAGCACCGACAGCGGGATATCCTCGGGCAGGGCATCGGTTTCGACCTCCAGCACCGCGTCCAGCGTGGCCAGCTCGCCGCCGCGCAGCAGGTCGCGCGGGCGCGCCGGGGCGCCGTCGAGCAGGGCGGCGCCGGACTTGATCCAGTCGCTCAGCCGGGACCGGGAGAATTCGGGGAACAGCTCGGCCAGCACCGCGTCGAAACGGCGGCCGGCGGCGGCATCGGGCACCCGCGCCTGGCGGGAAGAAGGGGAAGCGTTGTCGGACATGGCAAGGGGCAACGGAAGGGGAATTCGGGTCCCGGCGGCAGGAGTCAGTCGCGGGACAGGCCACTAGGCTATCATCGCCCCTTCGTATTCCTGCCGCGTCCTGCCCCGACCCATGATCCGACGCTCCTTGCCGTTGTCCACACCCGTCCGTATCACCGCCCTGCTGCTGGTCCTGGTTTTCGCCGCCACCGGCTGCCACCGCGGCAGCAAGAAGAACGTGGAAGAAGGCATGCCGGCCGAAAAGCTCTTCGAAAAGAGCCACAGGCTGATGGAACGCGGCAACTGGTCCGGCGCCGAGAGCAGCTTCAGGCGCCTGATCGCGCAGTATCCCTACGGCCCGTATACCGAGCAGGCGATGATCGAAAGCGCCTACGCCCAGTACAAGGCCGGCAAGAACGACGACGCGGTGTCCAGCATCGACCGCTTCATCCGCACCTACCCGACCCACCGCAACATCGCCTATCTGTACTACCTGCGCGGGCTGGCCAACGGCAACAGCGACACCGTGTTCCTGCGCCGGGTGTGGTCGCTGGACTCCAGCCGCCGCGACCTGTCCGCCCCGCGCCAGGCCTATGCCGACTTCAACATCGTCACCGAGCGCTACCCGAACAGCCGCTACGCCGCCGACGCGCGCCAGCGCATGATCGAACTGCGCGACGTGTTCGCCCAGTACGAGATGGACAACGCCCTGTACTACATGCGCCGCGGCGCATGGATCTCGGCCGCCGGCCGCGCCACCTACCTGCTGGAAACCTACCCGCAGAGCGCGTTCCAGAACGACGCGGTGGCCGCGCTGGGCGAGTCCTACACCCAACTGGGCAACAAGACCCTGGCCGACGACGCCCGCCGCGTGCTGGAACTGAACCAGCCCGACCACCCGTGGCTGCGCGGCGACTGGCCGAAATACCCGTGGATGATCCGCAAGCTCAACCCGTTCGCCGGCGAGAAGTCGGCCGCCACCGGGCAGCGCAACGCGCAGATGACGCGCAAGTAAGCAAGCCAGCCGCCCCGCAATGGAACAGCAATGACGCCCCGCAAGGGGCGTCTTGCGTTTGCGGCAGATGCTTTCGTCCGTGACGCTTCCGCAGGTGCCGGGCTCGCCCGGCACCTGGCTTCACCGGGAAAGCTTCATGCGGGGCAAGCCCCGCAGCTACCGGGCATTGTCGTCCGTATCGAACACGGTCCTGCAGTCGCGGCGAAATTCCTCGCCGGTGCCGCGCCAGATGAAGCTGCGGCAGTGGCGGTTGCCTTCCTGCGTGTCCACCACCTTCACCGCGTAGAAGGCCTGGAAGAACTCGTCGCCGCTGACTTGGCCATCACCGTTCCAGTCCATCTGCTCCTTCTCCACGCCGCGGGTGATGGCGATGCCGGCGTACCACGCCCAGCTCAGCCAACCCAGCGCCAGCAGGACCAGCACCAGCAGCGCGCGGCGGCGCGGGGTGAACCTGCCGCGCAGGATCATGGCACCCGCCGGATGCGCGCACCGAGCGCACCGAGCTTCTCCTCGATGTTCTCGTAGCCGCGGTCGAGGTGGTAGATGCGGTCGATGCTGGTGTCGCCATCGGCCACCAACCCGGCCAGGATCAGCGATGCCGAGGCGCGCAGGTCGGTGGCCATCACCGGCGCCCCGCTCAGGCGCTCGACGCCACGGCAGATGGCGGTATGGCCCTCGACCTGGATGTCCGCGCCCAGCCGCAGCAGCTCGTTGACGTGCATGAAACGGTTCTCGAAGATCGTCTCGTTGACCACGCCCACGCCGTCGGCCATGCAGTTCAGCGCCATGAACTGCGCCTGCATGTCGGTCGGGAACGCCGGGTATGGTGCGGTGGTCAGGTTCACCGCCTTCGGCCGCCGACCCTGCATGTCCAGGGTGATGCTGTCTTCGGTGGTTTCAATGCGCGCGCCGGCCTCGGCCAGCTTGGCCAGCACCGCGTCCAGTGTGTCCGGGCGCGCGTTGCGCAGGGTCACGCGGCCGCCGGTCATCGCCGCGGCGACGAGGAAGGTGCCGGTCTCGATGCGGTCCGGCAGCACCGCGTGGCGGCCGCCGTCCAGGCGCTCGACGCCCTCGATCACCAGCCTCGCGGTGCCCAGCCCCTCGATCTTCGCGCCCAGCGCGATCAGGCAGTGCGCCAGGTCGGTGACCTCCGGCTCCATCGCCGCGTTTTCCAGCACGGTGGTGCCTTCGGCCAGCACCGCGGCCATCAGCACGTTCTCGGTGCCGGTGACGCTGACCATGTCGAAGGTGAAGCGCCCGCCCTTCAGCCGCTCGGCGCGGGCCTTGATGAAGCCGTTCTCGACACTGATTTCCGCACCCAGCGCCTGCAGGCCCTTGATGTGCTGGTCCACCGGCCGCGAGCCGATGGCGCAGCCGCCGGGCAGCGACACTTCCGCCGAACCATGCTTGGCCAGCAGCGGGCCGAGCACGAGGATCGAGGCGCGCCAGCAGCGGGCCCAGCACCAGGATGGACGCGCGCATGGTCTTGACCAGTTCGTACGGCGCCACGCACTGGTCGACCCCGCGCGGGTCGACGACGATGGCGCTGCCGCGCGACAGCGTGCCCTGGTCGATGGTGACCTTGGCGCCCAGCTCGCCGAGCAGCTTCACCGTGGTGATCACGTCGTGCAGGTGCGGCACGTTGGTGATCTCCACCGGCGCATCGGCCAGCAAGGTCGCGCAGAGGATGGGCAGGACGGCGTTCTTGGCGCCGGAGACATTGACTTCACCGTTCAGCGCGTTGCCGCCGGTGACCACGATTTTCGCCATTGGATAAGGGCCGGTAGGTGGGTGGGCCGGCTCAGCCGGCTTCGCCCGGGGTAATGGTTTTCAGCGCCAGCGCGTGGATCGCGCCGCCCATCAGTTCGCCCAGCGTGGCATAGACCATGCGGTGGCGGGCCAGCGGCAGTTTGCCGGCGAAGGCCTCGCAGACCACGGTGGCCTCGAAGTGCACGCCGTCCTCGCCCCACACCTCGGCGCGGGCGCCGGGCAGCCCGGCTTCGATCAGGTTCTGGATGGTCTCGGCGTCCAAGGCGCTTTCCTAATAAAATGAACGCCCATTCTACCCTTCGAGCGACGCCCGCATGGTTGCTTCCCCTGTTTCCCCGGACACGCTGGACGATGCCGGCCTGGCCGCCAGCGGCCGCCGCGTGTTCGAGATCGAGCGCGCCGAGCTGGAACGGGTCGGCAACCGCATCGGCGCAGAATTCGCCACCGCCTGCCGGCTGGTGCTGGGCTCGCGCGGGCGCGTGGTCGCCACCGGCATGGGCAAGTCCGGGCACATCGCGCGCAAGATCGCCGCCACTCTGGCCTCCACCGGCACCCCGGCGTTCTACGTGCACCCGGGCGAGGCCGGCCACGGCGACCTGGGCATGATCACCGAGGACGACGTGGTGCTGGCCCTGTCCTATTCCGGCGAGTCGGACGAAGTGCTGATGCTGCTGCCGGTGCTCAAGCGCCAGGGCAACCCGCTGATTGCCATGACCGGCAAGCCGCAGTCCAGCCTGGCCCGCGCCGCCGATGTGCACCTGGACGTGAACGTCGACCACGAGGCCTGCCCGCTGGCGCTGGCCCCGACCTCCAGCACCACCGCCTCGCTGGCGATGGGCGATGCGCTGGCGGTGGCGCTGCTGGACGCGCGCGGCTTCACCGCCGACGACTTCGCCCGCTCGCACCCGGCCGGCAGCCTCGGCCGCCGCCTGCTGCTGCACATCACCGACGTGATGCACAGCGGCGATGACCTGCCGCGCGTGCCCGAAGACGCCAGTCTCAGCGCCGCGCTGATGGAAATGAGCCGCAAGCGCCTGGGCATGACCGCCGTGGTCGATGCCGGGGACAGGCTGGTCGGCCTGTTCACCGACGGCGACCTGCGCCGCGCGCTGGACACCGATCTGGACGTGCGCAGCGCAGGCATCGCCGAGGTGATGACCCGCAACCCGCGCACCATCGGCGCCGACCAGTTGGCAGTGGAAGCCGCGCGGCTGCTGGAGAAGCACCAGATCAACGGTCTTATCGTGGTCGATGGCAACGGCCGCGCGGTCGGGGCCCTGAACATTCATGACCTGTTGCGGGCAAAAGTGGTTTAAAAAGCCCGCACAATCATGTTCTTGCCGCACTGGATCGCCCACTGATGCCCTGGTCTCCCCTCGCCCACTTCCCCGCCGAATTGCATGCCGTCGCCGGCGCCATCCGGCTGGCCTGCTTCGACGTGGACGGGACTCTGACCGACGGCCGCCTCTACTACGACCATGCAGGCAACGAGAGCAAGGCGTTCTACGTGCAGGACGGGCTGGGCCTGAAACTGCTGCAGAAGCACGGCATCCACCCGGTGCTGATCACCGCGCGCAACAGCCTGTCGGCGCAGCGGCGCGGCGCCGACCTCGGCATCGACACCCAGATCGCCGTGGGCGACAAACTTGCCAGCGTGCGCGCGCTGTGCGAGCGCTTCGGCATCGGCCTGGAACAGGTCGCCTTCATGGGCGACGACCTGCCGGACTTCGCCCCACTGTGCGCGGTCGGGCTGGCCGTGGCGCCGGCCAACGCCCACCCGCTGGTCGCCGAGCGTGTGCACTGGCAGACCCGCGCCGAAGGCGGCCGCGGCGCCGCGCGCGAACTATGCGACGTGCTGCTGGCCGCGCAGGACAAGCTCGACGCGGCCGTGGCGGGGTTCGCCCGATGAACTGGCGCATCGTGCTCGGCTTCGGCCTGCTGCTGGCCGCGTTGGCCAGCGGCTGGTCGGCATGGCGCCATCGCGCCGCCACCACGCCAGCCAGCATCGTCGAAAGTCGCACCGACTTCGTGCTGGGCGATTTCGAAATCGTCGCACTGGGCAAGGACGGCAAGGAGTCGACCACCCTGCGCGCACCGGCGATGGAGCGCAACCGCGCCGACCAGACCTCGACCATCACCCGGCCGCTGTTCCTGATGCCCGATGCCGAGGGCCAGCACTGGCAACTGCGCGCCGATACCGGCTGGGTCAGCGCCAAGGGCGAGGAACTGCGCCTGCGCGGCAACGTCGCCGGCGACAGCCCGCAGGACGGCAAGACCCCGCCTACCACTTTCCGCACCAGCGAGCTGGACGTGTTCCCCGAACGCGACCTGGCCCATACCAGCGCGCGCGTGACCCTGACCCGTCCCGGCCTGCGGCAGAGCGGCACCGGTTTCCGGGCCAATCTGAAAACCCGGCAGTATTCCCTCCTTTCCCAGGTCAAGACCCGCTATGAACCCAATGCCGCACGCTAGGTTTGCGCTGCCCGTCCTGCTCGCCGCGCTGCTGGTGCCCGCGCTGGCATGGGGCAAGGCCTCGGACCGCAACCAGCCGATGACCATCGACTCGACCAGCAGCGACTGCAACTTTGCCGATGATGGTCGCTGCCGTTTCAGCGGCAACGTGGTCATCGTCCAGGGCACGATGGAAATCCACGCCGATACCGCCGACGTGATCCAGAAGAACGGCGAGACCGAGCGGGTGGTACTGACCGGCAAGCAGGCCACGCTCAAGCAGCAGATGGACGATGGCACCTGGATGAACGCCCGCGCCGACAGCCTCGACTACAACGTCAACAGCGAGGTGATCGTGCTCACCGGCAATTACAAGGTCGAATCCGAGCGCGGCTCCAACAGCGGCCAGCGCATGGTCTACAACACCCGCAGCGGCGACATGCAGAGCGGCGGCGACGGCACCCGCGTGCGCACCGTGATCCAGCCCAAGAACAAGGCCCCGGCCGCGCAGGGAGACAAGAAGTAATGCTCGTCGCCGAAGGCCTGCGCAAGCGCTACAAGAACCGCGAGGTGGTCAAGAGCTTCGGCCTGACCCTCGATGCCGGCGAGGTGGTCGGCCTGCTCGGCCCCAACGGCGCCGGCAAGACCACCTGCTTCTACATGATCGTCGGACTGGTCGAGAGCGACGCCGGCCGCATCGTGCTGGACGGCCGCGACATCACCAGCGAACCGATGTACGCCCGCGCCAAGCTCGGCGTCGGCTACCTGCCGCAGGAGCCCTCGGTATTCCGCAAGCTCAGCGTGGCCGACAACATCCGCCTGGTGCTGGAACTGCGCGAGGACCTCGACGCGGATGGTCGCGAACGCGAACTGTCGGCATTGCTGGACGAACTGCAGATCGGCCACGTCGCCGAGCAGGCCGGCGCCAGCCTGTCCGGCGGCGAGCGCCGCCGCTGCGAGATTGCCCGCGCACTGGCCGCACGGCCGCGGCTGATCCTGCTCGACGAACCGTTCGCCGGCGTCGACCCGATCTCGGTCGGCGAGATCCAGCGCATCGTCACCCACCTCAAGCAGCGCGGCATCGGCGTGCTGATCACCGACCACAACGTCCGCGAAACCTTGGGAATCTGCGACCGCGCGTATATCCTCGCTGAAGGCAGCGTGCTGGCGCAGGGGGCACCGGAGGAACTGCTGACCAATACCGACGTTCGCCGCGTCTACCTCGGAGACAGCTTCACCCTTTGAGCCGCGGCGGGCCCACGTCATCTGCCGGGAAACGGGATGAAGGCACGGCTGCAGACATCGCTGGGACAGAGCCTGGTCATGACGCCCCAGCTGCGCCAGGCCATCCGCCTGTTGCAGATGTCCAGCGCCGAGCTGGAACAGGAACTGGCCGAAGCGGTGGAAACCAACCCGCTGCTGGAATGGGACGACGACGCCGGCGGCAGCGAAGCCGCGGCCGATGGCGCCGAAGCCCCCGCCCCCGATCCTGCCGGCACCGACGATGCGCAGGCCGAGCCGGCCCCTGCCGATGCCGACTGGGGTGGCGGCCACGGCGGCTCGTTCGACGATGATGACGACGGCAGTGCCGCCGAGCGCGTCGCCGAGGCCGACACCCTCGCCGACCACCTGCTGTGGCAGCTGCACCTGTCCCACCTCGGCGCACGCGACCTCGCCATCGGCGTGCTGCTGGTCAATGCGCTGGACGAGGACGGCTACCTGCGCGAACCACTGGCCGCCATCGCCGAAACGCTGCGCCCGGACATCGTGGCCGACGAGGACGAGATCCTCGCGGTGCTGCGCCGCATCCAGCAGTTCGACCCCGCCGGCGTCGGCGCACGCACGCTGGGCGAATGCCTGGACCTGCAACTGGCGGCCCTGCCCACCGCCACGTCCGGTCTGGCACTGGCCCGACAGATCGCCACCAGCCCACTGCTGGAACGCCTGCCCCGCGCGGGCATCGCCGGTATCGCCGCCGAACTGAAGCAGGCGCCACAGGCCGTCGAACAGGCCGTGCAGCTGCTGCGCTCGCTGGATCCGCGCCCCGGCGCGCAACTGGGCGAACCGGCCGTCGACACCTACGTCATCCCCGACTGCGTGGTCTGGCGCCAGCGCGGCATCTGGAAGGCGGCGCTGGCCAGCCATGCCGGCCCGAAGGTGGTGATCCACCGTGGCTACGAGCAGTTGATCCGCCGTTGCGGCGAGGCCGACGCCAGCTACCTGCGCACGCAGCTGCAGGAGGCGCGCTGGCTGCTCAAGGGCCTGCAGGCGCGCGGCGAAACCCTGTTGCGGGTGGTCAACAGTCTGTTGCACCACCAGGCCGGCTTTCTCGAATTCGGCGAACAGGCGCTGCGGCCGCTGACCCTGCGCGAGATCGCCGGCGAGCTGGACCTGCACGAATCCACCATTTCCCGCGCCATCGCCCGCAAGTACGTGCGCACCCCGCGCGGCACCCTGCCGCTGCGCGCGTTCTTCGCCTCCGGCATTGACACCGACGGCGGCGGCGAGGCCTCCAGCACCGCGATCCAATCGATGATACGGCGCCTGATCGACGCCGAAAACCCGCGCAAACCGCTGTCTGACGCCAAGCTGGCCGACCTGCTCAAGAGCAGCGGAATACCGGTGGCGCGGCGCACCGTGGCGAAGTATCGTGAAGCCATGAACATCTCCGCTTCCCACGAACGCGTCCGCATCGCCTGAGGCGTGCGCAGGGGGCGGCAGCGGTTCATATCGCAAACCCGAACCACAGGAGGCACCCGATGCGTATCGAGACGTTTGGCAAGGACGTGGAAGTCACTCCGGCCCTGAAGGAATACGTGGAAACCAAGCTGCAGCGGCTGGGCAAGCACTTCGACCAGCACTGCGAAGTCCGGGTCACCCTGTCACTGCAGAAGAACGAACACCACGTCGACGCCAGCGCCAACCTCCCCGGCCAAACCCTGCACGCCGAAGCCGGCGGCCAGACCATGTACGCGGCCATCGACGTGCTGGCCGACAAGCTCGACCGGCTGGTGATCAAGCACAAGGAGAAGCACCTTCCCCACGCTTCGCACGCACTGCGCGACAATGGCTGACATCAGCCACCGCCAGTCCCCTCCATGCCCTTGAACGACCTGATGGCGGCCGTGAGTACCCGGGTACTTGCGGCCGCCGACCGTGACAGCGCCCTGCGTGCCGCCGCCGGCATACTCGCCTGCCGCGAAGCCGCCGAAGACGCCCTGTTCCACAGCCTGCGCGAGCGCGAAAGCGTCGGCAGCACCGCCATCGGCCACGGCATCGCCATCCCGCACGGGCGCTCGCCGACGCTGCAACACCCCCGTGGCGTGCTGCTGCGGCTGCAACGGCCGGTGGATTTCGGCGGCAGCGAACCGGTGGATCTGGTGTTCGCGATGGCCGTGCCCGAGCATTACACCCACCAGCACCTGATGCTGTTGTCGGAGCTGGCGGAAATCTTTTCCGACGCCCACGTCCGCGACGCCCTGCGCGCGGCCGCCGACGGCGACGCATTGAAACGGATCCTCGACCACCCGCCCCGGACCCCTGCGCCATGAATACCCGCATCACCGCCCGCGAACTGTTCGACCAGCAGCGCGAGAAACTGGAGCTGCGCTGGATCGCGGGCCAGGCCGGTGGCGAGCGCGAACTGGACGCCGGCGACACCGTGGCGCGGCGCCCGTCGCTGGCCGGCTACCTCAACACCATCTATCCGAACAAGGTGCAGATCCTCGGCACCGAGGAACTGAGCTGGCTGGATTCGCTGGATTCGCGCCAGCGCTGGGAAGTGATCGAACGCATCATCCACGCCCGCCCGCTGGCGCTGGTGGTCACCAAGAACCACGGCTGCCCGGAGGATCTGCGCGCGGCCGCCGACGAATCGCAGACCCCGCTGTGGGGCTCGCCACGGCGCGGCCACGAGCTGCTGAACCACATCTCCTACCATCTGGCCCGCACGCTGGCGCCACGCATCATCCTGCACGGCGTGTTCATGGAGATCTATTCCATCGGCGTGCTGATCACCGGCGAGGCCGGCTCGGGCAAGAGCGAACTGGCGCTGGAACTGCTCTCGCGCGGCCACCGGCTGGTCGCCGACGACGCCCCGGAATTCACCCAGATCGCGCCGGACGTGCTCGACGGCACTTGCCCGGAACTGCTGCAGGACCTGCTGGAAGTACGCGGCCTGGGCGTGCTCAACGTGCGCCAGATGTTCGGTGACACGGCTGTAAAGAAGAACAAGTACCTTCGGCTCATCGTCCACCTGACCAAGCCGATGACCGAGCCCAGCACCTATGGCTACGAACGCCTGACCGGCGACTCCGGCAAGCGCCACGTGCTCGACCTGGACGTGCCGCTGATCACCCTGCCGGTGATGCCCGGCCGCAACCTGGCGGTGCTCACCGAAGCAGCCACGCGCCTGCACATCCTGCGCACCAAGGGCATCGACCCGGCGGCGATGTTCATCGCCCGCCACAGCAACCTGCTGGAGCAGCGCAACCCATGAACGCGCAGCCGCGCCCGCTGCTGGTCATCGTCAGCGGCCTGTCCGGCTCGGGCAAGTCGGTGGCGCTGAAGACCTTCGAGGACCTGGACTACTACTGCTCGGACAACATCCCGGTGAACCTGCTGCCGGAGTTCGTGCGCGGCGTGCTCGGCGAACCCGGCAAGGAGAGCCCGCGGCGCATCGCGCTGGGCATCGACGTGCGCGGGCGCAGCGATCTGAGCCAGCTCGGGCAATGGCGCCAGACCGCCAGCAACCACGACATCGAGGCCACCCTGCTGTTCTTCGAGGCCGACGACGACACCCTGCTGGCCCGTTACGCCGACACCCGCCGCCGGCACCCGCTCAGCCATCTCGGCCTGTCGCTGCCCGAGGCCATCACCCGCGAACGCGAACTGACCGCGCCACTGCGCCGCGAGGCCGATGCCATCATCGACACCAGCCGGCTCAACGTGCACCAGCTGCGCCGCCACATCATCACCGAGCACGCACTGAGCCACAGCAACAACCTGTCGCTGCTGTTCGAATCCTTTGCCTACAAGCGCGGCGTGCCGGCCGAAGCCGATTTCGTGTTCGACGCGCGCGTGCTGCCCAACCCGCACTGGGACCCGGAACTGCGCCCGCTGACCGGCCGCGACCGCCAAGTGCGCGAGCATCTCGACGCCCAACCCGAAGTGGCCCGCTACGTCGCCCAGCTCGAAGACCTGCTCGACACCTGGCTGCCGAAGCTGGGCAGCGAGACCCGCAGCTACGTCACCATCGCCTTCGGCTGCACCGGCGGCAAGCACCGCTCGGTGTACCTGGCCGAACGCATGGCCCGGCATGCGCGTGCGCAGGGCTGGCCGGACGTGGCGACGTTCCATCGCGAACAGGAATGACGGCACCGGAGTGAGCTCGGGGAGGGGCCTGGAAACGGAAAACCGGAGCGGCAGCGCGAAAGCCCGGCGCGCGCCCTTGTTTCCCGCCATCCGACGCCTTACTTCTGCCTTCCGACCTGCTAACGTTCGACAATGACCTGCGGCATTCTTCTCGTGACCCATCCCGGCGTCGGCGCTTCCCTGCTGGAAGTAGCCGCGCGCCTGCTGCGGCATCTGCCGCTGAAGGCCGAAGCCTTCGAAGTGCCATTCGATGCCGACCTCGACGCCCTGCTGCCACAGGCATCGGCGGCGCTGCGACGGGTGGAGGGAGAAGACGGCGTGCTGCTGCTGACCGACCTGTACGGCGCCAGCCCCAGCAACCTGGCCGCGCGGCTGGCGCGGCTGGGCACGCCGGTGCGGCGGGTGTCGGCACTGAGCCTGCCGATGCTGCTGCGGGTAATGAACTATCCGGAACAGGGACTGGACCAACTGCCCGCCACCGCCGCGGCGGGCGCCCGCAATGGAGCCATCATCGACGATGCTTGAACGTGAACTCACCGTATCCAACCGCCTCGGCCTGCACGCCCGTGCCACCGCCAAGCTGGTGCAACTGCTGTCCGGCTTCCGCGCCAATGCCACGCTAGTGGCCAAGGGCCGCGAGGTCAACGCCAAGAGCATCATGGGCGTGATGCTGCTGGCCGCCGGCCAGGGCACGCCGGTCACCGTGCGCGTGGACGGCGAAGACGAAGCCGCCGCGCTCGACGCGGTCGCCGCCCTGTTCGAACGCCGCTTCGACGAGGACAGTTGATGGCCGCCGTACCCGCCCGTCCAGCCGGCGTGGCCGCATGAGCGCACTGCGCCTGCAAGGCCACGGTGCCTCGCGCGGCAGCGCGCTGGGGCGCGCGCGGGTACGCCTGCCTCCCACCCAGGACATCGGGGAAAAACGCATCGCCGCCAATGCGGTGGATGCCGAACTGCAACGCCTGCACCAGGCCATCGAGGCTGCGCGCACCGAGATGCGCGAGCTGCGCCAGCGCCTGCAGGGCGCGCTGCCGGCCGAGGTCGGCGAGTTCCTCGACCTGCATGCCATGCTGCTGGACGACCCCGAGCTGCTGCTCGCGCTGGACGAGCTGATCCGCAGCCATCGCTACAGTGCCGCCTATGCCTTGCGCGTGCAGCGCGACAAGCTGGCGCAGGTGTTCGAAGGCATGGAGGACGCCTACCTCAAGAGCCGGCTGGACGACCTGGACCACGTCATCGGCCGCATCAACGCCTTCCTGCACAAGCGCCCGGCCAGTGTGAAGGGGCTGGCCGGCGAAATCCTCGTCTGCGAGAACGTGGCACCGTCCGAACTGGCACAGCTGCAGGCGCAGGGCGTGGTCGGCATCGTCAGCAGCGCCGGCAGCCCGCTGTCACACAGCGCCATCCTGGCCCGCAGCCTGCACCTGCCGCTGGTGGTCGCCGCCAGCGGCGTGCTGCACCGGATCAACGATGGCGACGTGCTGATCGTCGACGGCAGCAGTGGCGAGGTGGTCCTGGACCCGGCCGCCGACGACCTGCGCCAGTACCGCCAGCGCCTGCGCGAGCTGGCGCGCGAGCAGCGCGAGCTCGGCCACCTGCGCTCCAAGCCCAGCCGCACCCTCGACGGCGCGGACATCACCCTGCTGGCCAATGCCGAATCGCGCGAAGACGTGGCACAGGCGCACGCGCTGGGTGCGCACGGGCTGGGCCTGTACCGCACCGAGTTCCTGTTCCTGCAGCGCAACGCGCTGCCGGACGAGGAAGAACAGTTCCACAGCTACCGCGACGCAGTGCTGGGCATGAGCGGCCGCCCGGTCACCATCCGCATCCTCGACCTTGGCGCGGACAAGGCCGACCGCACCGGGCTGGCACTGGGCAGCGAGGAAAACCCCGCGCTCGGCCTGCGCGGCGTGCGCCTGCTGCTGGCACGCCCCAAGGTTGCCGATACCCAGCTGCGCGCACTGCTGCGCGCCTCCGGCTACGGCCCGGTACGCATCCTTGTGCCGATGGTCGCCACCCGCGAGGAAGTCCTCGCCATCAAGCGCCGCATCGCCAAGCTCGCCATTACCTTGCGCGCCGAAGGCCACGCACTGGCCGAACACGTGCCGGTCGGGGCGATGATCGAGGTCCCGGCCGCGGCGCTGGCGCTGGACAGCTTCATCGACCAGGTGGATTTCCTCTCCGTCGGCACCAACGACCTGGTGCAATACCTGCTGGCCGCCGATCGCAACAACGAAGCGGTAAGCGAGCTGTATTCGCCACTGCATCCGGCGCTGCTGCGGCTGCTGGCACAGGTGGTCGAAACCGCGCGCACGCACGGCGTGCCACTGTCGGTCTGCGGCGAAATCGCCGGCGATGCGCGCATGATCCCGCTGCTGCTGGCGCTGGGGCTCACCGAACTCAGCCTGCACCCGGCCACGCTGCTGGAAGTGCGCCGTGCCATCCGCGAAAGCAGGCTGGCCGACCTGCGCGCCCTCGCGCCGAAACTGCTGGCGTTGCGCGATCGCCGCGGCATCGAACGCTGGATGATCCAGGCAACCACGTAGGAGCGCCCCCTGGTGCGCGAGGGGCATTACCGGGGAAGCCACATCGCGCACCAGGGTGCGCTCCTGCACCGCGCCCCTGACCCACGGTAGTGCCGGCCGTTAGCCGGCAGCCTCGATGTCTTTGCCATTGCAGTTGCCGGCCAACGGCCGGCACCACCGCATCTGCGAGGGTGTGCACTGAAACGTCGCCGCGTGATAATGACGCGCCGAACATCCCCGTTGCCGCATCCTTCACCGGATCGCGTCCTTTCCCCTCCCCGGAGTTCCGATGGCCGAAGCCGTCCGCCACGACAAGACCGCACGCCAGTTGCGCATGCTCTCCGACGCGCTGGACAGCGGTCGGCTCGGGCCGGTGCGACGGCTGGTCAACACGCTGGCGCCGGCCGAGATCGGCAACCTGCTCGAATCGCTGCCGCCCGGCAAGCGCGAGGTGGTGTGGGGGCTGGTCGATCCCGAGGACGACGGCGAGGTGCTGGTCCACGTCGGCGACGAGGTGCGCGAGAGCCTGCTGGCCGACATGGACCCGGACGAGATCATCGCCGCGGTCGAGGACCTGGACATCGACGACCTCGCCGACCTGGTCGAGGACCTGCCCGACACCGTCATCGACGAAGTGCTCAAGTCGATGGACCGCGAGAACCGCGAGCGGCTGGAGCAGGTGCTGTCCTACCCCGAGGACAGCGCCGGGCGCCTGATGAACCCGGACGTGGTCACCGTGCGCGCCGACGTCAACATCGACGTGGTGCTACGCTACCTGCGCCTGCGCGGCGAACTGCCCGACCACACCGACCATCTTTACGTGGTCAACCGCCGCCACCAGCTGATCGGCTGGGTCGCATTGCAGGACCTGATCACGCACGACCCCGGCACGCCGATCAACAAGCTGATCGACGACGAACTCGAATCGCTGCACGTCGACGCCTCGGCCCAGCAGGTCGCGCGCCAGTTCTCCGACAATGACTGGGTTTCGGCCCCGGTGGTGGACGACGGCAACGTGCTGCTGGGCCGTATCACCGTCGATGACGTGATCGACATCATCCGCGAGCAGGCCGAGCACCAGGCCCTTGGCGCCGCTGGTCTGGACGAGGAAGAGGACCTGTTCTCGCCGATCAAGCGCGCCGTGCGCGGCCGCGTGGTGTGGCTGGGCATCAACCTGTGCACCGCCTTCCTGGCCGCCAGCGTGATCGGCCAGTTCGAGGTCACGCTGGAGAAGGTCGTGGCGCTGGCGGTGCTGATGCCGATCGTCGCCGGCGTCGGCGGCAACGCCGCGGTGCAGGTGCTGACGCTGATGGTACGCGGCCTGGCGCTGGGCCAGGTGGGCGCGAGCAATGCCCGCATCCTGTTGTGGAAGGAGATGCGGGTCGCGCTGATCAACGGCACCCTGATCGGCGCACTGGTCGGCGTGGTCGCCTTCCTCTGGTTCCACAGCCTGCTGCTGTCCCTGGTCATCGCACTGGCACTGGTCATCAACTTCTGCGCCGCCGCCCTGTCCGGCGTACTGCTGCCGCTGATGCTCAAGCGCATGAACGTCGACCCGGCCGTCGCCGGCACCGTGGTGGTCACCGCGGTCACCGACGTGATGGGCTTCTTCGCCTTCCTCGGCCTGGCGACGCTGATCCTGCTGCACTGACAAAGGCAAAGCCGGAACCCTGCGAAGCGCCCCTGCCATGCCATGGCCGGGGTGACCGGCGTTCAAGTTGGCCGCTGCGCTGGAAATGGATATCGTCGATCTGTTGAGCAACGCCCCCTCTGCAACCTGACATGACCACCACCGTCACCGACTACTACCAGCCCGGCTGGCGCGACCAGCGCCACACCTGCCCCGCCTGCGGCTGGCAGGGCGACTCCCGGCAGATGGAAATGGAACTGCACGACGAGCAAAGCGAGTACACCTGCCCGCAATGCGAATTCCCGTTGCTGGTGGTGCTGCATCCAGACCTCACCCAGGTGCAGGCGGCGGCCGCGGCCGGCAATGCCGAGGCGCAGGAGCAGTTGGCGATATTGGCCAGCGCCCCGCATCCGCATTGATGCCATGCGGGCTGTCGGCGCGGCAGCAGCCCGCTAGGATGGCGGTGGCCCCGAACCGGAATCCGTCATGGCACTCCCGTTGCTTCGCCCGTTCACCCACCTCGCCCCCGCACTTGCGCTGTCGGCACTCGTGACCGCCTGTGCTTCGCTGCCCGATGCCGGCCGCGGCCATTTTGTTGCGCGCAGCATCGAGCTGGAAGGCACGCGCATGCCGTATCAGGTATTCGTCCCCGCCGCATCCGCGCGCAAGTCCGGCCCCTTGCCGGTAGTGCTGTTCCTGCACGGCTCAGGCGAGCGCGGGCGCGACGGTATCAAGCAGACCGGGGCGGGGCTTGGCCCCTACCTGCGCACCCATGCCGCCGACTTTCCCGCGCTGGCGGTGCTGCCACAGGTACCGGAGGGCGAGGAATGGAGCGGCCGCAACAACCGGCTGGCGCTGGCCGCGCTCGACGCGGCGATTTCCGAGTTCGCCGTCGACCCGGCGCGCCAATACCTGACCGGCATGTCGATGGGCGGTTACGGCAGCTGGAACATCGTCTTGACCGACCCGGCGCGCTTCGCCGCCATCGTGCCGATCTGCGGCGGCATCCGCACCCCACGCAGCGAACGCCCCGGCCTGATGGTCGAAGCACTGGCACAGGGAAGCGACCCGTATACTGCACTGGCCCAGCGCATGAAGAACGTGCCGATCTGGATTTTCCACGGCGCGCTGGACAACGTGGTGCCACCGGACGACGACCGGCGCCTGCATGCCGCCTTCCAGGCCGCCGCCGCCCGCGATGCGCGCTACACCGAATACCCGCAGGGCGACCACAACGCATGGGACGCCACCTACGCCGATCCGGCGCTGTGGCAATGGCTGTTCACGCAGGAACGCTGAACCGGACAGGAGCCGGTGCAGGCCATTGCCGGCACTGCCCCGCCATCCTCAGCCCAGCAGCGTCTCCAGCACCGCCATGCGTACGGCGACACCGTTGCAGACCTGGCGCAGCACCCACGATTGCGGGCCATCGGCCACCTCATCGGTGACTTCCACGCCGCGGTTGATCGGCCCCGGGTGCAGCACCGCCGCATCCTTGCCGGCACGGGCAAGGCGGGCGTTGGTCAGGCCATAGTCCGCGTGGTACTGCTCCAGCGACGGCACCAATCCTTCCTCCATGCGCTCGCGCTGCAGGCGCAGCATCATCAGCGCGTCCGCGCCTTCGAGCATGGCGTCGAAATCCTCGCCGACCACGCAGCCCTTCAGGGTGTCGTCGTCCGGCAGCAGCGATTGCGGGCCGCACACGCGGATTTCGCCGGTGCCCAACGTACGCAGCGCGTGCAGGTCGGTGCGGGCCACCCGCGAATGCTTGACGTCGCCGACGATCAACACCTTCAGCTTCGAGAAATCCGCGCCCTTGGCCTGGCGCAACGTCAGCATGTCCAGCAGGCCCTGCGTGGGGTGCGCGCTGCGGCCATCGCCGGCATTGACCAGTGCGGTGCCCTCGCCCGCGGCGGCGGCCAGCTCGGCCACGGCGCCGTCGTCGGGATGGCGCACGACGAAGCCGCGCACGCCCATCGCCTCGAGGTTGCGCAGCGTGTCGGTGGCGGTTTCGCCCTTGCGCGTGGACGAGGTGGAAGCGTCGAAGTTCAGCACGTCCGCGCCCAGCCGCTGCGCGGCCAGCTGGAACGAGCTGCGGGTGCGGGTGGAGGGTTCGAAGAACAGCGTGCATACCGCAGTGCCGGCCAGCACGTTGCGCTTGTTGCCGACCCGCCCCACCGCCGCATCGCGGATCTGCCCGGCGCGGTCCAGCAACTGCAGCAGGTGTTCGCGCGGCAGCCCTTCCAGGGTCAGCAGGTGGCGCAGGCGTCCATCGGAATCGAGTTGCGGGGCGGTGGCGGTCATGGCGGGTCTTTACGGTCAGGTGACGGGAATGGCGTCGTGCGGGGCGGACAGCCAGCGCTCGACGATGACCGCGGCGGCCACCGCGTCGAGGCTGGCGGCATCGCGGCGGCGCTTGCGGCCTTCGGCCCGCTCGACGGCGAAGCGGCGTGCGGCCTCCACCGAGCTGGAACGTTCGTCCACCAGCAACACCGGCACGCCGTAGCGTTGCCGCAATTGGCGGGCGAAGGCGTGGGCGCGCCTGCGATTGGGCTGGTCCTCGCCTTCGAGCGTGAGCGGGTCACCGACGATCAGCCCCTGCGGCCGCCACTCCTTGTGCAGGCGGTCCAGTGCGTTCCAGTCGGGGCCGTCGGTACGCACGTCGATCATCGCCAGCGCCCGTGCGCCGACGCCGAAGGCGCTGCCGATGGCCACGCCGATGCGGCGCGAGCCGACGTCGAAGCCGAGCACGGTGCTGTCGGTGGACAACGGTGTCTCAGGCATGGCCGCTGTATCCGGCCAGGCGGAACAGGTCCACGCCAATGCGCGATGCCGCCAGCTGCCAGCGCTGCTCCAACGGAGCGTCGAACAACACCGCGGCATCGGCCGGCACGGTCAGCCAGCTGTTTTCGGCCAGCTCCTGCTCAAGTTGCCCCGCCCCCCAACCGGCGCAGCCGAGCGCGACCAGCGCATTGCGCGGGCCATCACCACGGGCCATCGCCTCGAGGATGTCGCGCGAGGTGGTCAGGTACAGGCTCCGGGCCACCTGCAAGCTCGAATCCCAGCCGCGCTCGTCGTCATGGATGACGAAACCGCGCTCGGGATGCACCGGCCCACCGCTGAGTACCGGCAGCGCGGTCAGCCGGCTGTCGTCGGTATCGATCTCCATCTGCGCCAGCACTTCACCCAAGGTGTATTCGGAAGGCTGGTTGACCACCACACCCATCGCGCCATTGTCGTCGTGCTGGCAGATCAGCGCGACGCCGCGCGCGAAATGCGGGTCGGCCAGCGACGGCAGCGCAACCAGCAGGTGATTGGCGAGTGGAGGCGACAGCGTGGACATGCACCCATTCTAGCGGTTGCCACCCGGTGCGGGCGTGGACGGCGATAATCGCGACACTCCTGCCACGCGGTCCGCCCATGTCCAGCTACTGTGATTTCGCCCCCGGCCACCCGGTTCATGCGCACTACCACGCCCGTGAATACGGTTTCCCGCAACGCGCCGAGCCGGAACTGTTCGAGAGGCTGGTGCTGGAGATCAACCAGGCCGGGCTAAGCTGGGAAACCATCCTGCGCAAGCGCGACGGTTTCCGCCGCGCCTACCACGGCTTCGACGTGGATACGGTGGCCGCCTACGGCGAGGCCGACGTCGCACGCCTGCTGGATGATGCCGGCATCATCCGCAACCGGCTGAAGGTACGGGCCGCCATCCACAACGCCAACGTGATCCGCGGCCTGCGCGATTCGCATGGCGGTTTCGCGCAATGGCTGGACGCCCACCACCCGCGCGACAAGGCCGGCTGGGTGAAGCTGTTCAAGCAGACCTTCCGCTTCACCGGCGGCGAGATCACCGGCGAGTTCCTGATGAGCCTGGGCTACCTGCCCGGCGCGCACCGCGCCGATTGCCCGGTGCTGGCCGACATCGTCGCCTGCAACCCGCCGTGGACGCGGGGCTCGTAGGTGCGGGGCTTGCCCCCCCCCTGCATCGGCTGGATGCCGAAACACGAAGCCCGGCCATTGGCCGGGCTTCGCACGCGCAGGCATGGCGCAGGCTTCAGCGCACGCCCGCGATCTCCACGCCGTCCAGCCCCTGCGCCAGGGTCTTGGCATCGCCGCCCTGCGAGAGCTTGATGCGCAAACGCACCTCGTTCTGCGAGTCGGCATAGCGCAGCGCATCGTCGTAGCTGATCTCGCCGGCCTGGTACAGCTCGAACAGGCTCTGGTCGAAGGTCTTCATGCCCAGTTGCACCGAATCCTTCATCACTTCCTTGAGCTTGTGGATCTCGCCGTCACGGATGTAGTCCTGCACCAGCGGCGTGCCAAGCAGGATTTCCATCGCCACGCGGCGCGCCTTGCCGTCGGGCGTGGGCACCAGCTGCTGGGCGACCACGCCCTTGAGGTTCAGCGACAGATCCATCAACAGCTGGTTGCGGCGGTCTTCCGGGAAGAAGTTGATGATGCGGTCCATCGCCTGGTTGGCGTTGTTGGCATGCAGCGTGGCCAGCACCAGGTGGCCGGTCTCGGCGAAGGCGATGGCGTGGTCCATGCCCTCGCGGGTGCGGATCTCGCCGATCATGATCACGTCCGGCGCCTGCCGCAGGGTGTTCTTCAGCGCCGCTTCCCAGCTGTCGGTGTCGATGCCGACCTCGCGCTGGGTGACGATGCAGCCCTCGTGCTTGTGCACGAACTCGATCGGGTCCTCGATGGTGATGATGTGCCCGGTCGAGTTCTGGTTGCGGTAGCCGATCATCGCCGCCAGCGAGGTCGACTTGCCGGTGCCGGTGGCACCGACGAACAGGATGATGCCGCGCTTGGTCATCGCCAGCGTCTTGATCACCGGCGGCAGGCTCAGTTCCTCCACCGTCGGGATGCGCGTCTCGATGCGGCGCAGCACCATGCCGACCTGGTTGCGCTGGTAGAAGCAGCTGACGCGGAAGCGGCCGACACCGGACAGGCCGATGGCGAAGTTGCATTCGTGGGTCTTCTCGAACTCCTCACGCTGCGCCGGCGTCATCACGTTGAGCACCATGTCGCGGCTCTGTTGCGGAGTCAGCGGCGTCTGCGTGATCGGGCTGATCTTGCCGTTCACCTTCATCGACGGCGGCATCGCCGCGGTGATGAACAGGTCCGACGCCTTCTGGTGCGCCATCAGCTTGAGGAACGAGGTGAAATCGATGGTGCTCATGGCCGTTCTCCGGGACCGGGAGCCGGGGTCGTGGAACCGCGCCGGCCAGGGCCGATGCCGTTCCCGTTTTCCCGGGCCATCCCCGTCCGTTCTTGGGGAAATACAGGAAACACTTCACTGCCGCCGCCGGTTCCCGTTCAGGGCCCGGCCCGACCTCACTCGAACAGGCGCTTGTCCTTGGCGTATTCCCTGGCCTGGTTGCGAGTGATCAGGCTGCGCTTGACCAGATCCTGCAGGTTCTGGTCGAGGGTCTGCATGCCCACCTGCTGGCCGGTCTGGATCGCCGAGTACATCTGCGCCACCTTGTCCTCACGGATCAGGTTGCGGATGGCCGGGGTGGCCACCATGATCTCGTGCGAGGCTATGCGGCCGCCGCCGACCTTCTTCAGCAGCGCCTGCGAGATCACCGCGCGCAGCGATTCGGACAGCATCGAGCGCACCATCGGCTTCTCGCCGGCCGGGAACACGTCGATGATGCGGTCGATGGTCTTGGCCGCCGAACTGGTGTGCAGGGTACCGAACACCAGGTGGCCGGTTTCGGCAGCAGTCAGCGCCAGGCGGATGGTTTCAAGGTCGCGCAATTCGCCGACCAGGATGATGTCCGGGTCCTCGCGCAGCGCCGAGCGCAACGCCTCGTTGAAGCCGTGGGTATCACGGTGCACCTCGCGCTGGTTGATCAGGCACTTCTGCGAGGTGTGGACGAATTCGATCGGGTCCTCGACGGTGAGGATGTGGCCGTAGTCGTTCTTGTTGATGTGGTCGATCATCGCCGCCAGCGTGGTCGACTTGCCCGAGCCGGTCGGGCCGGTCACCAGGATCAGGCCCTGCGGCTGCTCGATCAGCTGGCGGAACACCGGCGGGCAGCCCAGGTCCTCCAGCGTCAGCACTTCCGAGGGAATGGTGCGGAACACCGCACCGGCGCCGCGGTTCTGGTTGAAGGCATTGACGCGGAAGCGCGCCAGCGACGGAATCTCGAAGGAGAAATCGACCTCGAGGAATTCCTCGTAATCGCGGCGCTGCTTGTCCGACATGATGTCGTAGACCAGCGCATGCACCTGCTTGTGGTCCAGCGCCGGGATGTTGATGCGGCGCACGTCGCCGTCCACGCGGATCATCGGCGGCAGGCCGGCGGACAGGTGCAGGTCCGACGCTTTGTTCTTGACCGAGAACGCCAGAAGTTCGGCGATATCCATGTGCGTGTATCCCCAATGGTTTGCGAAAGATGTTTCCCCGGCCGGCAGTATAGCCCTCCCGCGTAACAGGTCGATGCCGCCGCCACGGCACGGTTCCGGCATGGGTCCCGACCCGCGGATGGGTACACTTTGCGGGATCCCCCCACCCGCGACGAGGCCGCCATGACCGCCCCCCACGACACCGTTCCCCTTTCCGGCGGCATCGCCTTCATCGGCGGCGGCAACATGGCTACCAGCCTGATCGCCGGGCTGGTCGCGGCGGGGACGCCAGCCGCGTCGATCGAGGTGGTGGAGCCGCAGGCGTCGCAACGGCAGGCGTTGCAGCAGGAACATGGCATACGCGTGGCCGAATCCGTCGCCACGGCGGTGCTCGATGCGCGCACGCTGGTGCTGGCGGTCAAACCGCAGGTGATGGCCGCCGTCTGTGTTGAGCTGGCGCCGCGGCTGGCGCCGGGCGCGCTGGTGGTCTCCATCGCCGCCGGCGTCACCACCGCCGCATTGCGCCGCTGGCTGGGGCCGTCGGCCGCGCTGGTACGAGCCATGCCCAACACCCCCGCGCTGCTGGGCGCCGGCATGACCGGCCTGTACGCCGGCACGGATGTGGGCGCCGCCGAACGCGGGGCCGCGCAGGCCATCCTCGCCTGCGCCGGGCAGACCCGCTGGATCGACGATGAAGCGCTGATGGACGCGGTCACCGCGGTTTCCGGCAGCGGTCCGGCCTACGTGTTCGCGTTCGCCGAGGCAATGGAGGACGCCGCGCTTGCCCAGGGACTGGCTGCCGATGCCGCGCGGCAACTGGTGGTGCAGACGGTCCTCGGCGCGGCGCGCATGCTGGCCGAAAGCGGCCAGGATCCCGGCACGCTGCGCAAGGCCGTGACCTCCCCCAACGGCACCACCCAGGCCGCACTGGAAGCACTGGCCGGTGGCGGTTTCCATGCGCTGGTCGGCAGCGCCGTGGCCGCCGCCGCGCAGCGTGGGCGGGAGCTGGCTGCCGGCGGCTGATGGTGGGCCCGGGCCAGCGGATGGCCGGTGCGGGAACGAGCCGTGCTTGCCGGTGGGCGGTGACCGGCTGCGACCACCATGCGGCTGTATGTATATTGCCGCGCAACGGAGATGGCATTCCTCCGCGAACCGCCGCGACAGCGGCTGATGATGCCTACGCTTGGCCGGACGGGCCGCGTGGGTGCGCGCCCGTCCTCGAACATCGATTCAAGGAGAGGACTCCATGTGGAAACCGATCGTCGCCATCGCCGTCGGCTCGATGCTGGGCGGATTCTTGCGCTGGGGCCTGGGCATCCGGCTCAACGCCCTGTTCCCCGACGTGCCGCCGGGCACGCTCGCCGCCAACATGATCGCCGGCTACATCGTCGGCATCGCCCTGGCCTTCTTCGCCCAAGCCCCGGGCCTGTCGCCGGAATGGCGGCTGCTGGTCATCACCGGCTTCTGCGGCGGCCTGTCCACCTTCTCGACATTCTCCGCCGAGATCGTCGCCCTGCTGCAGCGCGGCCAATACACGCTGGCGCTGGGCGCCATCGCCATCCACGTCGCCGGCACACTGCTGATGACCTTCGCCGGCATCGCCACCGTGGCGCTGTTCAAGGCCAGTTGAGGCCCCATGAACGGTTACCGGGCTCTTCTTCACCCGGCAGGACCACCACGGCGGCCGCCGGCTGGCCGGATGGCTGCTCCACCCCATCGCCGAACCGGACCTGTAGGGCGCGACACGCTTCTTCGAACTGGCAGAGCGATGATGACGGCCCTGACCACGGAAGCAACCGACGACCCGTTCCCGTGCCTGCACATCGAGAACATGCACCTGTTCCACACCTGCCCGCCGGTGGAATCCGGCAGCGTCGGCAAATCCGACGCGCAGGGCTGATGCCATTGCGGCGAGCCACGCGCAAGTAGTCGCTCCCTGCCATTCCCGGCGGCCTGCGGACAGATACCGGTACTCTCCCCCCATGCTCCCGGAACCCTCGATGCAGTCGCCACCACCCGCCCCGTCCCCGCGCCTGTTGCGTGATCTGGTCGAAATGCGGCCGGCACCGCCGCGGCGCTGGCTGTTTGCGCTGCGGGCGACGCTGTGCATGGGAATGCCCATCCTCGCCGGCTGGCTGGCCGACGACGTGCCCGCCGGGCTGATGGCATCGATCGGCGGATTCACCGCGCTGTACGGCAGCGGCCGCCCATACCTGAGCCGTGCGCGGCAGCTTGCGCTGGTCGCGCTGGCGTTCGCACTCGCGGTCGGGCTGGGGCTGTGGGTGGCGCCAATGCCCTGGCTGGTGGTGGTGACCGTGGCGGCGTTCGCCATGCTCTCGACCTGGGTGGCCAATGCATTGCAGATCGGGCCGCCGGGGGCCTACATGTTCATGCTCGCCTGTGCGGCGGGCACGGCGATGCCGGCATCACATCTCACCCCGCTGCATGCCGCATCGCTGGTGCTGGGCGGCGGTGCATTCGCCTGGCTGCTGCACATGGCCGGCGCGCTGTTCCGTCCGCGCGGCCCGGAACGCAATGCAGTCACCGCGGCCGGCAAGGCGGTCGCCACCTACATCGAAGCGGTGGGGGGCGCACACGAAAGCAGCGCGCGGCACCGGGCCGCATTTTTGCTGCACGAGGCGTGGACCACGCTGGTCAACCGACAGCCGGCGCGTGCGCGCCGCAACAGCCGGCTCAGCCGTCTGCGCACGTTGAACCGCAGGCTGCACCTGTGTTTTGCCGACGCAATGGGCGCGGCCAGCCGCGGCCAGTCGCCATCCGCCACATTGCTGCCGGAGGTGCACCAGCTGATTGCCCAAGTCCACACGCTGCAGGACGTCCCCGGCACGGCGGAAAACGCGGTGCCGCTGGGCCACCCCGGGGCATGCGCCATGCTGCGCGAGGCGCTGCAGCCCGGCTCCGGCTCGCGCCGCGTGCTGCTGCGGGTGGGGGTGGCTGCACTGGTGGTCGGCACACTCGGTGCCGCCGTCCACCTCGAACGTGCGTACTGGGCGGTGGCTGCCGCGGTGCTGATGCTGCACCAGGGGTTCGACTGGCAGCGCATGCTCCAGCGCAGCGTACAGCGCCTGCTGGGAACCTGGATCGGCCTGCTGCTTGCCGGTGCGATCCTCGTGGCGCACCCGCAGGGCCCGTGGCTGGTACTGGTGGTGATGCTCCTGCAGTTCACCATCGAGATGCTGGTCGTGCGCAATTACGCCCTGGCGGTGATCTTCATCACCGGTGCCGCGCTCACCATCGCCAGCGGCGGCCACCCGGTCGAAGCGCCAGGCACCTACCTGCTGGCGCGGGGGATCGATACGCTGGCCGGTTGCGCCGTGGCGCTGCTGATATTCCGCCTGATTCCACCACGCGCCGTGCAAGCCACGATACCGGAGCAATTGCTGCGGACGTTGCATGCGGTCGACACCGTGGTCGTGCACCTTGCCAACGGCACCGTCACTTCACCAGCGGCACGGGCCGCGCGGCGGCAACTGCAGCATGCCGGTTTTGCCCTCGCGCGCGCGCACGAGGATGGCTTGGCCGCATCGCGGCAACAGCGCCGTACCGCCGAACAGGCCTGGCCGGTGATCGCCGCCACCGAGCAGCTCGCCTACCGCGTTCTGTCCGCCTGCTGGGCGCTGGAGCATCAGGACGATGCCGAAGCCCGCACTTCGGCCGCCGCCATGTTCGGCAACGATGGCCTGGGTCAGGTACGGCGCGCACTCGAGCGACTCGGCGCTGCCATCCGTGACAAGCAGCCACCCGCCGTGATCGGCGCCACACCACCCCTGCTGGCAAGCGAACTCGACAATCTGCACCGGTGCCTGTCGCGCGAACCGGCAACTGCTTCCTGAGCGCTGCCTTCCACGCCAATCCTGCTTGGCCCTCCCGGAATCCGGGCAACAAAAAACCCCTGAAAAATCAGGGGTTCTTGTCGTTCGCTTGGTGGGCGGTGCAGGGTTCGAACCTGCGACCCTTGCCGTGTGAAGGCAATGCTCTACCGCTGAGCTAACCGCCCGTGTTGCGAGCCGCCCATTATAGGGAGAACGGCGACGGCGTCAACGGATGGATGCGATTTTTTTCCGCCCCACCCATCACATGGTCTGGGTGGGTTTGTCCGAGCCGGTGGTGCCGGCCAGCAGGGTCTCGATGCGGTTGCGGATCGACTCGCCATCGGCGCCATCGGCCAGCTGCACGCCAATGCCGGCCTGGCGGTTGCCCTGCGCGCCCAGCGGCGTCACCCAGATGACCTTGCCGGCCACCGGCAGGCGTTCGCTGGAATCGGGCAGGGTCAACAGCAGGAACACCTCGTCGCCCAGGAAATAGCGCTTGGGCGTGGGCACGAACACGCCGCCATTCTTCACGAACGGCATGTAGGCGCTGTACAGCGCAGCCTTGTCCTTGACCGCCAGGGACAGGATGCCCTGGCGGGCGTTGATCGCACTCATCGGATGTTCCCCTTTTGTTGCTGATTGGCCGCCCCCCATGCCAGCAGCAGCTCCACCACGGCCAGATCGGCGCGTACCGTGGTGCGCAGCAGGTCGCGCGTACGGTTGGCGGCATCGAACCAGGCGGCCAGCTTGTGCAATCGGTTCGGATCGGTCAAGCCGTCGCCGGCCTTGCGCAGGGCCAGGTCGGCAGCATGGCGCAGGCGCAGGTCGGCATGCTCGTCGCCGGTCCAGCGTTGCGCCAGTTCGACGCAGCCGAGCTTGCCGGTGGCGAGCCGCTCCAGTTCGTCGGCCACCTGCCGGCGCAGTGCCATGCCCTCGCCCTGCAGCCACTGGTCGGCCAGCGCCGGGTGGCCGCGGGTGGCGTCCAGCGCTTCACGGGCGATGCCTTCATCGTGGCCACGCTGCCGCAGCCATGCCAGCGCTTCCTCGCGTGGCGGCAGGCGGAACTCCAGACGCTGGCAACGGCTGCGGATGGTCTGCGGCAGTCGCGCCGGATCGGCGCTGATCAGCCACAAATAGCGGCCGGGCGCCGGCTCCTCCAGCGTCTTGAGCAATGCATTGCAGGCGGCGCGGTTGATGGCATCGGCCGGATCGACGATGACCACCTGCGCGGCACCGTATTGCGGGGTCAGCGCCAGCTTCTGCGAGATCTCGCGCACCTGTTCGATGACGATCTCGGTGCGCAGCTTGTCGCCGCTCTTGTTGGGGATGAAGGACACCACCTGCAGGTCGGGGTGGGTGCCGGCGGCGATCAGCTGCGCGTTGCGGACGCGGCCGGCGGCATCCATGTCGCGGTCCAGCACGTGCGCGGCCAGCGCCAGCGCAACGGCGCGCTGGCCCATGCCGGCCGGGCCGCACAGCAGCAGGCCGTGGCCAAGGCGGCCGGTATCAAGCGCCGCCACCGTCTGCTCGAAGGCGCGCTGCTGCCACGGGGCGAAACCCCGGTCCATGCCCTGCCCGCTCACTGCGGCACCGCCCGGTTGCGGTTCTCGCGCAACCGTTGCAGGTAGCGGGCGACGGCGGCGTTGTGCTCGGCATAGCTGGCCGAAAACACGTGCGCACCGCTGCCGTCGCCCACCGCGACGAAATACAGCGCGTCGCCCGCCGCCGGTTGCGCGGCGGCGCGCAGGGCGTCCTTGCCGGGCATGGCGATGGGCGTAGGCGGCAGGCCGGCGCGGGTGTAGGTGTTGTACGGCGTGTCGGTGGTCAGATGGGTCTTGCGGATGTTGCCGTCATAGCTGCTGCCGATGCCGTAGATGACGGTGGGGTCGGTCTGCAGGCGCATGCCCAGCTTCAGCCGTCGTGCGAACACGCCGGCGATCTGCGGCCGCTCGCTGGCCAGGCCGGTTTCCTTCTCGATGATTGAGGCCAGGATCAGCAACTCGTGGGGCGAGGCCAGCGGCAGGTCGTCGCTGCGCGCGGCCCAGGCGTCGGCCAGTTCCTTTTCCAGCGCGGCATGGGCGCGCTTGAGCACGTCCAGGTCACTGTCGCCACGCTGGTAGACGTAGGTTTCCGGCAGGAAGCGGCCTTCGGGATGCTGGCCGGGAAACCCCAGTGCCGCCATCAGCTCGGCATCGCCCATCCGTTCGGTTTCGTGCAGCAGCGGCTGCGCACGGCCGAGCGCGGCGCGCAACTGGCGGACGTTCCAGCCCTCGACGAGGGTGACGCGGTACTGCAGCACCCTGCCCTGGCGCATGTTCAGCAGCAGCCCGCGCGGGGAGAGGTCGGCGCCCAGCGCATACTCGCCGGCCTTGATCTTGCCGGCGGCGTCGAGCTGGCGCGCCAGCAGTTTCCACTGGTAGTCCCTGCCTTCGTCCACACCGGCTTCGCGCAGCTTGCGCAGCACGGCATTGAAGCCATCGCCGCGGGTGACGACCATGCTCTCGGCAACCGGATGCAGCGGCGTGTTGGCGAACGTCGCCTGCCCGTAATAGAGCCACGCGCCGGCAGCGGCCGCGATGCCGGCCAGCAGCAGCAATACCGTCAATACCAGCAGGCAGCCGTGCCTGGCTCGCGCCATGTGTGACCTCTGAACATCCGAACCGATGGCGCAGGATACCGTGCGCCCACCGCCAAACGCACGATGGCTCAGGCGTTGCCGGCCTTCAACTCACTGGCCAGTTCCTGCCTGAACTGCTCGAAATCCTTGCCGACCGCCCGTGCCTCGGCATGCGCGGCATCCTTGAGCGCGTCCGAATACATCAGCCGCACCGGCGTGCCGCCGCGCTCATGCAGTTCGGCGGCCTGCATGATCAGCGCCAGCACGCGCGCGGCGCTGGTGGTTTCGCCGGCGATCCTGCCGTCCATGCCCAGCACCCACTCGCCATCGCGGCGGACGATACCCGCCAGCAGGGTGCGCTGCTGGTCGCGCAGCTCGGCATGCGGCTCCACCGCGGCCTTTGCCGGCGGGTTCGCGGCGGCCTGGTTGCGCTCGCGCTCGGCCTGCTTCTTTTTCGCCTCGCGGCGGCCCTTGGACTGGATCGACATGGTGGTTGCCTGTGGTGTTGATGGGTGGCCTGCGGGGCGAGCCCCGCAGCTACGAGTGCGCGTGGCGGCGGTGTTCCCAATACCAGAACACGAAGCCCAGCAGCATGAAGGCGGCCATGCCCAGCGCCAGGTGCAGCGGCCGGCCGCTGAGCAGCGGCGAGACCACGCCGGCCACCACGGTGCTGATCATCAGCTGCACGAAGGCCTGCAGCGAGGACGCCAGCCCGCGTTGTTGCGGGTACATGTCCAGCACCGCCAGCGCCAGGATCGGGAAGATCAGCGCCATGCCCAGCCCGCCAATGAAAATCGGCAGCACCGCCCACGGCAGTTCGAGCTGCGGCACCGCCGCCACGTAGCCGATGTTCAGCAGCGCCGAGACCGCGCAGCAGGCGAAGCCGATGCCGACCTGCCGCACCGGCGGGGTATGCCCGGCCATGCGCCCGGACAGGAACGCGCCGGTGGTCATGCCGCCGATGGTGGGGATGAACAGCCACGCGAACCCGCCCTCGCCCAGCCGCAGGTGCTGCATCACGAACACCGGCGCCGAAGCGATGTACAGGAAGATGCCACCGAAGTTGACGCTGCCGGCCAGTGCCAGCCGCAGGAAGCGCGGATTCAGGCCGATGCGCAGGTAGTCGCGCAGCAGGCTGCGCGGCGACAGCGGCGTGCGCGCCTGCGGCGGGTGCGTTTCCGGCAGCCAGCGCGCGGTGGCGGTGAGCAGCAGCACCGCGAACGCCACCAGGAACCAGAAGATCAGCGGCCAGTCGCCGCCGCCCAGCAGTATCCAGCCACCGATGATCGGGGCAATGGCCGGGGCGATGCCGAAGATCATCGACACCTGGCTCATCAGCCGCTGCGCGTCGGCGCCGTGATACAGGTCGCGGATCACCGCGCGACCGACAATCATGCCGACACCGGCGGAAATGCCCTGCAGCGCGCGGAACAGCAGCAGCGTCGGCAGGTCCGAAGCCAGCGCGCAGCCAACCGATGCGGCCACGAACACCACCAGCCCGGCCAGGATCACCCGCTTGCGCCCGAGCGCGTCGGACAGCGGCCCGTGCGCCACACTCATCAGCCCGTAGAACAGCAGGTAGACGCTGATGGTCTGCTGCACTGCCACTTCGTCCACCGCCAGCTCCCGCGCCAGCAGCGGGAAGGCCGGGAAGATGGTGTCGATGGAGAACGGGCCGAACATCGACAACCCGGCAAGCAGCAGGGCCAGGCGACGGGTGGAAGACGGGGCGGGGGCGGTCATCGGGCGTCCAGCGGTGGCGTGCGCGGGGGACGCACGGCGGGCGCCGGCCCGGCGCGGGCGACGCCATCGAAAATGGAGGGGCCGGGCATGATAGGCGCCCGGCGGTGCCGGCGCCATGAACCCGGCATGGGCGGGGGTACCCGGGCAGCGCCCGTTCAGCCGCATCCGCCGCACAAGCGGCCCGGGGCAACCGCTATAATCGCCACGCTACACGGTGGGAGAAGCGGTTCACCGCTGCCGAAGGCGCAAACGCCCGCAATCGCTCAGGCCCGATACCACCTGCAACAAAACTCTGGAGAGACCGGTTCAACCCGGCGCCGAAGGTGCACGAAGCATGCGGTCCCCGCCGCTTCCAAACTCTCAGGCAAAAGGACAGAGGGGCACGAGGCGAGCCGCCGGCTTGCCGGCCGTGGCGTCGCCTGCGCGCGACCACCGCCGGAAGGCTGCGCGCCCGCCGCCCCCGCCCCGCACGCCTTCTTCCGGACGTCCGCCATGCCCCAGAACACGCCCTCGCTGCGCGACCTCGAACACGCTTCCGCCTTCGTCGACCGCCATATCGGCCCCAACGATGCCGAAATCGCGCAGATGCTGCGCGTGCTCGGCCACGATTCGCTCGATGCGCTGACCGACGCCATCGTCCCCGGCTCGATCAAGTCGCCCGCCCCGCTGGCCCTGCCCGAGTCGCTGACCGAAGTGCAGGCGCTGGAGAAAATCCGTGCCATCGCCGGCAGGAACAAGGTGCTGCGCAGCTTCATCGGCCAAGGCTATTACGGCACCCATACGCCGAACGTCATCCTGCGCAACATCCTCGAGAATCCGGCGTGGTACACCGCCTACACGCCCTATCAGGCGGAAATCTCGCAGGGCCGCATGGAAGCGTTGATCAACTTCCAGCAGATGGTCGCCGACCTGACCGGCATGGAAATCGCCAACGCCTCGCTGCTGGACGAGGCCACCGCCGCCGCCGAGGCGATGACCCTGGCCAAGCGCTCGGCCAAGTCGAAGTCCAACACCTTCCTCGCCAGCGGCGACACCCACCCGCAGACGTTGGAGCTGCTGCGCACCCGCGCCGAGCCGCTGGGCATCAGCGTCGCGCTGGCCAACTCCGAGGAAGAGTGGAACGCCGCGCTGGCCAAGGGCGATTTCTTCGGTGTGCTGGCGCAGTACCCGGCGTCCAGCGGCTGGTTGGCCGACTGGGAGAAAGACGCCGAGGCGATCCACGCCAACAACGCGCTGTTCGTCGTCGCCACCGACCTGCTGGCGCTGACCCTGCTGAAGTCGCCCGGCGAAATGGGCGCGGACATCGTCATCGGCAACAGCCAGCGCTTCGGCGTGCCGTTCGGCTTCGGTGGCCCGCATGCCGCGTTCATGGCATGTCGCGACGCCTACAAGCGCTCGATGCCGGGCCGCCTGATCGGCGTGTCGATCGACACCGAGGGCAACCCGGCCTACCGCCTGACCCTGCAGACCCGCGAGCAGCACATCCGCCGCGAGAAGGCCACCTCCAACATCTGCACCGCGCAGGTGCTGCTGGCGGTGATGGCCTCGATGTACGCCGTCTACCACGGCCCGGAAGGCCTGAAGCGCATCGCCGGCCGCGTCGCCCGGCTCACCGCGATCCTCAAGGCCGGCCTGCAACAACTGGGTTTCAACCAGTTCCACCACGGCAGCGCCTTCGACACCATCAGCCTGAAGACCGGCGACAAGACCGACGCGCTGATGGCACGCGCCGTATCGCTGGGCGCCAACCTGCGCAAGGCGTGGGACGAGTACATCTGCATCTCGCTGGACGAAACCACCACCCGCGCCGACGTCGAGCTGCTGTGGCGCATCTTCGGCGGCGATGATGCCGTCCTGCCGTCCATCGACGCACTGGACGCCAGCGCGCCGTCGCTGATCCCAGTCGAACTGGAGCGCAAGAGCGCGTTCCTGACCCACCCGGTATTCAACACCCACCACAGCGAACACGAACTGCTGCGCTACCTGCGCATGCTGGCCGACAAGGACCTGGCGATGGACCGCAGCATGATCCCGCTGGGCTCGTGCACGATGAAGCTCAACGCCACCGCCGAGATGATCCCGATCACCTGGCCGGAGTTCGGCAACATCCACCCGTTCGTCCCGGCCGAGCAGGCGCAGGGCTACAAGGAACTGATCGACGGGCTGGAAGCGATGCTGGTCGAGTGCACCGGCTATGACGCGGTGAGCCTGCAACCCAACTCCGGCGCGCAGGGCGAATACGCCGGCCTGCTGGCGATCCGCGCCTACCACGCCTCGCGCGGCGAGAGCCACCGCAACATCTGCCTGATCCCCGAATCAGCGCACGGTACCAACCCGGCCAGCGCGCAGATGTGCGGCATGAAGGTGGTCGTGACCAAGTGCGATGCCAACGGTAACGTCGACGTCGCCGACATCCGCGTGCAGGCCGAGAAGCACTCGGCCAACCTGGCCGCGATCATGATGACCTACCCGTCCACCCACGGCGTGTTCGAGGAAGACGTGGTCGAAATCTGCGACATCGTGCATCAGCACGGCGGCCAGGTTTACACCGACGGCGCCAACATGAACGCACTGGTCGGCGTCGCCAAGCCCGGCAAGTGGGGTTCGGACGTCTCGCACCTGAACCTGCACAAGACCTTCTGCATCCCGCACGGCGGCGGCGGTCCGGGCGTCGGCCCGTGCGCGGTGAAATCGCACCTCGCCCCGTTCCTGCCCGGTGCGCTGGGCAAGGATGGCGTGCGCACGGAAGGCACCGGCAACGGCGCGATGGTCAGCGCGGCCACCTTCGGCAGCGCTTCGATCCTGCCGATCAGCTGGATGTACATCGCGCTGATGGGCACGGCCGGCCTGCGCAAGGCCACGCAGGTCGCCCTGCTCAACGCCAACTACATCGCCAAGCGCCTGGCCCCGCACTACAAGACGCTGTACACCGGCCGCAACGGGCTGGTGGCGCACGAGTGCATCCTCGACGTGCGCCCGCTGGAGAAGACCACCGGCATCGGCGCCGAGGACGTGGCCAAGCGCCTGATCGACTTCGGCTTCCACGCCCCGACCCTGAGCTTCCCGGTCGCCGGCACGCTGATGGTGGAACCGACCGAAAGCGAATCGCAGCACGAACTGGACCGCTTCATCGACGCGATGATCCAGATCCGCAGCGAAATCCAGGCCATCGAGGACGGCACGCTGGACCGCGAGGACAACCCGCTCAAGCACGCCCCGCACACCGCCGCGCAGGTGTCGGCCAGCGAGTGGGCGCACGGCTACCCGCGCGAACTGGCCGCCTTCCCGCTGCCGTCGCTGAAGCTTGTCAAGTACTGGCCTCCGGTGGCGCGCGTGGACAACGTGTACGGCGACAAGAACATCATGTGCGCCTGCATCCCCGTGGATGCGTACAAGGATGACGTGGAAGGCTGACCGTCCTCCCCGATCGCATGTTGCAGAAAGGAACCCCGCTTCGGCGGGGTTCCTGCCGTCTGCGCCAGGTGTTTTCCAACCGACCGGTACTCACGGACGGCCCCAGGCATGCGCGACAAGCGTGGTCCGGTGAAGTCTCCCCGGATACATGGGAGACGGCCCCCCTTCTGCCGGGCAGCTCCCGGCATTTCATGGCATAAAGGCGACCGGGGGATCCGGATCGTTCCACCTGACTCAAGGACAGAGACATGCCAGAGTTCGATATCAGCGCCTCGGCCAATCAAGTGGTCACCTTGCTGCAGCATGGCCATGCGCGCGAAGCCGCTGCCCATCTGGAAACACTGCGCCAAGGCCAGCCACCGGCCATCCGCGAGGCGCTGGACCGCTTCGTCGCGACACGCGCGCAAGCGCAACTTGCCGCCTTGCGCCAACCCGGCGCCGTTCTCGTCGCCGATGCCGCCAGCGTGCAGCCCATGCTGGACCGGTTGGCGCGTGCGGAGCTTCCGCCTCGGTTCCCGAAATCCAGGGAAACCGAGGACCTGACACAGGCGCAGTTGCATGACGTCTATGCCAGCATCGTCGCCACCCGCGGCAATGACGTCGCCCACACCGCACTGGCGGGACAGGACCGCGTGATCCTTGGGTTGCGACGGGAAAACCGCACCACGCAGGGCGGATCGCGCGAAGGCGCCGCCAATTTTCATGGCAAAGGGGTCTATGACGACCGCATCGTGGTGCTGTGGACCGACGCGAACGGCGAGCGCCATGCCCGCGAATTCCACAAGGCCACCACCGAACCCACCGCGCAATACGATGGTCACGCCAAGACCCCGGTGCGCAGCCCCGGCTTCGAGGACGTCGTCACCCGCCCGAAGACCGAAGGCAGCGACGTGAACGGCGATGGCGTGCGCGACCTGGGGCGCCTGGCCGATGGCACCACCGAAATGCTGGCGACCACGCACCCACGCAATCATTTCCCCGATGAATTCGCATTGCGCCCCAGCACGACGGCGATAGCGGCCGGCGCCAACCGCGTGGAGCGCGACAGCAATGGCGACGGCTGGTTCGATTCGCGCGACGTGCAGGGCGTGCAGAACCTCAACAACACCTTCAAGATCCACCGCGGCAGCAAGTACAACACCGATTCCGCCGGCTGCCAGACCATCGGCAACAACGAGTACGACAGCTTCGTCGAAACCGTGCGCGGCACGCCCGGACAAACCCGCTGGCAATACGTGCTGACCTCGGTGGCGCCGGGACAAACCCTGGCACGCGACGTCGAGAACCGCATCCCGCTGCACCCGGCCAACGACCCACGGTTGCCGCAACATCCCGACCATGCGCTGTTGCGGCAAATCGACGCCCGCCTGCAAGCAATGGGCGGCCTGCATGCCGAGCGCGCCGAAGCCTACGGCCTGGGCCTGTTGCACGAGGCCAAGGCAGCGAATGTCACCCGGGTGGACCAGATCGTGGTCAGCAACGCCACCGCCACCCGCGCCGCGGGCGAGACGCTGTTCCTGGTGCAGGGCCAAACAAGCGATCCCGCCGCCCTGCGGGTGGCGGTCTCCGCCGCCGAACTGGCCGGGACGTCGATCGACACCAGCCTGCAACGCTTGCAGGAACAGGCCATGCAGCCTCCGACCACCGCGCCCGAACCGCCCCGGCAACTGCATGCGCCACACCTTGGAGGCCGTTGACCCATGAAGCCCATTTCCCCGCGCCACATTGCCGGCATTCCCGCCCTGCTGCTGTCGTTGGGCGCTTGTGCGTCTTCCCCCGGCATGGGGACGCCTGCCGACCACGAAACCACGGCCGCCCCCCGTCCCCTGCCCGTCCCCATTGCCGCCGGCACACCTCCCCTGCCCGGGGTGACCTCGCTGGGTATGTCCATGCCCGAGACACGCATCGCCCTCAAGGGTTTGCCAAAAGACATCGAGGACCTTGTCCTGTCCCTGCCACCTGCCGATTTCCGCGCCACGCCGGATATATGGCAATACACGGTGCGGCAAGCCATCGGCGGCATGATGCTGATTCCCCGCATCACCGGGCGTCCCGATCGCCGCATCAGCATGGTTTCCTCCGGAGACTCTGCCCTGTGGATTCGCACCTTCGAATCGGAAAACCCGGCCATCACCGGCTATTTGATACAGGTCCGATTCGGCTGCAAACTGGTGAAGGACAGCCCGATCCAGTTGCCCGAAGGCAGCGTCCAAGACATCTGCCTCGGGTACCCCAATGCACGGATAGGCAGCGGCCTGCGTGCCTACCGCAAGGTCGCCGGCCAAACCATCGAGGACGTGACCGCGCAACTGACGCCTCCGGAGCAGGTGCTGGGGGAAGAGACGATGGAACGCTACAGGCAACTGGGCGCAGACGGGCCGTTTCTGGACGACTCATGGCTGGATCGGGTGCCGGTGGCGCGTTGGATCGTCGAATCCGACCCGGAAAATCCCCTGCCCGAAGATGCGCACACCTACGACGGCGGCTACCTGGCCCACGCCAACTTCCTGCTATGGAATAGCGACCACTTCGAAACCCGCGCCACCGTCCCCGCCTCATTGTGGCCGTGCCCGCCGAACCGGCCCTCGTCCTGCATCGACGATGACCGTTTCGTGACGAAACCCTAGGTATCCATCAGAGCAGACTGATTGCAACACGCATCCCCCGCGTCGCAATCACCCGCTGATACGAAGCAGGCAGGCTGCCGCGAAAATCCATGCGGCAACCTGCCTGCAACTACCTCAGTACCCGCGCTGCTTCAGCCAGACATCAATCTGCGGCTTGCGCTCGGTGCGCAGCTTAAGCAGCGCAATTGCGGCTGCCAGGATATGGCGCATGCTCACTCTCCCTTTGCATGCCATCGACGGAACCAGCCACTGATGTATCACCGCCGCCCACGGCATGCACCGGACAGCGCCGGAAGTCATGTTTCCATCAATCCACGGACAGGTCACCCGGCAGCCTCTTGGCCGCGATCAATGCCCGGTACTGGCGCGGCGCCATGCCCACCTCGGCCTTGAACTTGCGAGTGAACGCACTCTGGTCGCTGAACCCGCAGGCCTGGCCGATGCTGGCCACGCTGTCCTCGCCATGCAGCAAATGCAGCGCGATCTGGATGCGCAGCCGGGTGAGCACCTGCTGGGGGGTCATCTGGAACACCTTGCGGAAGCTCCGCTCCAGCTTGGACAACGAGAATCCAGTGATCTCCAGCAGAGTCTGCATGCGCACATTTTCGGCGTAGTGCGTGTTGAGGTAATCCAGTGCCAGTCGCAAGGGCTCATATTGCGACTCCAGCCCGCCGCGCTGGCCGAGGTCGCGGGAAATGCCGATCAGGCCCACCACCTTTTCATTCTCGACGATGGGCCGCTTGCAGGTCAGGCACCAGCCCGGCTGGCGGTTGGCGAACAACTGCAGCTCCATGACGTTTTCGATCACCTCGCCAGCCAGAACGCGCTGATCCTGCGCGACGTAGGCCTCGCTCATGCCGGCCGGGTACAGTTCGTCGGCACGCTTGCCGATCAATTCGTTGCGCGACTTCACCCCCAACCGCTGCAACATCGTCATGTTGACGTGGGTATAGCGCCCCTCGCTGTCCTTGGCAAAGAACAGCACACTGGGAATGGCGTCGAACAGGGCTTCGATTTCGGCGGGGTCTACGCGCATTGGAACAACCAGTATCTGCATCGAGCACCGGCAGGTGCCCGAAAAAAAGCTGCGGGACGCAAGGCCCCGCAGCCATTCTGCCTTACTCCATCCGGGATCAGAAGCTGTAACGCACGTACAGATTGGTGCTGCGTGGCGCCTGCATGCCGGTGACCGTATTGAAGTCCACGTTGGGCCGCAGGCCCGTGGTGGTGGTCGAGTCGAAGCCGGAGGTCGACGTCCGGTTGCGATTCGTGACCGCATCGGCATTGGTCAAGTTGGTGACCGACACGTCGATGCTCAGCAGCTGCGACTTGTTCGCACCGAAGTGCAGGTCATAGCCCAGACTCAGGTCAACGCTGTAGAGACTGTCGGTTTCGTACTTGTTCGACGACACCACTTCACCGTTGCAGTAGTGGAAAGCCGCACCGGCATTGCCCAGCGTGGTACCCGCAGTTGCACCCGGGTAGTGCCCGAGGCAGTTCATCGGCTGCCCGGAGGCGTACCGCAACACCGAGCCGACGCGGAAGCCGTTGTCGAAATAGTAGACGCCGGTGGCAACCAGGTTGTGGCGCTGGTCGCCACTGAGGTTGCCGTTACTGCCGTAGGTATTTTCCAGGAACTGGTAGTTGCCACTGATGCCCGGATTCGCGTTGGTGGACCGGAGCAGGTTGGTGTAGCCGTCATGGTTGCCGTAGCGGTGCGACCAGGTGTAGCTGAGGTTGAAGTAGTACGGCTCGCTCTCGCTACGCTGGTGGCTGAGCTGAGCACCCAGCTTCAGGTAGCGGCGCTTTGCCTTCTCGAAGCCCAGGTAACTGTTCGGAATGGCGATGTCCTGCAGCGCGTCGCCGCCGTCGAGGTAGTCGCGCAGCACGATGCTGCTGCCCGGGTTGAACTCGATGCAGCCTTGGCCACCGCCCAGGCCGGCATAGGAGGCATGGCCATTGGCACGGACATAATCGCCAATGCGGCCATCGGTGTCGCAGGTCTGGTCGACGATGCGCTTCAGGTCGTGGAACGCGGCCTGGCCCAGGAAAGACCAGCCACGGCTCAGTTCCTTCTGCAGGTAAACCTGGAACTCGTTCTGCACGGTGTTCTCGAGGTTGCGGCTGGAAACGGCCGCCATCTCCGGCGTCAGGTTCTCGTAACCGTAGCCATACAGGGGCTTGGCATTGATCGGGCTGCCATCGGCATTGATACCGTCAACCGTGTAGTAATTGACCAGATAGGTGGTCGTGGAACCCACCAGATAGGCCAGTGTGGACGGCATCGGCAGTGTGTAGCGGCCGACATTGGCGCCCACCTTCAGGCTGCTGTCGCCGTTGACGTCCCACGACAGACCCACGCGCGGCGAGAACACGGACAGATCCAGGAAGCCCTCGCCGGCGGCGTTGAAGCTTTCCATCTGGTCCCAACGGCCGCCGTACATCAAGCGCACGTTCTCGCTGACCTGCCAGTTGTCATACAGATAGATGCCGCGTTGTTCGCTCTTGAAGGCTCCGCCGCCAGTGTACGTGTAGTCCCACATGAGGTTGGGATTGGTGTTCCATTGCCACTGCGTGCCCGTCCAGATCCAGCCGGGGCTGCCGTTGAGCTCGTACCCCATGTAACCCGCCGAATTGCTCTGGGGGACGTAGTAGTAGTTGTTGCGGTAGTACTCACCACCCAGGGTCACCTCGTGGTTGCCCATGTTCCAGACGATGTCGCTCTTGACGCCATCCTTCTCGTAGTAATAGTTCAGCGGCTCCCACTCGTGGCCGGCACTGATCCAGTTGGTGATGTTGGTGCTGTAGTCATAAGACGTGATGTACGGCACGCCACTGGTGTCGATCGTCTGCTTGTAGTCGTAGCGCATGGTGCCGCCCATCACGCGCCAGCGCAGGTCATCGTTGATGCGCCAGTTGTAGTTGGCAACCACCAGCTTGGAATCGCGCTTGAGCCAGCTATTGGCAGGACTGCCGTAAGTGGTTTGGTCGGGCTGCCACTCGCTGGTCTGGTTGCTTTCCGTCGTGTCCAGGCTCTCGTCACGGGTCTTGTAGGCCGCCACGTTCAACGACTGGTCATCAGTAATGTTCCAGGTCAGGTTGATCAGGCCTTCGCGACGGTCGCTGTCACCGGTGTAGCGGCCGGTGCTGTTGTAGGTGGTGTAGTCGTTGCCTTCGTTGGCACCGATCATCACGTAGGCGAACAGCCGGTCCTTGATCAGCGGGCCCGACCCCCATACGTAATGACTGGCACCGTGGCCGTAACGGTTGTAGGACTGCATCAACGTCGGCCGGCCGGTGGCGGGGTTGACCACGGTATTGCCCTGTGGCCGCAGCAGCGAGGAGGTCGGCGGCGTGTAGTACAGGCTGTAGCCACCATGCACTTCGTTGCTGCCCTGCTTCAGGGTGGCCGAGCTGATGCCGCCGGTGGTACTGGTCCAGCCCAAGCCGCCGCTGCCGGTGATCAACTGGGTCGACGCCACCGCCACCTGCGGGAAGATAATCGCACCCATGCCCGTCACGTCATAGGTGGTGTCGAACTCGTTGTAGTAATAACGGTTCTCGGTTTCGCTGGCACCACCGATCTGAGCATACCGTTCACCCATGGCAGTGCCCGAGTCCAGCCGGGCAAGCTGGTAGATGCTGTTCTGGCTGACTGGAAGGTCGGCCAGCAGGTCGGCGGTATAGATGGTGGACAGCTCGGGCGTGCTGACGTCGATCGGGTTGATGACGGTCTGCCAATGCGAAGCGCTGACGGTGACCGTCCCCAGGTCGGTCGCCGCCGTGTCGTTCTGGCCGGGCACCGCCGAGGATGCGTTGGCCACCACGCTCACAGTCTGCGTGCTGAGCACTTCGCCATCACGCAAGATCTTGACCTGATAGACGCCTGGCGACAGCTGGCCAAGACTGTACTGGCCGTTCTGATTGACACCGATGGTCTTGGCAAAGCCGGTGGCCGGGCGTGTGACCTCGACCGTGACGCCCTGCTCGGCGGTGGTGCCATACAAGCCACCGGTAATCGACTGGGCATGCGCCTGCATGGCCAAACCCAAACCAAGCGCCAGACCGGCCACTTTCAAAGGACGCCGGCCAAGCCGCAATGTGCTTCGTGCAGTTCTGATGTTTTTCATGTATCCCCCGGAAATTGGAATGCCCTCACCCGTACCGACGCCCTGCGGATGCAGGTGATGGCCCGGACACATTGCATGTCGCAGGGCAACCTCCCTCACCGGCACATTAGATTTGGCCATCAGATGTTGTCTGCGCCTTGCATTGCGTCTTGAGCGATTCAATCCACGACCCTGCCGAATTCAGCACAACCAAAATCCATACTCACGGATGGTTATAGAAGAAACCTTCAGGAAAGGCAGGTTTCCTGACGGAATCAGCACAGGAGTGAATATTCGCCCCCCACACACCTGCACGTGACAACCCGTCGACTGGCTTGGTCGGCAAGGCACGTTCCACCACGTCGGCCCGCGCCCCGGAAACCATCTTGCCGCTGCTTTGCCTCTTATTCATTATCCCGCCGCCAGACATGAAAAAGCCCGGCAATGCCGGGCTTCCTGGTACCACGCGGGCCATGCAATCAGCCCCACGGATCCTGCAGGATCATGGTGTGGTCACGGTCTGGTCCGGTGGAGACGATGCTGACCGGGCAGCCGGCCAGTTCCTCCAGCGCGCGCAGGTAGGCGCGGGCGGCCGGCGGCAGCTGTTCCCACTCGGTGATGCCGTGGGTGTTCTCGCTCCAGCCCGGGAACTCCAGGTACACCGGGGTGCATTCCTCCCAGCCCTGCGCGTCCAGCGGGGCGTACTCGGTGCGCTTGCCGCGGTATTCGTAGGCAATGCAGACCTTGAGCTTCTCCATGCCGTCGAGCACGTCGAGCTTGGTGATGCACAGGCCGGAGATGCCGTTGATGGCCACCGCGCTCTTCAGCGCGACAATGTCCATCCAGCCGCAGCGGCGCGGGCGGCCGGTCGAGGCGCCGTATTCGGCGCCGCGGTCGCGGATGCCCTGGCCGATCTCGTCGTCCAGTTCGGTCGGGAACGGGCCGCCGCCGACGCGGGTGGCATAGGCTTTGGCGATGCCCAGCACGTAGTCGATCGAATCGGCGCCGACGCCGGTGCCGGCCAATGCGCCGCCGATGGTGGTGTTGGAGCTGGTGACGTACGGGTAGGTGCCGTGGTCGATGTCCAGCAGCGCGCCCTGCGCGCCTTCGAACAGCACGCGCTTGCCCTGCTTGCGCAGCTCGTGGCAGATGCCGGCCACGTCCGACTTCATCGGTTCGACGTATTCACCGAACGCCAGCGCCTCGGCATAGGTGGCGTCGAAATCCACCGGCTCCACGCCCAGGTACTTGGTCAGCACGAAGTTGTGGTAGTCCAGCGCAGCGCGCAGCTTCTCGGCCAGTTGTTCCGGGTAGTGCAGGTCGGCGATGCGGATGCCGCGACGCGCCACCTTGTCCTCGTAGGCCGGGCCGATGCCGCGGCCGGTGGTACCGATGGCCTTGCCGCCGGCGGCCTTCTCGCGCGCCTGATCCAGCGCGATGTGGTACGGCATGATCAGCGGCGCGGCCGGGGAGATCTTCAGGCGCGAGCGCACTTCCACGCCGGCCGTTTCCAGTTCCTCGATCTCCTTGCGCAACGCGGCCGGGGAAATCACCACGCCATTGCCGATCAGGCACAGCGCGCCATCGCGCAGGATGCCGGACGGGATCAGGTGCAGCACGGTCTTCTTGCCGTTGATGACCAGGGTGTGGCCGGCGTTGTGGCCGCCCTGGAAACGCACGACCGCACCGATTTCCTCGGTCAGCAGATCGACGATCTTGCCCTTGCCTTCATCGCCCCACTGGGCGCCGAGAACAACAACTGATTGACCCATGACGAGTGACTCCTGTTTGGCTGCGGCCATCGGGGCCGCGGATGGGTAGACCGTGGCCGGAGCGGAACCGGCGCGGTTGGCGGCCCCATCGGGGGGCGGTCGGCGCAGGCAGGGCCCGGACACGGAAAAAGCCGGCAGGGTGACCCTGCCGGCTTTGCGAGATTATCCGGGTTTTCCGCGGCAGCCGCCAGCGCAGCCGGGCCGCGGTTCAGCCAGCCCTCGTCAGTGCCGCGACTGCCACGCATGCATCGCCAGTTCGAAGGAGCGCAGCCGCGCGGCGTGGTCGAAGACGTTGGCAGTGATCATCATCTCGTCCGGGCGGTGGCGCGCGGCGAATGCCGCCAACCCCTCGCCGACCTGCGCCGCATCGCCCAGCACGGTGCAGGCCAGCGCCCGCTCCACCCCGGCCTTCTCGTGCGGCTCCCAGAACGCCTCGATGTCGTCCACCGGCGCCGGGATCCGCCCCGGCCGGCCGCGCCGCAGGTTCACGAAGCTCTGTTGCTGGGTGGTGAACAGCCGCCGCGACTGCGCCTCCGATTCGCTGGCCACCACGTTCAGCGCGAGGATCACCCAGGGCTCGGCCAGCCGTGCCGAGGGACGGAAATCGCGGCGATAGAGTGCCACCGCCTCGTCCATCGCATCCGGGGCGAAATGCGAGGCGAACGCGAACGGCAGGCCCATCGCCGCCGACAGGCGTGCGCTGAACAGGCTGGAGCCCAGCAGCCACACCGGCACCTCGACGCCCGCCCCCGGCACCGCCTGCACCGCCTGCCCCGGCTGCGCCGGCTCGAAGTAGTGCAGCAGTTCGGCCACGTCCTGCGGGAACTGGTCGGCGCTGTCGAAATAGCGGCGCAGAGCCCGCGCGGTAGGCTGGTCGGTGCCCGGCGCCCGGCCCAGGCCGAGGTCGATGCGCCCCGGATACAGCGACGCCAGCGTGCCGAACTGCTCGGCCACCTGCAATGGCGAATGGTTGGGCAGCATGATGCCGCCGGCACCGACGCGGATGGTGGAGGTGCCACCGGCGACGTGGCCGATCAGTACCGAAGTCGCCGCGCTGGCGATGCCCGGCATGTTGTGGTGCTCGGCCAGCCAGTAGCGGCGGTAGCCCCAGCGCTCGGCATGGCGGGCCAGGTCGAGCATGTTGGCGAAGGCCTCGCGCGGCGTGGCGCTTTCGCAGACCGGGGCCAGATCGAGGATGGAGAGCGGGATCATGCGGCGGTTTCCGATGGATATCGGAAACGACATGGGGTCCGCCGGAGCGTTTCCCATCCATCCTGGACAGCCATCACCCGAACACTGTTTTCCGGGATGGTTCTGCCTCGTACCACTCTCGCAGGTGCCGGGCTTTCCCGGCCCGGGGCTTCACCGGGAAAACCCCATGCGGGGCAGGCCCCGCATCTACGGAGCTGCTTCGTCCACCAGCGGCCGCAGCTGCGGGTCCAGCGCCACGCGCCCGTCGAACACGAAACAACGGCCCTCGTAGCCTTCGCCGCCGACCTCCTCGAAATAGCCGAGGATGCCGCCATCCAGCTGCAGCACATTGTCCATGCCGTCGTTGCGCATCCACAGCGCGGCCTTCTCGCAGCGGATGCCACCGGTGCAGAAACTGACCACGGTGGCATCGGCCAGCTCGGCGCGATGCGGTTCCAGCGCCGCCGGCAGGTCGGTGAATTTGGCGATCGGCAGGGTCAGGGCGCCGGCAAAGGTACCGTGCGCGAATTCCTGCTCGTTGCGGGTATCGAGCATCACCACGCGCTTGCCGTCGTCGTCATGGCCCTGCCGCAGCCAGCGCCGCAGCGTGGTCGGGGCTACCTCCGGCGCACGCGGGTGATCCAGCGGCTGGCCGTCGTCGCGGCGGAAGCTGATGATCTCCGGCTTGACCTTGGCCTTAAGCCGCGCGAACGGTTGCATCCGGCTGCGGCTGTGTTTCACCCGCATGCCGGCGAAGCGTTCATCGGCCTTCAGCTCGGCGTAGAACGCCTCGATGCCCTCACCGCTGCCGGCCAGGAACAGGTTGATGCCCTCGCCAGCGACCAGGATGGTGCCACGCAGTTCCAGCGCTTGCGCCCGCTCCAGCAGCCGGGCGGCCAGCGCTTCGGCATCGACGATGGAAACGAAGTGGTAGGCGGCGGTATTGACGATCATGCCGCCATTTTACCCGCACTCAGCCACGCAGCAGCACGAACGGCAGCAGCACCAACGCGGCGGCGGCGAGCATGCCCAGCAACATGGCGAGCACGTACAGCGGCCGCCGGCGAAACAGCCTGGCGAAGGTTTCGGCGGTGCCATCGCGCAGCCCGGCCTCGCGTTCGGCGCGCACCCGCTGCGAGCGCTCGCGCTGGTAGACCTCCATCAGCGCCTTCGCACGCGCATGGTCGCCGCGTTCGCGCAGCCAGATGCCACCGAAGGAAATACCCCACGGACTGGGTTCGGTGCGGTACCAGACGATGCCGTTGCGATCGAGCAATTCGCCGACTTCGCGGCTTTCGTCTTCGTCAACGTTGCGCAGGTTGAGCAGCAGTTTGACCATGCCACCATGATACCTGCAGGCGATGCGCTACCCTTGCACGCTTCGTATCCGTGAATACCCCCCATGCGCCGCCTTTTCGCCACCCTGCTGCTGTCCCTGCCCCTTGCCGGCTGCACCCCGCCCGGCCCGCCGCCGGGGGGCAGCATTGCGGCCTTCGAGCGCATCGACACCGTGCCCGGCGATGGTGCCGAGGCTGTTCCCGGCAGCAAGGTCACTGTGCACTACACCGGCTGGCTCTACGACGAACGCAATGCCGACAAGCACGGCGAGAAGTTCGACAGTTCACTCGACCGCGAGCAGCCGTTCACCTTCAACCTCGGTGAAAAGCAGGTCATCCGCGGCTGGGACGAGGGCGTGGCCGGCATGAAGGTCGGCGGCAAGCGCACGCTGCTGATCCCGGCCGAGTACGGCTACGGCAACCGTCGCACCGGCCCGATCCCGGCGGGTTCCTCGCTAGTGTTCGACGTCGAACTGCTCGATGTCCAGCCCCGCTGAAACCTGCCCCGGGGGAAAGCGCGTCGCGGTGATCGGCGGCGGCCCGGCCGGGCTGTTCGCCGCCGAGCGCCTGTGCAGCGCCGGGTTGTCGGTCGATCTGTACGAAGCCAAGGGCTCGCCGGGGCGCAAGTTCCTGATCGCCGGCAAGGGCGGGCTGAACCTCACCCATTCCGAACCGCGCCCCGGGTTCGACGCCCGCTACCGCGAGCGCGAAGCGGAGGTCGCCGGCTGGCTGGACAGGTTCGACGCCGGCGCACTGCGTCGCTGGGCACAGGGGCTGGGCGTGGAGACCTATGTGGGCAGCTCCGGGCGCGTGTTCCCGCTGGACCGCAAGGCCGCGCCACTGCTGCGCGGCTGGGTGCGGCGCCTGAAGGAACAGGGCGTGCGCTTCCACGTCCAGCACCACTGGCGGGGCTGGAACGACGACGGCAGCCTGCGCATGCGGACCGCCGCCGGCGAAATCGCCGTGCGGGCCGATGCCACCGTGCTGGCACTGGGTGGCGGCAGCTGGCCGCAGCTCGGCTCCGACGGCGGCTGGATCGAAGCACTGCACGCGCGCGGCGTCGAAATCGCGCCGCTGCAATCGGCCAACTGCGGTTTCGACATCGACTGGAGCACGCATTTCCAGCAGCGCCATGCCGGTAGCCCGCTCAAACCGGTTATCGCGCATTGGTGCGACGCGCATGGCACCGCGCATGAACTGCAAGGCGAATGCGTGGTCAGCGAATACGGTATCGAAGGCAGCGTGATCTATGCCATCGCCGCCGATCTGCGCGAGGCGATCAACCGCAATGGTCATGCGCAGCTGGAACTGGACCTCGTCCCCGGCCGCGAGCTGCAACGCCTGCATGCCGACCTCGCACGCCCGCGCAAAGGCCGCAGCTTCGGTGAACACCTGCGCCGCGCCGCCGGTGTGGATGCGGTCAAGACAGCACTGGTATTCGAAATTCTCGGCAAGGACGCCGGCAATGACCTGGACGCGGTGGCGCGCACGCTCAAACGCCTGCCGCTGCGCCTGCTGCGCCCGCGCCCGATGGCCGAAGCCATCAGCACCGCAGGCGGCGTGCGCCTGGAGGCCGTCGACGGCGCGCTGATGCTCAAGACCGCCCCGGGCGTCTTCTGCGCCGGCGAAATGCTGGACTGGGAAGCCCCGACCGGTGGCTACCTGCTGACCGCCTGCTACGCCAGTGCCCTGCGCGCCGCCGAAGGCGTGGTGGATTGGCTGCGGCCCACAGGGATGCGCAAGGGCGTGTAGGAGCGACGCAAGTCGCGATGGGGTTTTCCCGGAAGAGCTCCATCGCGACTTGCGTCGCTCCTACACGCTCCTACGTGCTCTTCGGGTACGTGTAGCTTCATCAGCATGAAGCTTCACCGGGAAAGCCCCCATGCGGGGCAAGCCCCGCAAGGAAGCACAAGCCGGCACGAGCCTCAGCACAGCTTACTTCCCCGCAATGCCGCAATCCGCGGCGGCGGACCGAACGAGTCGCTGCGCGCGTCGGCCCAGTATTCGCGGAACACCGCATGCTCTGGCACCCGGTCCAGCAGTTCGCCGGGGACCAGATAACGGTACAGCGTCGCCATCGAGCGGATCTCGGTGGGCGAGACCCGGCGCAGGATGTGCTCGGGCCCGAGTTCGACAGGGTGCTTCAGCCCGGCCGCTCCCAGCAGGTCGCGCAGCGCGCGCAGGGTATTGTCGTGGAAATTGGCCACGCGCTGCGCCTTGTCTTCCGGTTCCAGGTGCTTCCAACGGCTCGGGTCCTGGGTGGCAATGCCGGTGGGACACTTGTCGTTGTGGCAGCTCAGCGACTGGATGCAGCCCAGCGCGAACATGAAACCACGCCCGGCATTGCACCAGTCCGCGCCCAGCGCGATGGTGCGGGCGATGTCGATAGTGCCGGCCTGCAAGGCTTCCACGGCATGCAGGGCTGCGACCTCATGGATGGTGCGGGCGATGTCGAAGGCGCTGGTCAGCTTGCCGGCGGCGCCGATGCGGATGCGCTCGCGCAGGTTCAGCCCCACCAGTGTGTTGTGCACCAGGATCAGGGCTTCGTTCATCGGCACGCCGACGTGGTCGATGAACTCGGCCGGCGAGGCGCCGGTGCCGCCCTCGGCGCCGTCAACCACGATGAAATCCGGCAACACCCCGGTTTCGTGCATGGCCTTGGCGATGCCGAACCATTCCCAGGGGTGGCCGATGGCAAGCTTGAAGCCGGTCGGCTTGCCGCCGGACAGCTCGCGCAACCGCGCCACGAACTGCAGCAACTCCACCGGCGTGGAGAACGCCGAGTGCTGTGCCGGCGACACGCAATCCACGCCCACCGGCACGCCACGGGTAACCGAGATTTCCGCGCTGACCTTGGCCGCCGGCAGCACCCCGCCGTGACCGGGCTTGGCGCCCTGCGACAGCTTGATCTCGATCATCTTCACCTGATCGTGGTTGGCGTTGGCGACGAAGCGTTCCTCGCTGAAACCGCCCTGCTCGTCGCGGCAGCCGAAATAGCCCGAGCCGATTTCCCACACCAGGTCGCCACCATGTTCGCGGTGGTAGGGCGAGATCGAGCCCTCGCCGGTGTCGTGGTAGAAACCGCCCAGCTTCGCCCCCTTGTTCAGCGCGCGAATGGCGTTGGCCGACAGCGAGCCGAAGCTCATCGCCGAGATGTTGAACACGCTGGCCGAATACGGCCTGGCGCAGCCGGCGCCGATCACCACCCGGAAATCATGGTCGGCGGCGTGGGCAGGCGCCAGCGAATGGTTGATCCACTCGTAATCCACCGCATAAGTGCTGCGCAACGTACCGAACGGCACCACGTCCATCACGTTGCGCGCACGCTGGTAGACCAGCTGCCGCTGCTGGCGCGAGAACGGCACGTCCTCCAGGTCGCTCTGCACGAAATACTGGCGGATTTCCGGGCCGATGGATTCCAGCCCGTAGCGGAAATGCGCCAGCACCGGGTAGTTGCGCCGCAGCGTGCTGCGCTTTTGCAGCATGTCCCACGTGCCCAGTAACGACATCACGCCGAACAGGCCCACGCCCCAGTACCAGGCGGGCCAGTGCAGGGCCAGCGCCAGCGATACCGGCAGCAGGACCAGGGCCAACACGTAAACCAGATAGCGATACATTGCCGTCCTCTTGCGACTGCGGAAATTACAGGCGGTCGTCCACGACGTGGCGCGGCCACGCCGATTTCACGTCGTAGACCACCATGTCCGGCACGCCCAGCGCGCGGACCCGGGCAGCGTCGAACGCGCGGAACTGGCGGTGTGCCACAGCCAGCACCACCGCGTCATAGTGGTGCTGCGCGGGCGCGTCGCACAGCGCCACGCCGGATTCGTGCGCGGCCTCGGCCGCGTCGGCCCACGGGTCGTACGCATCCACCGCCGCGCCCTGCCCGGCCAGCAACCGCACCAGATCCAGCGCGCGGCTGTTGCGCAGGTCCGGGCAGTCCTCCTTGAAGGTGACGCCCAGCACCAGCACCTTCGCGCCGCGCAAAGACTTGCTCCTGCCTTCCAGCAACACGCGCACGCGTTCGACCACGTGCGCGACCACGCGGTTGTTGACCTGCCGCGCGGTGTGGATCAGGTCCGGGTGGTAACCGACGCTCTCGGACTTGTGCAGCAGGTAGTACGGGTCCACGCCAATGCAGTGGCCGCCAACCATGCCTGGCCGGAACGGCAGGAAGTTCCACTTGGTGCCGGCGGCCTGCAGCACGGCTTCGGTATCGATGCCCATCTTGTTGAAGATCAGGGCCAGCTCATTGATGAGCGCGATGTTGACGTCGCGCTGGATGTTCTCGATCACCTTGGCAGCCTCGGCCACACGCAGCGATGGCGCGCGCCAGGTGCCGGCGGTGATGATGCGCCGGTACAGCGCATCCACCGCCTCGGCCGCCTCCGGCGTGGAGCCGGAGGTGATCTTGCGGATGTCCGGCAGCCGCCGCTGGCGGTCACCCGGGTTGATCCGCTCGGGGCTGTAGCCACAGTAGAAATCGATGTTGAAGCGCAGCCCGGAGCCCTGCTCCAGCAGCGGCACGCACACTTCCTCGGTAGTGCCGGGATAGACCGTGGATTCGTAGACCACCAGGTCGCCGCGCTTGAGCGCGCCGGCGATCAGCCGGCTGGCACCGCGCAACGGCTCAAGGTCGGGCTGTTCCCAGGCATCGATCGGCGTGGGCACGGTGACGATGAAGACGTTGCACTGCGCCAGCTCGGTGGGGTCGGCGCTGTAGCGCAGCCCACCGGCGGCGGCCAGTTCGGCGTCCTCCAGCTCCAGCGTGCGGTCGTGGCCGTTGTGCAGCTCGGCCACGCGCGCCACGTCGATGTCATAGCCCAGCACGTCCATCGTCCTGCCGAATTCCACCGCCAGCGGCAGGCCCACGTAACCCAGGCCGATGATGGCGATGCGCGGCGCAGTGGCTGCGGTGATGTCGGCGCTCATGCCATCCCTTCGTGGTTGCGAACTGGTGCCCGGAGCCGGAATCGAACCGGCATGGCCTCGCGGCCGGCGGATTTTAAGTCCGATGCGTCTACCAGTTTCGCCATCCGGGCATCGCGATAGCGTGCCTGATCGGCGCGCGCTTGTGAATCTCGCATCCCCCGTGACGGCATGCACGCGTCCTCGGCCATCGCCGCCGCGCTCACCCCAGCACCTGCAGGTTTGGCCAGCGCGATATCTGGAAACGCCGCCAGAAGTTCTCCGCAATGCGCTCGGCGGCGTCATCGGCCAACCGCTGCATCGGCGGGTTGCCCAGTTCGGCGGTGGTCTGCCGGAACAATACCAGCCAGCGCTCGAACAATTCCTCGCGCAACTCGTCGATCACCATGTGCTTCTGCACCGGCGCACCGCGGAAACGCCGCGTGCCGCGCAGCAGGGCCGACCAGAAATCGACCAGGTGCAGCATGTGTTCCTCCCAGTCGTGGACATGGGCCTCGAACACCGGCCCGAGCATGTCGTCCTCGCGCACGCGGCCATAGAAGCGCCGCACGAGGCGGTCGACTTCCTCTTCGCTGCACAGGTCGAGTGCCGGCTGCGGCAGGCGTTCTTCATTCATTACGCGGTTCCTCGTTGCACGGACTGCATGTGCCGGCTGCGGGTACTTGATCCAGATCAAGGCTCGCCATCGCGGGGCCACCTAGTCTGGCGGCGCGGCACTCCCGCACCGTCGGCGTTGCCGCAGCGGCAGTCCCGCCATTGTACGCCCCGTGCCCATTCCGGACGCCCGCATGAACGACCCCGACAACCCCGCGCGCCCACGCCTGCTCCCGGTACAACGGCTCGGTGCGGTGCTGTGGCCGAGCTTCTTCCTCGCCGCCGTCGGATCGGTGCTGTTCTTCGCCTTCGTCGACCCGCTGGAACTGCAGCGCATCAGCTTTCCCGGCCACACCATCAGCCGCGAATTCGGCTACAGCGTCGGCTTCCTGCTGGCATGGCTGGGCGCCTTCCTCGCCTGCTGCACCACCGCGCTGCTGTTGAACCCGCCCGGCCACCTCGACGGCGAGCCCCCGCTGGAATGACGACGCCACGGCCAGCCATCGATTCCGTCACCATCGCGCCATCCATGCACAACGGCACGGCGCGACGCCGGCAGATCCTGCGCCTGTCCGCGATGCTGCTGATGCTGGGCCTGTTCCACGGTCTGCCGTGGCTGCGGTGGGATGGCACACCGATGTTGCTGTTCGACATCGACGCAAGGCAGCTTCACTTCTTCGGCCTGCAACTGCGCCCGGAAGGCATGTTGCCGCTGCTGTGGCTGGCACTGGCGGCAGTGGCGGTGCTGTGTCTGGTCACCAGCGTCGGCGGCCGGCTGTGGTGCGGTTACGCATGCCCGCAAACGGTGCTCACGCGACTGCACCGCGGGCTGCAGCGGTTGTTCGCCTTCAATGGTGCCCCGCGCTGGCTGGCAGCGGCCATGCGGCACACAGCGTGGGCGCTGGTGGCCGTGTGGACCGGCGTCACCTTCGTCGGCTACTTCGTGCCGATCCGCGAGCTGGTCGGCGGGCTGTACCCGTTCACGCTCAGCGGCTGGGAAACGTTCTGGATCGGCTTCTATGCACTGGCCACGTGGGCCAACGTGCTCTACCTGCACGAACAGGTCTGCACCTACCTCTGCCCTTACAGCCGCGTGCAGCCGCTGCTCACCGATGCCTTCACCCCCACCCTGTATTACGACGCGCGGCGCGGCGAACCGCGCGGCCCGCGCGCACCCGGCAACGGCAGCGTGCTGCAACGCGCCCGTGGGCTGCTCGATCCGATGACCGCGCGCGACTACGTGTTCCGCGCCTCGCACCCGACCAGCGCCGGTGCCCGTGCCACCTTCAAGGACACGCATCTGGGCGACTGCACCGATTGTGGTGACTGCGTGCGCGCCTGCCCCATCGACCTGGACATCCGCAACGGCCCTACCACCTCGTGCATCGAATGCAATGCCTGCATCGACGCCTGCGACGCCAGCATGCAGCGCAACGCCTTTCCCGAAGGGCTGATCCTGCGCACCAGCAGCGCACTCATCAACCAGCTGCCGCGCACCGGCATGCGCACCAAACCGCTGCTGTTCGCCGCGTTGTCGCTGCTGTTCCTGACGTTGGCGGCGGCGGGACTGGCATCGGCCTGAGGCAGCCCCCATCAGGGAGCGTCCACCTCACAGCCACGCGCCTGCAACCGCGCCAGATAGCCATCCTCCGCCAGCAGGTCATCGACCGGCAGCACCGCAAACGTAACGTTTCGTCGTTTTCGCGCAGTGCCTGCTCGGCGATCTCCAGCCAATGCTACCGCGGCTGTTCTCGCGGGTTGCTGCGAGAACGTTTACGTTTCATGCTGCCTCTCGAACAAGGGGGATAAATGGCATATACCTGCTGGCAATTCGATCTGTTGAGTTGGCCATGCCTGACCCAAGCCGAGTGGGCAGCTTGGTTTCAAGCTATTTCATCGGTCGTCGCCATCATTGTGGCGCTTGCCATACCCGCCTTTCAGTGGCGCATGGCGCGTAGGGAAAAGGCACGCGACGACGAGGCGGTTACAGCGGCCACGGCTGCACAGATGCTCCCTCATATCCAGGACATCGGAAGGACACTTACGCAAATCATTAATGGAGAGGGTCCGAAATTGGGCAGCACTCCATCAGGTCCGATTGGTCCCGAGGCATCCGCCCTCATCAATCACAAGTCAGTAGACATTCTTTCCGCCAGCCTCCGGTCACTGGGCCCTGTTCGCAATACAGCAAGCAAGGTCGTCTTCAACATCTACCGCGCCCGGGAGATCGTCGAGACCAATGGATCAACTGTCGAGACTTGGTCCAACAGGAAGTTCTATGGCCGGCTGCAGGCGGCTCAGACGGCTACGGCACAGACGCTTGACCAGATCGACAAGTTGTTCAGTGACCACATCGGCGATATGTAGGGTTTTCATCGAGCCATCGCCCTCAGATGGCCAACGCCGGCCTGCTTGTGATGTGATGCGACGGAGTAATGAATGAAAAAGGGCTCACGCCATGAAGCGCAAGCCCTTGTCCATTCTGCAGTTTTTGGTCGGGACGGCCGGATTCGAACCGACGACCCTCTGCTCCCAAAGCAGATGCGCTACCAGGCTGCGCTACGCCCCGATCTTTGCTGCAACCCGCCGGCATATCGGCGGGCTGGCGATTATAGCGGCTTTGTACGCGGAAGTGTTCAGCGCCGCAGCAGCTGCAGCACTTCTTCCAGCTCCATCCGCACCTGCCTGATGATCTGGTTGCTCAGCGCCGACTCCTGCCGCGCGCCCTCGCCCTCCAGCTGCAGGCGCGCACCGCCGATGGTGTAGCCCTGTTCGTACAGCAGGCTGCGGATCTGCCGCACCATCAGCACGTCGTGGCGCTGGTAGTAGCGGCGGTTGCCGCGGCGCTTGGCCGGCTCCAGGCTCGGGAACTCGGTTTCCCAGTAGCGCAGCACGTGCGGCTTGACGTCGCACAGCTCGCTGACCTCACCGATGGTGAAATAGCGCTTGGCCGGAATCGGCGGAAGTTCGCGGTTACTGCCCGGATCCAGCATATGCCTCCACCCGCTCCTTGAGCTTCTGGCCCGGACGGAAGGTGACCACCGTGCGGGCGGAAATCGGAATTTCCTCGCCGGTCTTGGGGTTGCGGCCCGGGCGCTGGTTCTTGCGCCGCAGGTCGAAATTGCCGAAACCGGACAGCTTTACCTGGCGTCCCTGCTCCAGGGCATCGCGCAGCACGTCGAAGAACGCGTCGACGAACTCCTTGGCCTCACGCTTGTTCAGGCCAACCTCGTCGAACAACCGGTCCGCCATCTCCGCCTTGGTCAATGCCATGCCTGCCTGTTCCCTGTCGCTTCCGCCTCAACCCCGGATCCTGGCACCGTGCTCACGCTCGACTGCAGCCACCACGGAGGCGACCACGGCTTCCACATCGCGGTCCGTCAGAGTGCGCGAGGTGTCCTGCAAAATCAAGCCCATAGCCAGACTCTTGAAACCCGGTTCGACGCCCTGACCGACGTAGCGGTCGAACAGCACCACCTCGCGCAGCAGGCTGCCGGCCGCCTGGCGGATGGTGGCCGACAAGGCGCCCCATTCCACCGGCCCGGCCACCACCACGGCCAGATCGCGGCGCACCGCGGGGAACCGCGACAGCTCGCCGGCGCGCGGCAGGCTGCGCGCGGCCAGCGGTTCCAGATCAAGTTCGAACGCCAGCACGTCCACGTCGATCTCCATCGCCGCCGCCAGACGCGGATGCAACTGGCCGATCCAGCCGATGCGCCGGCCATCGCGCCAGACGTCGGCCGAACGCACCGGGTGCGCGAACGGGTGCTGCGCGGCGCGGAATTCCAGCTGCGCACCGGAAGCCGCAGCCAGCGATTCCAGGTCGCCCTTCAAATCATGGAAATCGACCTTGCGCGCCTTGTCGCCCCATTGCAGCGCGGCGGCATCGCCACACACGGCGGCGGCCACGCGCACGGTTTCCCGCGGTGCTTGCCCGGCTTCACCCTGTTGCGCGAACACACGGCCCAACTCGAACAGGCGCACTCGCCCGGCCTGGCGCGCGACATTGCGGCCCAGCGTCGCCACCAGCCCCGGCAACAGCATCGGCCGCATCACCGCCAGTTCCGCCGAGAGCGGGTTGGCCAGCGCAACGCGGCCGTCCTTCAGCTCCCACTGGTCCAGCAGACCGGCATCGACGAAGGCGTAGTTGATGGTTTCCAGCAGGTCGCGCGCGACCAGCTGGCGGCGCACGCTCAGGTCGTCGAGGCGGGTTTCGCTGGGCATCGCGATGCGCGCGGCGCCACCCGGCAAGGTGGTCGGGATCTTCTCGTAGCCGTGGATGCGCGCCAGTTCCTCGATCAGATCCTCTTCGATGGCGATGTCGAAGCGGCGGCTCGGCGCAGTGACGTTCCAGCCCTCGCCCACCGCCTCGACCGCCATGCCCAGCGCACGCAGGATGCGCTCGACCTCGGCATCGTCGATGTGGATGCCGAGCACGCGGGTGATGCGTGCGCGGCGCAAGGCGATCGTCGCGGCCACCGGCAAATCGGCCTCACGCACCGCTTCGGTAACAAGCGAAGGCGTACCGCCGGCCAGTTCCAGCACCAGCGCGGTGGCGTATTCGATCGCGGTGCGCGGCAGCTGCGGATCGACGCCGCGCTCGAAACGATGGCCGGCGTCGGTATGCAGGCCCAGCTTGCGGCCACGGCCCATGATCGCCGCCGGGGCGAAGTGCGCCGCTTCGAGGAACACGTTGCGGGTGGCGTCGGTGACGCGGGTGTCAAAGCCCCCCATCAGGCCGGCCAGCCCGACCGGACGGTCGGCGTCGGTGACCAGTACGAAGCTGTCGTCCAGCGTGGCGTCGCGGCCGTCGAGCAGCTTGAGGGTTTCGCCATTGCGCGAGCGGCGCACGCAGACCCCGCCCTTCAGCGTGTCCAGGTCGTAGGCGTGCATCGGCTGGCCCAGTTCCAGCATCACGTACTGGGTGATGTCCACCAGCAACGACACCGGGCGCACACCGCTCCGGCGCAGGCGCTCGGCCATCCACAGCGGCGTCGGCGCGGCGGCGTTGACGCCCTCGATCACGCGACCGAGGTAGCGCGGCGCTTCGGCACCGGCATTCAGGCTGATGGACAGCTCGCGGCTGCCCGCCGCCGCCACCGGCTCCGCGACAAACGGCTTGACCTCGCTGCGGGTGGCCGCGGCCACGTCGTAGGCGATGCCGCGCACGCTGAAGCAGTCGGCGCGATTCGGCGTGAGCTTGATCTCGATGCTGGCATCGGGCAGGCCGAGGTACTCGACCAGCGGCGTGCCGACCGGGGCGTCATCCGGCAGTTCCAGCAGGCCGGACGCGTCGTTGTCCAACCCCAGCTCCTTGGCCGAGCACAACATGCCGTTGGATTCGACACCGCGCAGCTTGGCCGGCTTGATCTTCAATTCGCCGATCTGCGCGCCGACCATCGCCAGCGGCGCGACCAGCCCGGCACGCGCGTTCGGCGCGCCGCAGACGATCTGCAACGACTCGCCCTGCCCGGCATCGACCTTGCACACCTGCAAGCGGTCGGCCTCCGGGTGGCGCACCGCTTCGACGATGCGCGCCACCACCACGTGCTGCAGGCCATCGCCCAGCGCGGTGACGTCCTCGACTTCCAGGCCGATGGCGGTCAGCACCGCGCTCAGTTCGTCGCGCGAAGCCTCGGTGGGGACATGGCTGCGCAGCCAGCTTTCGGAGAATTTCATCGTTGTTCGATCCGTTGTGCGGGCCGGCGCCCGCCGTGTGTATGCCTGTGGAACCCGCTGCCGCCCGCGCCGTGCGTCAGGCGAACTGGCGCAGGAAGCGCACGTCGTTGTCGAAGAACGCGCGCAGGTCGTTCACGCCATAGCGCAGCATCGCAAAGCGCTCCACGCCCAGGCCGAAGGCGAAGCCGGTGTAGCGCTCCGGGTCGATGCCGCAGTTGCGCAGCACGTTCGGATGCACCATGCCGCAGCCCAGCACTTCCAGCCAGCGGGTGCTGCCGTCGGGCTGCTGCCAGGCGATGTCCACCTCCGCACCCGGCTCCACGAACGGAAAGTAGCTCGGGCGGAAGCGCATCTCGAAATCGCGCTCGAAGAACGCGCGCACGAATTCGCTCAACGTGCCCTTGAGGTCGGCAAAGGTCGAATGCTCGTCCACCAGCAGGCCCTCGACCTGATGGAACATCGGCGAGTGGGTCTGGTCGCTGTCGCTGCGGTAGACCTTGCCGGCGGCGATCATGCGCAGCGGCGGTGCGTGGTCGTCCATGTAGCGCACCTGCACGCCCGAGGTATGCGTGCGCAGCAGACGGCCGTCGCCGAAGTAGAAGGTGTCGTGCATCGCGCGCGCCGGGTGGTGCGGCGGGAAGTTCAGCGCCTCGAAGTTGTGCCAGTCGTCCTCGATCTCCGGACCTTCGGACAACTCGTAGCCGAGGCGGCCGAATATCTCGGTGATGCGCTCCAGCGTGCGCGTGACCGGGTGCAGGCCGCCGCGGCCACCATCGCGGCCCGGCAAGGTGATGTCGATGCGCTCGGAAGCCAGCCGCGCATCCAGCGCCGTGCTTTCCAGCAGCGCCTTGCGCTCGCCCAGCGCGGTGGAAACCGCATCGCGGGCGCGATTGATCGCCTCGCCCGCCGCCTTGCGCTCCTCGGCCGGCAAGGCACCCAGTTGCTTGAGCTGCGCGGTGATGCTGCCGCTCTTGCCAAGCAATGCCACGCGCAGGTTTTCCAGGGTTTCCGGGTTCTGCGCCGCGGCCACGTCGGCCAGCGCCTGTGCGGTCAGGGATTGGATGTCACTCATGGATCGACGGACCTCGGATCGGTTTGCCTCGTCACATTCCCGGCGGGGCCAAAGCCCCTCTCCCATCGGGGGAGGGGGTGGGGTGAAGGGCAATGGAGACCCGATGGCTCGGACATCCATGGACTTCGATCCCCCTCACCCCCCGCCCTCGCGGGGCAGGCTCTTTGGGCACCTTCTCCCGAGGGCAGAAGGAAGCAGCAAGGCTTTGATGCTGAACCACAAAAAGAAATGGGGAAGGACTTGCGCCCTTCCCCATGCATTGTCTCATTCACCGTCGCCGCGGGTGAACCGCGCCGACGGAGGAAGGACTTATGCCGCCAGCGCGCCCTTGGCCTTCTCGGCCAGCGCGGCAAAACCGGCCGCGTCGTGCACGGCGATGTCCGCCAGCACCTTGCGATCCAGGGTGATGCCGGCCTTGAGCAGGCCGTTCATGAAACGGCTGTAGCTCAAGCCGTTGATGCGGGCAGCCGCATTGATGCGGGTGATCCACAGCGAACGGAAGTTGCGCTTCTTCTGCTTGCGGCCGATGTAGGCGTACTGCTGTGCCTTGATGACCGCCTGCTTGGCGACGCGGAAGACCTTGCGACGGGCGTTGTAGTAGCCCTTCGCCAGGGTCAGGATTTTCTTGTGGCGGCGGCGCGCCTGCACACCACGCTTTACTCGTGCCATGTGTCAGTCCTCAGAGGTAGGGAAGCATGCGGTCCAGACGGCCTGCGTCTTCTGCGCGGACGTGGTTCGTCTGACGCAGGTTGCGCTTCCGCTTGGTCGCCTTCTTGGTGAGGATGTGGCTACGGTTGGCGTGGCCGGCCTTGTACTTGCCGGAGGCGGTCTTGCGGAAACGCTTGGCCGCCGCCCGGTTGGTCTTGATCTTGGGCATTGCTATGTCCTTGATTGGGTCTTTTGTCACTGGCCGGGCGGTGCTTCAAGGGCTTCGCGACCTGCGTCGCCAAGCACACGAACCACGCTTTCCATCCTTGCCCTTGCCGGTTTGAAGCCCACGCTCCCGATGGAGGCAGGCAGGTCCTGAGTGTTGCAAACAGCAAACCCGGCAGAACCGGGCCGCCCATTATGCCTGCCGGGCCGGGCACTTGCAAATGCAGGCCGGCGGGCCGCCCGGGCAAGGGCGCAAACAAACGGGGAGGAGGCCTTCGCCCCTCCCCGCCCGGTGAAGCCACGGCCATGCGGCCGCCGGCTTACTTCTTCTTCGGCGCGATCATCATGACCATCTGCCGGCCTTCCAGGCGCGGGCGCGATTCGATCACGATGTCCTCACCCAGATCCGCCTCGATCCGGCTGGCCATCTCGCGGCCCAGCTCCTGATGGCTCATTTCGCGGCCACGGAAGCGGATATTGACCTTGATCTTGTCGCCATCCTCAAGGAAACCACGCATTTTGCGCAGCTTGATCTGGTAGTCGCCCTCGTCCGTGACCGGACGGAACTTCACTTCCTTGATCTCGACCTGGCGGGTCTTCTTCTTGGCCTCGTTGGCCTTCTTCTGCGCTTCGAACTTGAACTTGCCGAAGTCCATGATCTTGCAGACCGGCGGATCGGCCTGCGGCTGGATCTCGACCAAGTCCAGGTCCTCGTCCTCGGCCATCGACAGCGCTTCGTCGCGCGACATCACGCCGATCATTTCGCCGTCGCTGCCGATCACGCGCACGCGTGGCACGCGGATTTCGTGGTTGCGGCGATTCTGCTTGTTGTCAGGGGTACTGATATTGCAATCTCCGGATGGAATCGAACCGGCCCCGGCGGATCATCCGCGGGGCCGGGGCCTGGTGCTTACTGCCGGTGCTCGGCCCGCAGGCGCTCGGCGAAAACCGGCAGCGCCATGCTGCCCAGATCCTCGCCCGAACGGGTGCGTACCGCGACCGCGCCATTTTCCTTCTCGCGGTCACCGACGACCAGCAGGTAGGGCACCCGCTGCAGCGCATGCTCGCGGATCTTATAGCCGATCTTCTCGTTCCGCAAATCCGCCACGACCCGGAAGCCTTGCTCCGCAAGGGTTTCACGGACCTGCCGGACGTAATCGGCCTGAGCGTCGGTGATGTTGGCCACCACCACCTGGGTCGGCGCCAACCACGCCGGGAAAGCACCGGCGTGGTGCTCGATCAGGATGCCGATGAAGCGCTCCATCGAGCCGACGATGGCCCGGTGTAGCATCACCGGATGCTTGCGCTGGCTGTTTTCATCGACGTATTCCGCGCCCAGCCGGCCCGGCATCATGAAATCCACCTGCATGGTGCCAAGCTGCCACGTGCGGCCGATGGCGTCCTTCAAGTGGTATTCGATCTTCGGCCCGTAGAACGCGCCTTCGCCCGGCAGCTCCTGCCACTCCACGTCCGACGCGCGCAGCGCCGAACGCAACGCATCCTCGGCCTTGTCCCAGGTGGCGTCGTCGCCGAGGCGGGACTCCGGGCGCAGCGCGATCTTGATCTGGATGTCCTCGAAACCGAAGTCCGAATACACCTTGAGCGCCTGCTCGTGGAAGGCGCGCACTTCGGATTCGATCTGCGACTCCGTGCAGAACACATGACCGTCATCCTGCGTGAAACCGCGCACGCGCAGGATGCCGTGCAGCGCACCGGACGGCTCATCGCGGTGGCAGGAGCCGAACTCGCCGTAGCGGATCGGCAGGTCGCGGTAACTGTGCAGGCCCTGGTTGAAGACCTGGATGTGACCCGGGCAATTCATCGGCTTCACCGCGTACGTCCGCTTCTCGGACTCGGTGAAGAACATGTTGTCCTTGTAGTTGTCCCAGTGGCCGGACTTCTTCCACAGCTCGACGTCGAGGATCTGCGGGCAGCGCACCTCGCCATAGCCGGTGTTGCGGTAGACCCGCCGCATGTACTGCTCGACCACCTGCCACAGCGACCAGCCCTTCGGGTGCCAGAACACCAGCCCCGGTGCCTCCTCCTGCAGGTGGAACAGGTCCTGCTGCTTGCCGATGCGGCGGTGGTCGCGCATTTCGGCTTCCTCGATGCGCTTGATGTAGGCATCGAGCTGCTTCTTGTCGGCCCACGCGGTGCCGTAGATGCGCTGCAGCTGCTCGTTCTTCGCATCGCCGCGCCAGTACGCGCCGGAAATGCGGGTCAGCTTGAACGCCTTGAGGAAGCGCGTGTTCGGCACGTGCGGGCCACGGCACATGTCCACGTATTCCTGGTGGTAGTACATGCCCATCGCGGTGACGTCCGCCGGCATGTCCTCGATCAGCCGCAGCTTGTAGTCCTCGCCGCGGGCCTTGAAGATCTCGACGACCTCCGCGCGCGGCGTCATCTTCTTGATGACGTCATAGTCCTGCGCGATCAGCTCGCCCATGCGCTTCTCGATCGCCGCAAGGTCATCGGGCGTGAACGGGCGTTCGGAATGGATGTCGTAGTAGAAACCCTCGGCAATCACCGGGCCGATGACCATCTTCACATCCGGGTACAGCTGCTTGACCGCATGGCCGACCAGATGCGCGCAGGAATGGCGGATGATCTCCACGCCTTCCTCGTCCTTGGCGGTGATGATGCGCAGGCTGGCATCGTGGTCGATCACGTCGCTGGCATCGACCGGCACGCCATCGACCGTACCGGCGATGGTGGCCTTGGCCAGCCCGGCGCCGATGGACTGGGCCACGTCCATGACGCTGACCGGGTTTTCGAACTGACGGACGCTGCCGTCGGGAAGGGTGATGTTGATCATGTCGGTGTCTGCGTTGCTGGCAGGGGTGGCACAACCACGGCGGGCCATTGGCGACCGGCTTCGTCGTGGGCTGCCCCGTTCCTGCTCATGTGAAAATCAAAAGGCGCCGCAAGGGCGCCTTTTCGGAGCCTGCGGAAGCGGTCAGCGATGGGCGGTGGTAGTGCTCATGTCGCACGCTGGGCCGGCGTTTCCGCGGGCCACCTTGTCTGCCGGGATATCGGGAGCGATGGTAAACCAATTCCGGCCATTGCGCCCCCTGCGGCCGCGGATACCGGCTGCACGCCGGCGCAACCGCCGGGGCGCATCGACCATTCCGGAAACGGAAAACCCGGCCTTGAAGCCGGGTTTCGGGGCCACTCCGTCCGGAGTGGTGGGCGGTACAGGGTTCGAACCTGTGACCCCTACCATGTCAAGGTAGTGCTCTACCGCTGAGCTAACCGCCCTTTGCGCCGCTGCGAGTTGCTCGCTGCGAGGGCGCGTATCTTAGTCCAGCTGTTCGGGCAGGACAATAGGGTTTCGTGAATTTGTTCGCGGACCGCTTCCCGCGCGCCCACCTCACCCCAAGCTGGCTTCCTTCAGCTGCCGGATCCGGTCGCGCACGCGGGCGGCATCCTCGAACTCCAGGTCGCGGGCGTGCTGGTGCATCTGCTGCTCCAGCGCCTTGATCCGCGCCGCCAGTTGCGCCGGGTCCAGCACCGCGTAGTCGGCCTCGGCCTCGGCGACACCCCGCGCGGCCTTACCCTTCCCGCCCGAACGGGACGCTGCCTCCTCGTGCGCGCCCTCGAGGATGTCGGTAATCGGCCGCGCCACCGACTTGGGCACGATGCCGTGCGCTTCGTTGTACTCGACCTGCTTCTGCCGGCGGCGGTCGGTTTCGTCGATCGCGGCCTGCATCGAGCGGGTGATCCGGTCGGCGTAGAGGATCGCCTTGCCGCGCAGGTTGCGCGCGGCGCGGCCGATGGTCTGGATCAGCGAGCCGGTAGAGCGCAGGAAGCCCTCCTTGTCGGCATCGAGGATCGCCACCAGCGACACCTCGGGGATGTCCAGCCCTTCGCGCAGCAGGTTGATGCCGACCAGCACGTCGAACTTGCCCAGGCGCAGGTCGCGGATGATCTCCACGCGCTCGACCGTGTCCACGTCCGAATGCAGGTAGCGCACGCGGATGCCATGCTCGCCGAGGTACTCGGTGAGGTTCTCGGCCATGCGCTTGGTCAGTGTGGTGACCAGCACGCGGTCGCCCATCGCGATGCGCGCGTTGCACTCGCTCATCAGGTCATCAACCTGCGTGGCGACCGGGCGGATTTCCACCTGCGGGTCGATCAGGCCGGTCGGGCGCACCACCAGTTCGGTGATGTCGTCGCCCGATTCGCGCAATTCATACGGCCCCGGCGTGGCCGACACATAGATGCTGCGCGGCGAACGCGCTTCCCATTCCTCGAAACGCAGCGGCCGGTTATCCAATGCCGACGGCAGGCGGAAACCGAATTCCACCAAGGTCTCCTTGCGCGAACGGTCGCCCTTGTACATCGCGCCGATCTGCGGGATGGTCACGTGCGATTCGTCGATCACCAGCAGCGCGTCCGGCGGCAGGTAGTCGAACAGCGTCGGCGGCGGCTCGCCGGCGGCCTTGCCGGTGAGGTGGCGCGAGTAGTTCTCGATGCCGCTGCAATAGCCGACCTCGGCCATCATTTCCAGATCGAACTGGCAACGCTGCGCCAGCCGCTGTGCCTCGACCAGCTTGTTTTGCGCGTACAACTGCTCCAGCCGTTCCTTCAGTTCGGCCTTGATCGTCTCTATCGCCGCCAGCACCCGCTCGCGCGTGGTCGCGTAGTGGGTCTTCGGGTAGATGGTGTAGCGCTGCATCTTGCGCAGGCTTTCGCCGGTGAGCGGATCGAACATGCTCAATTGCTCGACCTCGCCATCGAACAGTTCGATGCGCACCGCCTCACTGTCCAATTCGGCCGGAAATACGTCGATCACCTCGCCACGCACGCGGAAGGTGCCGCGCTGCAATTCATATTCGTTGCGGGTGTATTGCAACTGCGTGAGGTGGTTGATCAGGTCGCGCTGGTCGATGCGCTCGCCCTTGGACAGGATCAGCCGCAGCGACAGGTAGTCCTCCGGCGCACCGAGGCCGTAGATCGCCGACACCGTGGCAACCACGATGGCATCCGGCCGCGACAGCAGGGTCTTGGTCGCGGCCAGGCGCATCTGCTCGATGTGCTCGTTGATTGAGCTGTCTTTCTCGATGAAGGTGTCCGACGCCGGCACATAGGCTTCGGGCTGGTAGTAGTCGTAATAGCTGACGAAATATTCCACCGCGTTGTGCGGGAAGAACGACTTGAATTCGCCATACAGCTGCGCCGCCAGTGTCTTGTTCGGGGCCATCACCAGCGTCGGTCGCTGCACCTGCTGCACCACGTTGGCGATGGTGTAGGTCTTGCCGGAACCAGTGACGCCAAGCAGCGTCTGCTTGGCGATGCCCGCCTCGAAGTTGGCGACGAGCTTGTCGATGGCAGCCGGCTGGTCGCCCGCAGGCGAATAGGGGGAGACGAGCTGGAAACGGTCGGACATGGCGGCGCGAACAAGGTTGACCGGCAAGTATAGCCACCGCACGGATGACGACCGCCTGAGCGGGTTCCCTACATCGCCGCAGTCCGGGAGCCGACATTCACCACCCGCGGCACAGCGGAAGATGCCGGCGTGGCTCTTCATGGAACGGGAAGGAGAAACATGGCAGGGATGCCAACCACCCCACCCAACCGGCATGTCGGCATCACGCTTGTGGAAGTGATTGTCTGCGTCTGCGTGTTATCGATCAGTGCTGCCATTGCGCTGCCATCCATGGCACCACTGGTCGAACGCCAGCGCGCCATCTCCGCCGGTAATGCATTGCTCACCCAGCTTGCGATGACGCGCATGGCAGCCATTACCCATCGCAGCCATGCGGCACTATGCCCATCGACCAACAGCCTCACCTGCAATGCAGGTACCGACTGGAGCGGCGGCTGGCTGCTGTTCCTTGACCGCGATGGCAACCGTCGCCCCGACAATGTCGGTGACATCCTTCACGCAGACAACACCCCGCCATCACGCCACCTACGGCTGACGAGCAGTACCGGCAGGCACCAGGTCCGCTACCTTCCCGATGGCCGCAGCGCCGGCACCAACCTGACAATTGCCATCTGCAACCGCAAGGGAGAGCTGCTGTCCAGCGTGATCGTCAACACCGCCGGTCGCGCACGGAACTCCCGCCCTGCCCACTCGACCACCTGCCCCTACTGAACCGTGCCTGGCAGAGGCTTGCATGCCCCTCTCGTGCTACGTAGAATGCGCGTCCCCGCCCGAATAGCTCAGCCGGTTAGAGCACTTGACTGTTAATCAGGGGGTCGTTGGTTCGAGTCCAACTTCGGGCGCCAAAATTCAAGGGCTTGCGAGTGATCGCAAGCCCTTTTTTATTCACCCAAGACTCAAGTGACCTGACGATGCCTGGGGAACACGCACCGGATCCACGGAACGGGAAGCCCCGCCCCGTGGACCAGGTCAGTTACCAACAGTCTGCAGTTGTGCCGGAGCCACTCTCGGTGCGTACACCTTGGGCATTCAAGGTCAAGGTCCCGCAACTCGAATCCGGCTGGCTGCTGGTGGGTACCGCACGAATCGTGTAGCTGCGTGCCGCCACTGCCCCGTCAAAGCCCACCACATAGAATTTAGCCAGATTGGCCTCACAGGAGGGAGCTGCTGCTCCCACGTAAGTGAGATTGGTCGTGTAATGGCGCTCCATGAGCTGCGCATGCTGTTGCAGGCACGCTGCCACAGCTGCTCGCCGGGACTTGATGACATACCGCTGGTAGCTGGGATACGCAATGGAGGCCAGAACCGCGATGATGACCACCACGATCATTATCTCGATCAGAGTAAAACCTGACTGCCCACTCTTCCGCTGCATGCGATCGATCGGCTCCATGCGACTCAGCCCCCCCTCTTGATTTCGCGCCAGGAGACCCGGCCGAGGTTACGAATATCCTGACACCTCATGGTCACGACCTGACCATTGGAACCTGTCACGCTTATCAAACACACGCGAGGTTCTCCACCGCCCATCAGATCCGGTGTCGTCGGCATGCCAACCCCTGCATCCACCGATCCAATAGGCACAGTCTTTCCATCGTTGGTCAGCACCTCATCCTTGAAATTACCATCCTTGTTCACGTCGAAGAATGACGAGAAAAGACTGGTACCGGTGAAGGCATCCAATGCATTGATATAGCCTCGACCATCGGATTGGCAGGCGCCGGCGGTAGGAATCGCACTGGCGGTGATCAAGGCCGTCTGCCGCCCATTACCCAGCAACTGGGCATTGGTCACAATGCGCTCACCCTCGGCCAAATCATTGGGCGGAGTAAGCAAATCCAAGTACCAACCCTTGGAAGAAGCCGGCAATACCTCATTCTCCTGGAAAGAACGCACGGACTTGCCACTGCGAGTACCCGTCACCACCACCTCACGCTTGGTGAGGTTGGCACCAGCACCATTGCGCACCAAGGTCGTACCATCATCCACAAAGCCGTACATGCTCTGTATGTCCCTGCTTTCCATGTCACCCGCAGTCATCAGACGCCCTGTACCAAAGAACAGCCAAGTCTTGTATGTGGTTGGATGCATCGCAATCGACAGCGCCCCCGTGATCGGCTGACGCACTACGTCACCATCCGCATCCACGTAGCTGGCCGAGAAAAGCGGACTGCCACTATTGGCAATCCCCCAACTGGAAGTCTGGCTTGCACCCAAGTTGAATTTCCAGACATTGCCCAGCATGTCTCCGGCATACACGTAATCAAGCGTGCCATTGCCATCAACATCCCAGCCAGTGGGAGCCGAAAGTCCATTGGAATCGGCATGATCAAGAACAGCCGATCCTGCACCGGTGTCGATCTTCTTGATCAGAGCCCCCGTTTCCAAGTTGTAGACAAACAACACGGCACGACCATTGCTGCTGTTTATGCCATTACTGACAACCAATGCAGTAGTTCCGTTATTGAGCCTGGCAATAATCGGCCGACTCTGCACCAAACCCATGTCGGCATCGGACCCGGTGGCCTCCCACTTGAATTTGCTTTCGGTGAAGCTCCCCGGATTGGTCACGTCCAGCACAAACAGCCCCTTCCCTCCTTTCCCAAGCCCAGCTACCAGCAGATTCTTCCCCGGGGTCTGCACACGGTTGGAGACAACGATCGAGCCATCGACGAAATAACGATGCGCATAATCGGGACGGCTCAGGCTGCCCAGGCTTGCCCAATCAATGCCATTGGGAATGAAAGAAAATACCTCGCTGCCGTTGCTAGCATCAAAAGCATGCAGCATGCCGTCATTGGCCCCCACATACAGTGTATTCGTATCGTTCACATAAGCCGGAGACGAGCCCACGACATCACCCAACAGGCTACTGCGATTCCGCAAGGTGCCGCCATTGGCCAGCTCAAGTGTACGCGCGCCTGCAATATATGCGGCATTGTCGGCCCCACTGACCGGATAATTGGTCACTCCCGTGCGGGTCAACGAGGCAAGTTGCGCCGTGGTTGCCGAAGCAGGAAATGCGCCACTGGAAGTAAATACCTTGCGACCGGTAGCTGGAATGCCCTGCGATGCCCGCCACGAGGAAACAATATCGATACCATTGCTGGATATCGGATACGCGGCCACCTCGCCAGTCCACACGCCCGAAATATAGCTTGCCTGGAACAACCTCGAGCCGGTCGTGAGCGTGGCCGAGTTGTTGCTGACGTTGGAAAATGACCCCGTGCGCTCGGTAATGGCCGCCAAAGCTGCAGTCAGACCAGTCACGAAGGCATCCGGATCGGCTGCCGAGAAGAAATCGCCACGACCATTGACCGCGGCATGCAGCAGGTCATCGATACGGTCACTATCCTCCTTGTCCTTTGGATTGGGCCAACTGCTGAAACTGGCAGGAACTTCGGATACCGAGTTGTAACCGGTCGTTCCAGCCAACCCCAATGAAATACCGAAGGTCACCATGTGCTGCCAAAATGCTGGATTTCGATCGTTTGATGGGACATTATTGTCCAGATCATCGCGCAAATCGTTCTTCCAGTAACGCATGGCGACGTCGGCCAGGGTATTTGCATCACCGGCCGCATACGGAGCCGCCGGCTTGTACTGGTATTTGTCACCGTCCGGCGTGGCAATCGCCGGGCCATCGCTGTTGTCCTGCTCGCCAACATCGATATCAAGGTTATTCCAATACCCATCCGTGGTCAGAATGGAGAAATTCTGTCTGCACGACAGCTGATCAACTTCATTCTCCGGCCCATACGGCCCCGTGGTCTTGTCCGAGGAAAAATATTTGCCCGCATCGTCAAGCGCCTTGTGCAGTGGCGTGCCGTTGTAGCCAATGGTGCCATACAGGCGCTGATACCAGCGGGTCCGGTTATTGTCGTTGCCGTCGGCCCCGTTCGGATTATCGAACAGGCCGGCATTGTTACCGACAGGAATTGGTACGGACTGGCTCGGCCAGTTACCACTGGTCGAAGAGCCATTACGGCCCCAGATGGTGCGGAAGCCGACTCGCACATTGATGCCCAACTGATTGAAGGCGATGCCCGCACCCGCCTTGGCCGCCTTCATGCGGGTACGGTGATAGGAAAACCACGTCGCGTAATTGGTCCTTTCATCCGCCTCACTGCGGCTGCTCGGATTCACATATTCGCAACTACCCCAGTCGGACTTCCCCGTCCCACAGTCTCGACCGGAAAGGCCTTGCACTCTGGTGCCATAACGGGAACGCACGATCCGTCCGTCGGTATGGATCTGATAGCGATAGACCTCACTGCGGTCGGTCACACTGGTGGTTGCCGCATCAATGGGTACATAGAAAGTCTGGACGCCACCGCAAACCTTTGTGCCATCCTTCATCTCGCCGGAGGTGGAGTTATTGTTCTTGTTATAGGTCCTGCAACTACCGCCATCCGCCAGATTGATGGTATTTCCCGATGCAAGATTGAAGTCTCCATAAACCGCCCCATAGCTGGTACCACCACTCATCTGCGTACCATCCGCATTGAGCCAAGGGGTATAGGTGCGGTTTGGATTGTAATAAACCGTATTGTTTACATAGGTCTGGTTTTTCCAGGAGCTCGCATCACTCGACGGCATCCCATCGAATGCCATCGAACCAGAATCATCGAGAATGAACAGGATGTTCGGCGGCACCCTCACGCCCGTGGTCAACGGGTCGGTCGGCAGGGTGATGCCCGCCTTTGCCGGCGAAACCATCAAGGTGAAGCCGAAAGCCACCAGCGCGGAAAGTGTGCGTGAGGCAACCAGGCGGCACGGGGCATTGGCTGATTTTCTTGGTGGAGGCATGCGCATGGCAGATTTCCTCACTGGATGTTGTAGGTGGTCTGGAGCATCACTGCGGAACGATTGGCATCATCCGAAATAGCGGTAATGCGAAATCGCGGGGCCAGGCACAGAGCCTCGATCGGCATCATGCGATCACAGGACGGCCAGGTCGGCGTCATGCCCATATATTCGACGATATAACGCGCACTGGGCATGGGAGTATTGCTGTCAGCAAGATCATTGCTGGCACTGCGCCAGCCATTGAAACTCGTGTCCAGCCAGCGATCGGCGGTAGTGGGATCCGGCAGGCTGCACACACCATTGCTGCAACCGCTGGAAGGCACCGCCGCAACCGACGTAGCCCTGGCAAGGGTCTCTCCTTGGCGCAATGCCGATTCAACAGCCTGGAAGCTGAGGCTGCGATCATAGAGATTGGCGGTCATGCGCTCCTCCATTGTGGTTCCGCGCAGGACCGCCAGACCCATCACCGTCATCAGCAGCAACAGGATCAACACGACGAGCAACGAGGCTCCCTGCTGCTGACCGGGAAAGCGAGATGAAGTATTCATGGATTGCGATTCCGCAGACTGACTACATGGATCAGCTGGCGCTGGATGGTCTGGCCATTTGGGCCGACACGGTCAGTGCCGGCCAAAGTGAGAGTGATGCGTGCAGCCGTGACATTGCCCCAATTGCCGCCCACTGCCGCGATACCCTGATAAGTATTCTTATCTTCGACAAGGTACAGAACACTCATGTTGGAAACTCCCTCGGCCACCTCCTGCGTTGCAACCGTGCCGTTGGCGGTGGCTACCTGCTGATACAGCGAAGGCCCATTGTTTCCATTGCCCACATACCAGCGTGAAGCGCGAAGCCGAGCCAGCACCGAAACCGATTCGCTACCTGCCGCGGCGGCAGGGCTGTAGTCGAATTTCTCGCCACTGATGACATTAAGAGCGATGGTCGAGTTGCCGGGCGTACCGATGGCTGCATGTTGAATGCTGGTGCCACTGGCCGCCGACACCTGAAAGATGGATGCCTGCTTTCCGTTGCAGGCGACAGCCAGATCGCCGGCAGCAATGCCATGACTGGCATTGTTGACGGTAAAAGTGGCCCCAGCGGTATCGTGCGTACTGATCGTAACCACGTTGTCGTCGGCACTGAACAACTGCAGCACCTCGGTGCCTGCAACCCGCTGACCGGCACCCGTACCGGTGGTCAATCCGGTAGCTGCTTCACTGGCGCCATAGCCCCGAAAAGCACCCGCCCAATTTTCGATATTGCTCCACCAATTGCCACCGAAGTTGTTGAGCACATTGGCAAGCGGCAGGTTATTGACACAGGGATTACCTGCAGCCTCACGCAAATCACGCGACATCAATTCAAAGGCGACGCGCGTCCCCTCCTGCAGCCGCCCAATACCCTCGGTGGCTCGATAAACCTGCCGATTGGAAAGGAAAATACCAACGGCAGCTCCCACCACCAGCAGGCCGATCAGCATGGCGACCATCAATTCGATCAGGCTGAAACCCGCTTGCAGGTGCGAGATTTTGCGCCGGACATTCTTCACCGTCATAGCTGCACCTTGGTCCGAAAAGTCCTTGTCGTGCTGCCCGCCACCTTTTTCCCGGCGGCCGCGTCGGTGGCGTGGCTTTCATCCCAACGCAGGCCGATTTCACAGATGCCGGTGGCTGCATTGCACGCGATGTTGCCGCAGCCCGAAGCATTGTCGGCAGCCGTCAGCCCCAGCGCAGTGCGCCAACCATTGATCCAGGCGGTGATGTCGGCAGCAGCCAACGAACCCGTACCTGGGCCGGTACATATGAAATCACCAGTGTTGTAGCCGCCTGCCAATGCCGCATCGCGATTGGCGCGCATGGCTTCAAGTGCCGCATAGGCCGAGATGACAGCCTGGCTGCGCTCCAACGACCCTTGGCTATTGCGCAGCGCCACCGTTTGCATGGCGGCAATGCCAAGCAGCCCGATGGCCATTACCAATACCGCCACCATGACTTCAATCAGGCTCATGCCTTGCCCGTTTGCCGGGCGGCGCCACAATTTGCGCCTGCGAAAATCTTGCTTCACCTGAACCACCTCGTTCAGTTGTTAGGGACAGGCGCCGGACGCCTGCTGGATGGATACACGAGAACCACTGGCCAGTTGCACCACTCTCTGATTGTCGGGCGGACGGGTCGTGTCGATGCATACCGTGACATTGGCCACTGCCAGCAGGCCCGCGCCGTCGCGGGCCAGACCATCCGCACTGAAGGTGACGTCGTTGACGTCGGCAGTGATCGCAGCCTTGCCGTTGCCGGAGAACTGCCTGAGTACCGCATTGTCCCGGAGTGACAACACGATGACCCGGGACCAGTCGCCACCGGCACAGGCGGCACCATCACTGGACGGGCATAACCTCACCCGGCCATTCAGGCGTATTGCTTCGGAGCGTGCGTATTGCACCAGTGCCACCAGTTCATTGGCCTGGCTGGTCAAGCGGTCACGGTTGATGAGCGCGGAAAAACCGGGCACGGCAATGGCCATCAGGATGGCCAACACGGCCACGGTCACCATCAACTCCAGCAAGCTGAAGCCACGCGCATGCCCGGTGCCGCTTTTCATCCACTGCATGGATTCCCCCATCCCCGGTTTCGATCGCTGTACGCTAACGAGCCCCTGCATGCAATCACCAGCACATGCCGACAGGCGGCAGCATTCCTGCCGCCAACGGCCTATACCTCATGCCACTGCCCATCGACACTCGCACGATTGAGCGTACGCGTCCGCCTCTGGAAGTGCTGTGGCAGCCGTCCAGCCTCATTTCCATGGTTCTGGCCGGCGAGCTGCTGGCGGTGATTCTGGCACTCGCCCCCGGTATCGGCGGAAGCCGCTGGGTGCACTTTGGCCTGACCTCCCTGTTGATCCAGTGGATCAGCCTGCTGACCCTGGGCGTACTTGCCATGCTGCGCCGTTCACTGGACAAGCTGCGCCCACTGGGCGTGGCCTATTTCACGCTCGCCACCCTGCTGGTGACCACCAGCGGCGTGTGCTCGCTGGTATGGCTGCTGCTGCACCAGCAGTTGATGTTGCCCCATGAAACCTGGCGTGCATTGTGGCTTCAGTTCAGTGGCATTGCCTTGGCCGTGGGCATGATCGGCGTGGCGATTTTCCGCAGCCACTGGAACGCACGGCAACTGGCCATACATGCCAAACAGGCGGAACTGGAGGCACTGCAGGCGCGCATCCACCCCCACTTCCTGTTCAATACACTTAACACCGGCGCCGCGCTGGTACACGAGCAACCGGAAAAGGCCGAGCAACTGCTGCTGGACCTGGCCGACCTGTTCCGCGCTGCACTGGCAGGGCCGAACCTGATCCCCCTGCATGAAGAACTGCTGCTGGCGCGCCGCTATGCCGAAATCGAGCAGCTCCGTTTCGGCCCGCGCATGCACGTCGAATGGGCATTGCCGGAGATTCTGCCCGATCTGCCGGTGCCCACGCTGTCGATCCAGCCGCTGGTCGAGAACGCCATCCACCACGGCGTGGAGCCGTCCACCACAAGCTGCCTGCTGCGCATCGCCGTGGAATCCAGCTCCACGCAAGTACAGATCAGCGTGAGCAACGATCTTCCCGCGCCCCCCGCATCCATGCGCACCGGGCACGGCGTGGGCCTGCGCGCGGTGCGCGAGCGCGTGGCAGCAATGGGCGGGCGCGTGGAAACACGAACTGATGCCGGGCGCTATCAGGCGACCATCACATTCGTCACCCGCCACTGAGCGCAACGGGAGCGCACGGGGATGCCCTCCCGTCCTCCCTCAGGTCACCACCTGGTAACAGGGGCGATACTCGCCGGAAATCTTCATGCGGCGTTGCTCGACGAAGGCGCGCAGCAGCGCGTCCAGTGCCTGCATCATGTCCGGGTCGCCGTGGATCCGGAAGGGGCCGAACTGCTCGATGCGGCGCATGCCGTCTTCCTTGACGTTGCCGGCGACGATGCCGGAGAACGCGCGGCGCAGGTCGGCGGCCAGTTCCGGGGCCGGGCGGCCGTGGTGCAGGTCCAGCGCGGCCATCGCCTCGTGGCTGGGCACGAACGGCTGCTGGTAGTCCGCGGGAATCTCAACCGACCAGTTGAAGAAGAACGAATCCTTGTGCGCCAGCCGGTACTCGCGCACGCGCTTGATGCCCTGCGTCATCCTGCGCGCTACCGTCACCGGGTCGCCGATGATGATCTCGTAGCGGCTGGCCGCCTGCTCGCCAAGGGTCAGGCGAATGAAGCGGTCGATCTGCTCGAAGTACGGCGCGGCGATGGCTGGGCCGCTGAGGATCAGCGGGAACGGCAGCGCCTTGTTCTCCTCGCGCAGCAGGATGCCCAGCAGGTACAGGATCTCCTCGGCCGTGCCGACGCCGCCGGGGAACACGATGATGCCGTGGCCCATGCGGACGAACGCCTCGAGGCGCTTCTCGATGTCCGGCATGATGACCAGGTGGTTGACGATCGGATTCGGCGATTCGGCGGCGATGATGCCCGGCTCGGTGATGCCGATGTAGCGCGTATTGGCCTTGCGCTGCTTGGCATGGGCGATGGTGGCGCCCTTCATTGGCCCCTTCATCGCGCCCGGGCCGCATCCGGTGCAGATGTCCAGGCCGCGCAGGCCCAGCTCGTAGCCGACCTGCTTGGTGTAGAGGTATTCATCGCGCGAAATGGAGTGCCCGCCCCAGCACACCACCAGGTTCGGCTCACTCGGCTGCAGAATGCGCGCGTTGCGCAACACGCCGAACACCGCGTTGGTGATGCCTTCGGAAGTCTCTAGGTCCGAGGCGTATTCGGGGCCCAGCTCGATGGCCATGTAGGCCAGGTCGCGCACCACCGAGAACAGCAGTTCCGAGATGCCGCGGATGATCTCGCCATCGACGAAGGCGACCGCCGGCGCATTGCTCAGGTCGATACGGACACCACGGTCCTGCTGGGCGACCTGGATGTCGAAATCCGGGTACAGGTCGCGCGCGGCGCGCGGATCGTCCGATGCACTGCCGCTGGTCAGCACCGCCAGCGCGCAACGCCGCAGCAGCTCATGCATGCCGCCGCTGGAAGCATCGCGCAGCCGCGCGACTTCCGCCCGCGACAGCACGTCCAGCCCGCCACGCGGGTAGATCCGCGCATCCTGTACCGGCAGCGCCCTCGCTGCCGTTTCTTCTTTGCTCTTCATTTCCATGATCGTTTCCGGTTCACAACTGGTCGAATGTAGCGCTGCCCCCATGAAAAGGAAAACGGCCGGGTTGCCCCGGCCGTTTTCAGGTACAGCACTGATCCGTCAGGGCATCAGAACTTGTACTTCAGGCTCAGCATCATCGACCAACGCGACACGGCGGTATTGCCCTTGTCGTTGTTGTTTTCCTGGATCGACGCATTGTCGGTGGAACCGGTGAAGTTGTAGATGTACTTGCCGGTTGCCGGGTCGATGCCCGCGTAATTGGCGATGCGGCGGGTCGAATAGAAGCCGTAGTCGTCGATCAGACCCCACTTCTTGTTGAGCAGGTTGCCAACATTCATGATGTCCAGCGCGATTTCGGTCTTGTGGCCCTTGAAGAAGCCCGGCAGTTCCTGGCTCAAACGCACGTCGAAGCTGTTGACCCACTTGGCGCGGTGCGAGTTGGCCGGTACCACCTGACCCATGTAGCCGGCCAGTTCCGGGGTCTTCTCCAACCAGTCGAAGAACTTCTTCTCCATATCAGCACCACCGGTCCACAGCACGTCGCCATAACCGGCCGGCACGTAGAACAGGTCGTTGGTGGTGGCACCGTCGCCGTTTACGTCGTTGTAGAAGATGTAGCTGTACGGACGGCCGGTACGACCTTCATAGAACAGGCCAACGCGGGTGGTGTAGTCACCGAAGAAGGCGTGCTTCCACTCCAGTGTGCCGGTCACGCGGTCCTTGATTGCATAGCGCGAGTCATAGGCCACGTTCTCATTGGCGTTGTAGATCAGCGTATTGTTCCAGTTCGAGGTGTTCTGCGAGCTGGTCAGCGGGCTGACTTCCTCGGCCTGAGTGTAGGTGTAACCCAGCGACCAGCCCCAATGCTCGCCCATCGGCTTGCTCAGCGCGAAGGTGGCCTGTGTGCTGCGGCCCTTGTCGGTATTGCGCAGCAACAACACGTCGCCAATATCACTCGGACGATTGGCCTTCACATCAGGGCACATGCCAGCACTGACCACGGCGGGACTGCAGTTGCTGCCCCCGATCTTGCCGACTTCCATACCGTACCTGCCGGCGTTGCTCGGATCACGGCCAGCGTCATTCCAATAGCTCTCGCGGCTATCCTGGGTACCGGCAAAGGTCGGGGTCATCACGTCCAGACGCTCAAAGTACAGCGCATCCTTGACCTTGGTAAACAGCAGTTCGGCCGAAGCGGTAATGCCGTACCACGGCAGTTCGTGGTCGAACGCCAGGTTGGCCTTCCACACCGACGGCAAGCGGGTGCCCGGCTCGATGATGTCTACATTCTGGCGAGCCGCAAGCGGGGTCAGGCCGGCTGTCGACGGCGGCACGGTCGGATCGAACGCAGGCGCATCAGCACCCTTGAGATCATATTCGACATAGTTCAGGCCGGTGTTCTGGTAGGCACCCGCCAGCCATACGTTGGGGGCAGCACCGCCGAAGAGACCCACGCCACCGCGCAACTGGGTCGGACGGTCACTGTCAAAAGTGTAGTTGAAGCCCATACGCGGCTGCACCAGATTGTCGTCAACCAAGTTGGTGTTGTTGTAACCGTACAGCTCCTGAATGCGCGGGTTGTACAAGCGCTGGTCGCTGAAATCCGGCATGTCGACACGCACGCCGAACATCAGGCTCAGGTTGTAGTTGATTGCCCAAGTGTCTTGCACGAACACGCCAGTGTTCTTCAGCGTGAACTCTGCCGGGATGTCGGCACGACTGCCACCCTCGCGCGGCGCGCGCAGTTGGTACTGCGAAGGCGTACCGGCCAGGAAGGCATCCAGGTTGGAGAACGTGTAGACACCGTTGAGGTTACGACCATAGAAATTCATCAGATCGTTCTTCGAGTAGTCGAAGCCGAATTTGACGGTGTGGTCGCCCACGTACCAGTTCGCGGCACCAAAGGCGCTCAGCTCCTTGGATTCAACGATGTTGACGTGAGTATTCTGCTCGGTACCCAGCAGCAAAGCCGAGTTATTGGAACCGAAACCATTGATGCGGATCTGCGGCAGATCCACAGTCGGCACGCGCGAGGCGTTGTAATCCTTGTGCGACACCTTGAATTCGGTGGAGAAGTTGTCGCTCCAGTCGGAGAACAGCTCGCCCATCCAGGTTTCATAGGTCTTCGGCTGCGCATACCAGTAGCTGCTCAGCGAAACGGTGCCCGAGGCCACGCCCGGGAAGCGCATGACGTTCTGCTCCATCTTGTTGTAGCGCAGCGCCGCACGGTGGTTCTCGTTGATGTTCCAGTCCAACTTGACCGCGTACTCTTCGATCTCGGTCTTGTTGGCCGGGGCCGACAGACTACCAACGTCATAGCCCTTGGCGGACATGAAGTCTTGGACTTGCTTGATTTGTGCATCGGTGATGTCGCCCTTGCCATACGGGCTGCTACCCAGCGCTACGCCCGGCGCGGAACGTTCGTACTTTTCGTAATTGGCAAAGAAGAACAACTTGTCCTTGACGATCGGGCCACCGAAGGTCAGGCCGTAGGTCTTTTCATCCTCGAAACCGTTGAAATCGTTACTATCGCCTTCCAGACGGGTACGTACCATGTCCTTGTCACGGTACGCGCCATAGACGGTGCCGTGGAACTCGTTGGTACCCGACTTGGTCACGGCGTTGATCACCGCGCCGGTGCCACCGTAGATGGTGGTGTCGTAGTTGGCCAGGTCGATGTTGATTTCCTGGATGGCATCCATCGACACCGGCTGACGCTCGGTCGGCAGGTTGTTGGATTCCAGACCGAACGGGTCGCCAGCGCCGATGCCGTCAATGCGGATGGCGTTATAGCGGGTATTCTGACCGCCGGCCGAGATTGCACCGTCGGCCTTGCTGATCTGCGAGATGCGCGGATCGAGGCGGATGTAATCTTGGATGTTGCGGTTGGCCGACGGCAGCGCGTCCATCTGCTCGCGGGTCACGTTGGAACCGGTACCCATCTTGTTGGCGCTGAACAGATCGGAGCCGATCATTGCGGCCACCACTTTAACACTTCCCAGGGTGGTCACGTCGCCCGCCAGTGCGGCGTTGACGGTATTCACCTGATTCAGGTTGAGGTACACGCCATCTTCGGTCTTCGTACCTTCACCCGGCTTGGTGATGGTGATGCTGTACGGACCACCCACGCGCAGGCCGCGTGCGTTGTAGCGGCCCGAGGCATCGGTGGTGGCGCGGCTGACCGTGCCCGACTCGGTGTGGGTGATGGTGACTTCGGCACCGGCCACCGGCGAACCGCCGTTGTTGGTGACAAGGCCGCCGACGCCGGCAGAGGTGCTCTGGGCAAAGGCGGGGGCGGCTGCAAGGGCCGCGACAAGACCAAGGGCAAGCTTGGACATCCGGATACGGGGATGATTCATGGGTAGCCTCGATTACGAGTTGGCGATTGGAAAAAAACGCGATCCATCAGCCCCGGGATCAACCGGGCGCCTGATCGGCTTGAATCTGAGGTGCCTTCCGTCAGCGGTTTCGGCCGCAACGGTTAACATCAGATTAACACGTTAGGTGGCGAATATGACGGCAGCATGACCGTCTTCCCACGATGCAACAAAAAGCACTTTTCCGAATCAATGGCTTACGGAAGCGACGCCAGATAAGTGCCCACGCCATCCAGCAGCATCTGCACCGAGATGGCCACCAGCAACATGCCCATCAGCCGCTCCAGCGCGGTCAGCGCGCGGGCGCCCAGCAACCGGTAAAGCAGTGTGGCCGACATCAGGATCGCCGCCGCCGCCCCCCAGGCCAGCAGCAGCGCCAGGCTCCATTCACCCAACCGGTCCGGCTCGTTGCTGCCCATCAGCATGACCGCGGCCATGCCCGATGGCCCGGCGATCAGCGGGATCGCCATCGGCACGATGAACGGCTCCCCGTCCGGCACGGCCCCCATCAATCCTTCGGGCCTGGGGAAGATCATGCGGATGCCGATCAGGAACAGCACGATGCCGCCGGCGATGGCCACCGACTCCTGTCGCAGGTGCATCGCCTCCAGCGCGTATTTGCCGAACCACAAAAAGCCCATCAGCACCGCCAGCGCGATCAGCAGCTCGCGCACCAGCACCACGCGCTGGCGCTTGGCCGGCAACGGCTTGAGCAGGCTGAGGAACACCGGAATGTTGCCCAGCGGATCGAGGATCAGGAACAGCAGCAGCGCGGCGGAAAGTACGGTCACGCCAGCAGGTCCCGGACCTGCCCGCGCCAAGCGGCGCCACCGGCGGACAGCAACTGCACGCAGGCCTCGGCATAGACAACCGGTTCGACCGGCGCGAAGTCGTTTTCGTGGGTATAGGCGCGCGCGCGCAGATGGGTGCGCATCGGCCCCGGCTGCACGCCACTGACCCGCACCGGGCTGTTGCGCAATTCATGGTGCAGCGTGTCGATCAGGCCCCGCAACCCGTGCTGGGCAACGCCGTAGCCGCCCCAGTACGCCTGCCCGACCCGCTGCGGGTCGTCGAGGGCGAACACCACGGCAGCGTCCTCGCGCCGGCGCAACAGCGGCAGGCAGGCCTGGGTGAGCCAGGCACGGGCGGTGAGGTTGACGTGGATGGCGCGGGCGAACGCCGCCGGGTCGCCCAGCTCGAACGGTGTCAGGCCGGCGAAATCGGCAGCGCAGTGCAGCAGGCCGTCCAGCCGGCCGACCTCGCCTTCCAGCCGTTCGGCCAGCGTGGCGTAGTCGTCCGGGCCGGCGCCTTCCAGATCCAGCGGGTACAGCAGCGGCTCGGGGCCGAGCTGTGCCACGCTGTCGTAAACGCGGTTGAGCTTGGCGATCTTGCGCCCGAGCAGCACCACCGTGGCGCCAGCGGCGGCGCAGGCACGCGTGGCGGCGGCACCCAGGCCACCGGCGGCACCGGTCACCAGCACCACGCGCCCATCCAGCGCCCCGGCCGGGGGGGCGTCCTGCATCGTCGGCGTCGCGCTCATGCCTGCCCCGCCTCGGCGACGATGCGCTTGAGCTCACCCGATTCCAGCAGTTCCAGCAGGATGTCGCAGCCGCCGATCAACTCGCCATGCATGAAAAACTGCGGGAAGGTGGGCCAGTTGGAATAGCGCGGCAGGTTGGCGCGCACTTCCGGCAATTCGAGCACGTTGATCGTGCGCAGGTTGCCGGCGCCGGCGGCCAGCAGCGCCTGTACCGCGCGGCTGGAATAGCCGCACATCGGGTATTGCGGCGTGCCTTTCATGAACAGTACCAGCGGGTGCTGCTCCACCTCGGCCTGTATTTGCTCCATCACCGCCATCCGGTACTCCTGCTGCTGCGAAAGAACGGCCCGCCGTGGTCGGCTAGACTCTGCGGGGTTGACGATTGTAAGCCGAGCCGGCCAACTCCCGGCGCTTCGCCCCGAAAGAAACGGACCATGCCCGTCGAACTGCCCGACCTGCCCTACCCCCGCACCGCCCTGCAGCCGCACCTTTCGGCCGAAACGCTGGACCTGCACCACGGTGGCCACCATCGCGCCTACGTGGATGCCCTCAACGCGCGCATCGCCGGCACCGAGCTGGACGGGTTGCCGCTGGAGGACATCGTCCGCGGCAGCCAGGGCAGCCTGTTCGAAGTGGCCGCGCAAGCCTGGAACCACGCCTTCTTCTGGCAGTGCCTGCACCCGCGCGCCGGCGGCGAGCCGCATGGCGCGCTGGCCGAGCGCATCACCCGGCAGTTCGGCGACGTGCAGAAGCTGCGCGAGGAGTTCAACCGCGCCGCGCTGGCGGTGTTCGGCTCCGGCTGGTGCTGGCTGGTGCAGCACCCGGACGGCCGCCTGGCCATCGCCACCACCCGCAACGCGAATACGCCGCTGACCGGCGACAGCACGCCGTTGCTGGCCTGCGACCTGTGGGAACACGCCTACTACACCGACTACCAGAACGACCGCACGCGTTACCTGCAGGCGTTCTGGAAGCTGGTGAACTGGGATTTCGTCGGCGCGCAGTTAGGGTGACTGCACTCGTGGATGCGGGGCTTGCCCCGCATGAAGCGTTACCGGTGAAGCCCGTGCCGTTGTAGCGACGGGGCTTGCCCCGTCGGGGCTTTGCCGGTGAAGCCCCGTGCCGGGCAAGCCCGGCACCTGCGGTCATGGGTCTTTCCGGCAACGCCCCGTCGCGACTCACGCCGCTCCTACGGTGGGTTGCCGTGGCTGGCTCAGCCGCGCAGCGCGCCGACCACCGGTTCGACCTGCGCCGGCCGCCCCAATGCGTTGCCGATACGCTCCAGCGCATCGGCCAACGCCACCGCATCATCGGCGCGCAGGTTGGCATGGCCGACCTTGCGACCTACGCGCGGCTGTTTGCCGTAGTCGTGCCAGTGGCCGGCCGGTTCGGCCAGCACCGCATTGGCATCGGGCATTTCCCCGATCCAGTTCAGCATGCAGGCCCTGCCGAGCACGCGGGTATCGCCCAGTGGCAGGCCCAGCACTGCGCGCAGGTGGTTCTCGAACTGCGAGGTTTCGGCGCCATCGCTGGTCCAGTGTCCGGAGTTGTGCACGCGCGGCGCCATCTCGTTGGCCAGCAGCTCGTCGCCGCGGCAGAACAGTTCCAGCGCGAACACGCCCACGTAGTCCAGGTGCTCGGCCACGCAGCGGGCGTAGGCGATGGCGGTGTCGTGCTGCGCGACCGTCGCCACGGCCGGGGCCAGACTGGCCGACAGCACGCCGTCCACATGCCAGTTGCCGGTCAGCGGCCAGGCGCGGAACTCGCCATCACGGCCACGCACGGCCACCACGCTGACTTCGCGGTCGAAGGCGACGAAGCCTTCGAGGATCAGGCCGGTCGTTTCGACCTGCGCCCCCAGCGCCTGCCATGCGGCATCGACGTCGGCGGCGCCACGGATGCGGAACTGGCCCTTGCCGTCGTAGCCCAGGCGGCGGGTCTTGAGGATGCACGGAGTACCGAATTCGGCCACTTTCGCTGCCAGCTCGTCGCGGCTGCGGATATCGGCGAACGGCGGCAGCGGGATGCCCAACTCGCGGAACAGGGTCTTCTCGCTGAGCCGGTCCTGCGCCACGGCCAGCGCCGCCGGATTCGGGAACACCGGCTTGCGCTCGGCCAGCCAGCGCGCGCTGGACGCCGGCACGTTCTCGAAATCGAAGGTGACCACGTCCACCCTGGCCGCGAATCCGGCCAGCGCGTCCAGATCGTCGAACGCCCCCACCTGCAAAGGCGCCAACTGCCCGGCGCAGGCGTCGGCGGCCGGGTCGAACACCACGAAGCGCAAGCCCAGCGGCGCGCCGGCCAGCACCATCATTCGGGCAAGCTGCCCGCCCCCCAGGATGCCTACCGTGGTCATTGGCGCGGATCGTCCGCGGCCATCACGTCGGCGGTCTGGCGCGCACGGAAGGCCTCCAGCGCCCCGGCGATCGCCGGTTGCTCCGCTGCCAGCATCGCCGCGGCGAACAGCGCCGCATTCGCGGCACCGGCATTGCCGATGGCGAAGGTGGCCACCGGAACGCCGGCCGGCATCTGCACGATCGACAGCAACGAATCCATGCCGTTCAGCGCCTTGGACTGCACCGGCACGCCCAGCACCGGCACCGCGGTCTTGGCCGCGAGCATGCCCGGCAGGTGCGCGGCGCCGCCAGCGCCGGCGATGATCGCGCGCAGCCCGCGCGAACCGGCTTCTTCGGCATAGGTGAACAGCACGTCCGGCGTGCGATGCGCCGACACCACCTTCACTTCGTAGGGAACGCCCAGCGCGTCGAGCTTCTGCGCCGCATGCTGCATGGTCTCCCAGTCGGAGCGGGAACCCATGACGATGCCGACGAGCGGCATGGGGGAATTGAGGGTCATTGGCCGTCACCTGCTGCAAAGACGTATTCTAGCCGCCTTCCACGCAAGACCACGACCCGATGGACCGCAAACTGCTCGACCTGCTCGTCTCGCCCGACACCCGCCAGCCGCTGGCCCTGCTGGACGGTGCCGGACTGGAGGCATTGAACGCGGCCATCGCCGCTGGCGGCGTCGTCCGCGCGGACGGCAGTGCGCAGCCGCAGCCGCTGCGCGAGGCGCTGGTCACCCGCGACCGCAAGCAGGTGTTCCGCGTCGAGGACGGCATCCCGGTGCTGCTGGCCGAAGAGGCCATCGCCACCGCGCAGATCGACGGCTTCGCGGGCAAGTGATGCCGCCGCAACCGCCGGCCGCGCCACCGCAGGAACAGATCGACGCCGACGTCGCCCGCGCCTTGGCCGAGGACATCGGCAGCGGCGATGTCACCGCCGCGCTGCTGCCCGACACAGCCGACTGCGCCTACCTTCTGTGCAAGCAGGACGCGGTGATCGCCGGCCGCCCGTGGTTCGACGCCACCCACCGCGCGCTCGACCCGCAGGTGCAGATCGACTGGCGGGTGCGCGAAGGCGACCACGTCGGCGCCGGCACCGTGCTGGCCACGTTGCAGGGCCGCAGCCGCGCGCTGGTCAGCGCCGAGCGCACCTCGCTGAATTTCATGCAGACGCTGTCGGCCACCGCCACCACCACCGCGCACTACGTCGCGGCCGTGGCCGGTACCAGGACGCGCATCCTCGACACCCGCAAGACCCTGCCCGGCCTGCGCGTGGCGCAGAAGTACGCGGTGCGCTGCGGCGGCGGCGACAACCACCGCATGGGCCTGTTCGACACCGTGATGCTGAAGGAGAACCACATCCGCGCCGCCGGCTCGCTGGCCGCCGCGGTACGCGCCGCGCGCGCGCAGCAGCCCACCCTGCCGCTGGTGGTGGAAGTGGAAAACCTCGAACAGTTGCAGGAAGCCCTGGCCGTTGGCTGCGAGCGCATCCTGATCGACGATTTCACCCCGGCGATGCGCCGCGACGCGGTGCGCGTCGTTGCCGCCCTCGCGCCCGGAAAACGCATCCCGCTGGAAGTCTCCGGCAGCGTCGGGCTGGACGGCCTGCGCGCGATTGCCGAGGACGGCGTGGACTGCATTTCCATCGGCGGCCTGACCAAGCACGTGCAGGCCATCGACCTGTCGCTGAAACTGGGGCCGCCACCGGGCTGAAGCGCATTCCGCGCACGGCATCGGGCAGGCGCGAACATGACGGACATGCCCGCCCACGCGCCTGTCACCTCCCGTCCGGCAGGATGCCCCCGCCCCCGACTGGAACCCGACGTGCCCTTCCGCTTCCTGCCCTGCTGCCTCCTGCTGCTCAGCACCACCGCCGCACACGCACTGGAGGTTTGTGACCTCCCGCCACGCCACGGCACCGGCACGACCGCCCGGGCCATCGTCCGCACGGCCTGCAACGAACACCGGCTGTGGCAGCGCGCCTTCATCGACCGCGATGGCCGCATCGCCCACCTCGGCACCACCGAAGCTGAGGACGAGAGCCTTGCCGACGACGGGCTCGTCGCCTGGCAGCGCGTGGCCGGCTACTGGCGCGAGAGCGGTACGCTGCCGGCGATGGCGGCCTACTCCGGCGCACAAAGCTGCCTTGTCCCACCCGGCGAGCGCGCCACCGACAACGACTGCCGTGCCTTCCTGCTCGACAACCCGTGGTCGGCCGCCTTCATCGCCTGGGTGATGGCCCGCGCCGGCGTGCCCGGCTTTCTGCACTCGCCACGCCACATCGACTACATCCGCGCCGCCCACGGCGATGGTGCCGGCGCCGTTCCGTACCGCCTCGTCGACCCGGCAACGGACAAACCCGCGCCGGGCGACCTGCTGTGCTTCCTGCGTGGCCGCGACGGCGCCCTGGGCCATGCGGGGCTGGTGCAGGCGCTGGAAGCCGGTCGCACCGACCGCTGGAAATCGCATTGCGAAGTGGTGGTCGCCGCCAACCCCGGTGGCGACCGCACCCTGTATCTGATTGGCGGTAACGTTGCCGACACGGTCATCATGCGCAAGCTGCCGCTGGGTCGCACCGGCAGGCTCGACCTGCCCACGCCTCCGGCAAGCGGGCCGGAACCGCAATCGGGCTGCTCCCCCGGCCACGAGGAAGCCTGCGACTTCAACCGACAGGACTGGGCCGCGCTGCTGAAGCTGTCCATCCCAGAGCCGATGGAAACCCCGTAGCACCCCGTGACATCCGGTGGACACCCCGCATCAAGCCACGCTGTACCGGATCGGTCTGCACTCCCGAATGTTCCGCTTCGCCGCGCCGCCGCCTAAAGTAGCGCCATGCCCACCCTGCTGCTCCTGATGATCTTCGGCGCCCTCGCCTACGCCTTCTGGGATTTCTCCCGGGCAGCGGCCGAACGCGCCACCGAACTTGGCCGCAACGCCTGCCAGGCCGCCGACGTGCAGTGGCTGGACCAGAGCGTGCATGCCACCGGGTTGCGCCTGTGCCGCCTGCCCAACGGCTGGCTGGGCTTCGAACGCACGTTCCGGTTCGACTATTCCCACGATGGCATCGAGCGCCACAGCGGACGGATGGTGCTGCGCGGCCGCGAACTGGTCGCGTTCGTCGGCCCGGCCAGCGCCCGGATCGGCACGCTGCGCCAGCGCACCGAGGAAGCCGAAGACGCGTAGGTGCGGGGCTTGCCCGGCACGGGGGAGGGTCCCCGGGAAAACATCGATGCGGGGCAAGCCCCGCCTCTGCAAGGGCACACCCCAAAAACGAAAACCGCCGCTTTGCGGCGGCGGTTCCCGGTCTACTTCACCACCCGCAGGAACGGGCGCTTGCCCGAAGGCGCGGGCGGCTCCGGCGGTGCGCCCGGTGGTGGCGTGTCGTCATCGTCCGGCGCCGTGTTGTCCGTGCCCGGCAGATCGTCCGGCAGCGCCATGCCCTGCCCCGTCTCGCGCGCATATACCGCCAGGATCGCGGCAATCGGCACGCTTACCGGAAAGCTGACGCCGGAGAAGCGCGCGGTGAAACTCACCCCGTCGTTGTCGATGTGCAGGCGCATCACCGCGCGTTCGGCGATATTGAGCACCACCCGTTCGTCCTTGACCGCGCTGGCCGGCACCTGCACGCCCGGCACGCCGGCATCGACCATGATGTGCGGGGTCATGCCGTTGTCGTTGATCCACTCCACCAGTGCCCGCAACAGATACGGGCGGTGGCTGCTCATGCGGAAAGTTTCTTCACTCATGCGACAAGTTTACGCGTCTCGGATATGCGATCACCGCCCGCAGGCGGTGATCGTCAAGTCTGCATACAGCCGCTGGGATCAGACCGGCAATTCGCGCAGCTTCTTTTCCTGATCAGTCAGGCTGCGGATGAAACCCGGGTTGCGGAAGATGCGGTTGCCGTAATCCTCGATGGCCTTGCCGTCCTTGGGCAGCGGAATACCCAACGCTTCCAGGCGCCAGATGATCGGTGCCATCGCGCAGTCGGCCAGGCTCATTTCCGGGTTGAGGAAGAACTTGGAAGCCTTGAACAGCGGCACCGACTGCGCCACCAGCTCCTTCAGGCGCTTGCGCGCGGCCTCGGCCTGGGTCTTGTTGCCGAGCTGGATGGCCTGCACCTGCGGCACCCAATCGTGCTCGATGCGCAACATCGCCAGCCGCAGGCGTGCCCGCGACAGGGGGTCCACCGGCATCAGCGGCGGATGCGGGTAGCGCTCGTCGAGGTACTCGCTGACCACCGAGGCGGCGTACAGCACCAGTTCGCGCTCGACCAGCGTCGGCACCGAGTGGTAGGGGTTCAGGTCGATCAGGTCTTCCGGCGGATTCTGCGAATCGACCGGGACCAGGTCATAGGTGACGCCCTTGGCTGCCAGCACCAGCCGCACCCGATGGCAGAGGACGTCATCGTTGGCAGAGAACAATGTCAGGGTATTTCGCATGCGCACACTCGCTGCCATCAAGGACTCTCCAGCAGCCGGAATCCTCCGGCCTCACGGCGCCGCCCGCCCATTGCCGGCGGTCGCCAAGGTGTACCGAGTGTGCAGTCAGCGGGCGCGGATGCCAAGCGTTTGCCCGCTCCGCGCCCCTGCACACCGGTTCACCCATGCATCAATGCACGTCCTTCCAGTATTCGTTCTTGAGCAGGTAGGCCAGGAACGCCAGCAGCGCCAGGAACAGCACCACCCAAACGCCCATGCTCTGCCGCTTCAGCACTGCCGGCTCGCCGGCATATTCGAGGAAATTGGTGATGTCGCGGACGGTCTGGTCGTACTCGGCCGGGCTCACGTCGCCCGGGCTGGTGACGACCAGCCGCTCCGGGTGGCGCTCACCGGCCACGTCGGGCTCACCGAACTCGGCATGCTGCAGGCCCTGCAGCTCCCACAGTGGGTTGGGCATGGAAGCATTGGGGAACAGCTTGTTGTTCCAGCCCAGCGGACGCGATTCGTCCAGGTAGAACGACTTGAGGTAGGTGTAGATCCAGTCGGTGCCGCGCACGCGGGAAATCAGGCTCAGGTCCGGCGGCATCTTGCCGAACCATTTGTCGCCCTGCTCCTTGGACATCGTCACGAGGATCTGCTCACCAACCTTGGCGCCGGTGAAGTTCAGGTTCGCCATCACCTGGTCTTCGGTCAGGCCGAGATCCGAGGCCATGCGCGAGTAGCGCAGGTACTTGAGCGAGTGGCAGCCCGAGCAGTAGCTCATGTAGGCCTGCGCACCGCGCTGCAGCGATGCCTGGTCGGTCAGATCGTTGCCGGCCTGCTGCAGCGAGCCGCCGCCCGATGCCAACGCGGCAGTGGAGAACAGCAACGCGGTGCCGGCAGCAGCCAGCAAGGCAAACCATTTCTTAGTCATGCGTCGTCACCCGTTCCGGCACCGGCTTGGTCTTGTCCAGCTTGGTCCACACTGGCATGGTCAGGAAGAAAAGGAAGTAGTACCCGGTCAGGAAGCGGCCGATGATGGTCTCCACCGGGTCGGTACCCGGGCCGGCACCGATCTTGCCCAGCCACACGAAGCTGATGGCGAAGGCGAACAGCAGCACCTTCGACAGCACGCCGCGGTAGCGGTACGACTTGACCTTGGCACGGTCCAGCCACGGCAGCGCGAACAGGATCGCGATCGCGCCGAACATTACCAGCACGCCGCTGAGCTTGTGCGGTACCACGCGCAGCATCGCGTAGTACGGGGTGTAGTACCACACCGGCTTGATGTGCTCGGGCGTCACCAGGCGGTTGGCCTCGGTGAAGTTGTCGTGTTCGAGGAACCAGCCGCCGAACGCCGGGGCGAAGAAGATGATGAAGGCGGCGATGCCCATCATCGCGAACACGTAGAAGGAGTCCTTCACCGTGTAGTACGGGTGGAACGGCACGCCATCGGCCGGCGCGGTCGGCGACCAGCGGTTGCCCTTCGGGCCCTTCTTGATCTCCACGCCGTCCGGGTTGTTGGAACCCACCTCGTGCAGCGCACCCAGGTGCAGCACCACCAGCAGTAGCAGCACCAGCGGCAGCGCGATCACGTGCAGGGCGAAGAAGCGGTTCAAGGTGGCGTCGGACGGCAGGTAGTCGCCCATGATCCACTCGGTCAGGCCGTTGCCGATCACCGGAATCGCGCCGAACAGCGAGATGATGACCTTCGCGCCCCAGAACGACATCTGGCCCCACGGCAGCACGTAGCCCATGAAGGCCTCTGCCATCAGCACCAGATAGATCAGCATGCCGAGGATCCACACCAGCTCGCGCGGCTTGCGGTAGCTGCCGTACATCAGCCCGCGGAACATGTGCAGGTAGACGACGATGAAGAACAGCGAGGCGCCGGTGCTGTGCATGTAGCGGATCAGCCAGCCCCACTCGACGTCGCGCATGATGTACTCGACCGAGGCGAAGGCTTCCGCCGCGCTGGTCTTGTAGTGCATCGTCAGGAAGATGCCGGTGACGATCTGGTTGACCAGCACCACCATCGACAGCACGCCGAAGATGTACCAGATGTTGAAGTTCTTCGGCGCGTAGTACTCGGACATGTGCTTCCGGTACATCGGCATCAGTGCCGGGGCGCGCTCGTTGACCCAGTCCATCACGCCGTTGGCGGCGCGAACGAGGATGTTGTCAGCCATGATTATGCTGCCCCCTGCGGATCGACGCCGATGACGATGGTGTTGTCATCGGCGTAATGGTGCGCCGGCACGACCAGGTTGGTCGGCGCCGGCACGCCCTGGAACACACGCCCCGACATGTCGAAACGCGACTTGTGGCAGGGGCAGAAATAGCCGCCCTTCCATTCCGGGTCGTATGGCTCGGGCTTGATCTCGGCAGCCATTTCCGGCGAGCAGCCCAGATGGGTGCACAGGCCGACCAGCACCGAGATTTCCGGCTTGATCGAGCGGAACTCCGGGTTGCCCGTGAGCACGTAGGCCGGCTGCTGGTCGAGGTTGCCCGACTGCGGGTCGCGCAGGCGGTTATCCAAGGTGGGCAGTGCATCGAGGATCGCCTTGGAGCGCTTGACGATCCAGATCGGCTGGCCACGCCACTCCAGGACCAGCCGTTGGCCTTCCTGCAGGGCGCTGATGTCCGCGGTCACCGGCGCGCCGGCCAACTTGGCACGGGCGCTGGGATTCCACGACTTGATGAAAGGAACCGCCGCGAAACCGGCACCGACCGCTCCAACCACAACCGTGGTGGCGGTCAGAAACCGCCGACGCCCGGCGTTGACTGGATCGTTTACCCCATCGTTGGCCATCCGGCACTCCGACTCATTTGACTTTAGGTAGCTTGAGGCTGCCAGCGGCCCGGGTCCTTGAACCTTCGGCCGCCACTTATCTAAACCGCTCCCGAGTTTAGCTGAACGCATGCAGCCCAGACAATGCGCTCAAACAACCACTCGGCTTTCGTCACGGCGATCCTCGGCAGGCGGCCCATCGCCTCACTGGTGCGACCTCAGCTCGTTGCGATAACGCTCGGCCAGTTGCGCCACGCGCTTCACGTAGTACTGCGTCTCGCTGTAGGGCGGCACGCCACCGTGCCGGGCCACCGCGCCCTCGCCGGCGTTGTAGCCGGCCGCGGCCAGGGTCAGGTCGCCATTGAAGCGGCGCAGCAGCCAGGCCAGGTACTGCACGCCGCCACGGATGTTTTGCGGTGCGTCATAGGCATCGACAACCCCGAAACGGCGGGCGGTTGCCGGCATCAGCTGCATCAGTCCCTGCGCCCCGGCACGGCTGAGCGCGCCAGGCTTGTAGGCCGACTCGGCATGGATCACCGCCCGGATCACCGCCTCTTCCACGCCGAATTCGCGTGCCGCGGCAGCAATCTCGTGCTGGAAGGCGGTGGTGTTCAGGCGCACTGTGCCGAAATTGACGCCGTTGTTGGCGCCGCAGGCGTAGCAGCGCTCGATGTAGCTGTAGCGGATGGTGCGCACCTCGCCGAGGCTGGCGACCTGCGCCGGCCGGGCACTGGTGTAATGCCGCACGCCGTCCTTCATGTAGGAATAGACCTGCCCGCTGACCACGCGCTGGGTGTGGCTGGTACGCGTCCGGACCGGCGGCGCACTGACGGCGATGGCGGAAGGGGCGACGTCTGCGGCGATCTTCGCCGCCGGCGCAGTTGCGTCGGCAGGCGGCGGGGGGGCGACCGGAGCCGGAGCCGGCGGCGGCACCCGTGGCCTCGAAGCCGGGGCCGATGCACGGTAATTGCTGACCACGCTGCAACTGGCACCGCGGATGCGCTTGCTGACGTAGTTGGAAACCCCGTCGGCGCTGACGCACTTGTACAGGGTGCCCGCGCTGGCCGGCATTGCCGCCAACGAAGCGATCAACAATCCCCCGAGCCCCAATACTGTCTTCATTGCGGCCGCGAGTGTCCCAGTTTCCCGGCATGAATGCCAACCCGGCGACGCCAGTTGGCCGTGCCGCCGGTACAATCGCCCCCTTCGCCGCAGCCCGCCGGGCTGCCTGCCCGCCCACCCGTCTGGAATAAGCACCATGCCCGGGACGCCAGCTTCCCCTTTGCCGACAACGGCCGGCCCCGCCGTGCCAGCCCCCGCCGCCACGCCTGCCGCCGGGCTGGTGCCCCTGCCCGGCCTGCGACGAAAAGTCGCAGGCGAGGTGCGCGGCAAGCTCTACATAAAAACCCACGGTTGCCAGATGAACGAGTACGACTCGGCCAAGATGGCCGACGTGCTGGCCGAGCACGAGGGGCTGGAGCTGACCGACAACCCCGAGGAAGCCGACGTGGTGCTGGTCAACACCTGCTCGATCCGCGAGAAAGCGCAGGAAAAGGTGTTCAGCCAGCTCGGCCGCTGGAAGGAGCTGAAGGCCGGCGGCCGCGAGGTCATCATCGGCGTCGGCGGCTGCGTGGCCTCGCAGGAAGGCGAGGCCATCGTCAAGCGCGCGCCGTATGTCGATCTGGTGTTCGGCCCGCAGACCCTGCATCGCCTGCCCGAGCTGATCCGCGCCCGCCGCGAGCAGAACCGGCCGCAGGTGGACATCAGCTTCCCCGAGATCGAGAAGTTCGACCGCCTGCCCGAGCCACGCGCCGAGGGCCCGTCGGCGTTCGTGTCGATCATGGAAGGCTGCTCCAAATATTGCTC